>JAHCBC010000003.1:689773-1034660 GCA_019634595.1 Akkermansiaceae bacterium
TCCGCTGCAAGGTGGCGTCACCATCCGCCGGCGCCTTGGCGGCATCGAGTTCCCGGCGCAGGACGACCCGGCGATCCTCCAGCTCGTTCAACTCCACGACCGCAGAGCCATGGAGGGCGAGTTTCTCCTTCATCTCCTCCCTCCGCTTGTTCCGCTCCTGGATCTCGCGCATGACCTGCTGGTGTTCCAGCGCGACCTCGATGCCGGCCTTGTCCTTCGTCTGCTCCAGCGCCTTGATGTCGCTCACCACCTTGATCATCAGCGTGAGGATGCCGATGACGCTGGCGATGATGTCCAGGAAGGGAAACAGCGAGATGCCCCCACCGGATCCACTGGATTTTCTCCGTGCCATGATCCTGATCCGTTCGGGATGATCAGCGGGAGAACAGTCCGCGCTTCTTCACGACGATGGTCTCGCCGCCCAGTTTCCTCAACGTCTCGTCCAGGGATTCGATCCCCTTGCTGAGCGTCGCGAAGTAGTTGTTCATCTCGATGGTGGGCTTGGTGAAAGCCTCGCGGGTTTCCGTCGTCAGCCGGTTGATCGACTGGATGAACGCGCCCTCGACATGCGTCTGGTGGGTGTCGAGCCGCGTCTTCAGCGTTTCCCCCGCATCCGCCAGCAACTTCGTCGCCAGGTTCAGGTCCACCAGGAACCGCTCGTGCGCCTTCGTCAGGGAAGCGGCGAAGGCCGGGATGTCCTCCACTTCGGAGAAGAAGTCACCCTTGTCCCGCTTCGTGTCATTGAGGCGGGGCAGCAGCTTCTCGTTGCAGAACACGTCGATGGTCGTGAGCATTTCCTCCTCGTGTTTCTGCATCACCGCCATCGGGAAGGACAGGATGATCGAGAGGATGAGCCCGAGGAACGTGGTGTCGAAAACCACCCCCAGGCCGCTGGTGAGCTTGTTGATGGATTCCTTCAGCATCTCCAGGTCGTCAGCACCTGCGGAAAGAGAACTCACCGCAACCGAGAGTCCCTGGACCGTTCCGATGAACCCGAAGATCGGGATCGCCCACAGGAACACCTTCAGCAACGTGTAGGATCCGGCGATCCGGTTTGCGTCGATGTCGGACTGCGCGTCGAGCACATTGTTGACCTCCGCGTTGTCGTTGCGCTTCTCAAAAAGCTCCAGTCCCTTCCTCAGCCGGTTCACCATCAGGCTGTCCCTGAGCTGCATCGGCAGGTTGTAGATGTGGTCGATGAAACCGGGGACCGTCTCCGAGGTGATCTCGTCCCCGAGGGACTTCGGCAGGATGTCCAGGAGCATCGCCCGCTGCTGCCGGACGGATTTCCGCCACTTCATCACCAGGATCACCACCCCCCAGACGAAGAAAAACGTCTCAGCGTAGTTCACCCAACCCCGCCGCAGGAAAAGGTCCGAAACGGGATTCGGAGGAAATGGCACCAGCGCGACCATGAACGCCACCGTGATCGCGATCGCCAGGCCGAGGCTGAGCAGGAAGTTCACGTTCGCGTGGTCTTCCTCCTCCCAGCCTCCGCGCAGCTTGTGCCGCGCCTTTTTGGTTCTTGTCGGAGCTTCACGTTGCGCCGGAGCGGGTATCTCGAATTTCTCGGAGCATGAAGGGCAGGCGACCACTTGGCCGGCGTTCTCATCTTCCGTTGTCATGTTGATCCCGCAGTGGGGGCACTGGAATTCCATTGTTTCTTATCGGGTATGGAGGTTGTCGCCACGTCAGCAGACGACGCGGAGTGTCAGTTTGTAAGCGTGGGCGGGATGCGCAAGAAATCTCCGCCGGAAAATGCCCCGGCGCGGCATCCGACCCATTTTTCATTGGCAGTGAGAGGATTCCCGTCTAATCGACGTTTTCCGTCTCAACAGCCGGAAGCGCTTCCGGAATCTTCCCATAACCCATCCCCATGAAACCCACCAGCTTGCTG
Organism: Akkermansiaceae bacterium; assembly: GCA_019634595.1. Classification (NCBI taxonomy): domain Bacteria; kingdom Pseudomonadati; phylum Verrucomicrobiota; class Verrucomicrobiia; order Verrucomicrobiales; family Akkermansiaceae; species Akkermansiaceae bacterium. The sequence goes on from JAHCBC010000003.1 coordinate 691,671, forward strand.
CTGGCGTGCCGTCTCGCCGCCATCCCGTCCCTTTTCTGCCTCAGCGGGATTGCCCCCGCAGCCCCTCTCTATTGGGATAGCAACGGACTGACCGCCGGCTCCAGTTCGACCACCTCCGGGGGAGGGAACAACACATGGGGGCAGAACAATGTGTGGTCCACCTCGCCGGACGGCGATATCGCGACCATCGGCTACATCCAGGACAGCGACGTATTCCTGGCGGCCGGAAACACCGCCGCCGGGACGAGTGCGACCGGATCCTACATCATTCGCATCAACGGCGCGCAGAGAGCCAACAGCATCACCTTTGAAGAGGGCACCGTTACCCTCAGCTCCGGAAATGCCAGTGGAGCCTACGCGGCGAATGGAGGATCGATTTCCCTGGGAGCAGGGGGCATCACGCTGGCATCGGGCCTCGACGGCACCGCGGTGATCGCCACCGGTCTGGGCACGCTGGCGCTGACCGCCAGCCAAAGCTGGACCAACAACTCCATCCGCCTCCTGGAAATCCAGACGGGCGTCGCAGGCACCGCAACCACCGGGAACACCCAGACCCTCACCGCGGGAAGTCCGGGCACCGGCTCGAATGGCGCGATCACCATCTCCGGCGCGATCTCCGATGGAAGCGGTGGCGGTACCCTGGCCTTCACGAAAACCGGCAACAACAACGTCGTACTCTCCGGCAACAACACCTACACCGGACTTACCACGGTGGGCGCGGGAGGAATCCTGACCGTCCGCAGCAACAATGCTCTCGGCTCCAGCACGGTGGGAACCGAGATCGCCGCGAACGGAGCCCTCCGCCTTGAGAACAACGTCACCGTCACCGGGGAAACCCTGAAGATCACCGGGACCCCGCTCACCGGAAACAGCGCGGCCCTGGTCAACCAGTCGGGAGACAACGTCTGGACGGGGAACGTCACCCTCGACAACAGCAGCGGCAACAACTCCCGCTTCAGCTCCAACAGCGGCACCCTCGACCTGCGCGGCGACGTATTCATCGACAGCAGCGCCGCAACCGGCGGAGCCGGCACCGGTCTGGTCCTCACCGGAAACGGCGGAGTCTCCACCATTTCCGGAAACATCAGCGGCGCGGGCAACAACCAGCACCTCATCAAGAATGGCTCCAGCACCTGGGTCCTCTCCGGCAACAACACCTACGCCGGGATCACCCGTGTGGATGACGGCGTCCTCAGCATCTCCTCCTTCGCCAACAATCTCGGTAATCCCAGCACCTCGTCGCCCAACAACACGTCCATCAACCTGGGCGAAGGCAATACCACCGGCACCCTCCGCTACACCGGAACGGGTGAAACGGTCACCCGCACCTTCACCCTGCGGCCCGGCGGTGCCAACACCGGAGGCGGCGTCATCGAACAGTCCGGGGACTCAGGCGTCCTCATCCTGTCAGGCAACATCACCTCCACCAGCGCGACGGTGGGAAAAAACCTGACCCTCCAGGGGTCCACGGCAGCAACCGGCGAAGTGACCGGGAACATCTCCAACAGCGGGGGGCCTGACATCTCCGTCACCTCCCTGACCAAGGCGGGCACCGGCTCCTGGACCCTTTCCGGAACGGACAAATCCTACACCGGAACCACCACGGTCACCGGAGGCACCCTCAACGTCACCACCCGCCTGACCGGCACTTCCGCACTGGACATCGCCAACGGCACCCTCGCACTGGCGGCCGCGGACCGCCTCCAGAATGCCGCCGCCGTCACGCTCCGCGAAGGCGGCATCCTCCAGACAGCGGGCAGCGAGACTTTCTCCACCCTCGCCGTCAGGGGGGCCTCCACCCTCGACCTGTCCGTCGGCTCCAGCCTGGTCAACTTCGCCAACTCCTCCGGCGCGGACTGGACAGGCGGCCTCCTCACCATCCTTGGCTGGAACGGCACGGCCGATGTCGGCGGCGGGGCGGAGCAGATCGTTTTTGCCGGTGGCACATCCGGGCTGACCAGCGGTCAGGTCAGCCAGATCCGGTTCTTGCTCTCTGACGACCTCTACAGTGCCAAGATCCTCGCCTCCGGCGAAATCGTCCCCGATGCCCTGATCCCTGAGGCCTCCACCGCCGCCCTCGCGATCCTCGGCAGCATGGGCCTCGTGTTGCGCCGCCGCCGGAAGTAAGCGGAAGGTCGCGCCTCCTCAAAAGCGTCACCGGAAAAGCCCCCGTCCACCTCTGGACGCGGGCTCTTTTCTTGCTAGATTCCGGGTGCTTCCGAACCAATCACCACCACCATGTCCTCCGCCCTCGGCTACGCTTCCTTGTCCGCCACCGACACCCTCAAACCCTTCAACTTCGAACGCCGCGATCCGACCGCGCGCGATGTCGAAATCGAGATCCTCTTTTGCGGGGTCTGCCACTCCGACCTCCACACGGCCCGCAACGAGTGGCAGAACACCGTCTATCCCTGCGTTCCCGGCCACGAAATCGTCGGCCGTGTGACCCGCGTGGGGAGCCACGTCAGCAAGTTCAAGGTCGGCGATCTCGCCGCCGTCGGCTGCATGGTGGACTCCTGCCAGGAATGTCCGAACTGCAAGCAGCACCTGGAACAGTTCTGCGAGAAAGGAGCCATTTTCACCTACAACGCCCCTGACAAGCATACGGATGGCGGCCATACCTTCGGCGGTTACTCGGACAGCGTCACGGTCGATGAGTCCTTCGTCCTGAGCGTCCCGGAAAACCTCGATCTCGCGGCCACCGCCCCCCTGCTCTGCGCGGGTATCACCACCTATTCCCCGATCAAGCGCTGGGGCATCCAGAAGGGAGACAAGGTGGGCGTCGTGGGCCTCGGAGGACTGGGCCACATGGCACTGAAGTTCGCCCATGCGTTCGGGGCAAAGGTTGTCCTTTTCACCACCTCCCCCGGAAAGGCGGAGGACGCGAAACGGCTCGGCGCATCCGAGGTGGTGATCTCGAAGAACGAGGACGAAATGAACGCCCACCTCGGCAGCTTCGACTTCATCATCGACTGCGTCTCCGCGGAGCACGACATCAACATCTACCTGAACCTCCTCAAGCTGGACGGCACCCTCACCCTTGTGGGCGCTCCGGAGAAGCCGCTGCCGGTTTCTTCCTTCAACCTCATCTTCGGCCGGAAGATCCTCACCGGCTCCCTGATCGGCGGGATCAAGGAGACGCAGGAGATGCTGGATTTCTGCGGTGAGCACAACATCACCTCGGATATCGAGATGATCGACATCGACTACGTCAACACCGCCTACGACCGGCTGTTGAAAAGCGATGTGAAATACCGCTTCGTCATCGACATGAAGTCGCTGAAGTGACGTCCCCTTGCGGTCCGCCCGCTTTCCCGCTAAAGGCCGGAATGGTGAAAATCCTTCCGGCCTTTCTCGCGCTCATCTGCGGCCTCGCGCTCGGCTGGATCGCCCGTGGTCCCGCCGAAGCCAGAAGCACCGCCCCCGCCGCCGATCCACCATCCCGCAAAACCCAGCGCCCCACACCGACCCGGCCCCCATCTGTTCCCGCATCCCCTGCCACCCTGACGAACCCCGCGCTGCCTTCGCCTGGGTCACGGATGCCTCCAAGAAAAACACCAACTTGGAGAACAGCCCGGCTTATGTGAAAGCCGCCGGAGCGATGATTGATGTCGATTTCAACGAAGTCTGGAAGCATGTCCGGATGATCCGGGAACCGCTCGCCAAAGAATTCATCCGCCGGAAGGGGGTGGTCGAAATGGACCGTATTCTCCTTCGCTACTGGATCTCTCCGGAAGACAATCGCCTGCCCCGCCAGGATTTCCTGCCCCTCGACGACGCATTCAGGGATTGGCAACGGACGACCGCTTTTTTCCACAATGCGAAAATCACTCCCCTCAATGGAGAAAACGAGTTCGACGCGCACCGACGGACGTGGCTGGAAATCAACAACCGGCTCCTTGACCAACCCCTCCGGCCCGAAATCCGGCAGGCGCTGGAGCGCCGCAATGCGCAACTCATCCACAACATGAATGCCTCTGCAAATTGAATTGCATGCAAAAATAGCTGGCCGTGGAACGTAGTTTGTTTAGAACACGCACAATGGCTACCCAAACCCTTCCTTCCGTCCCCAACAAGAGAGCGGCTTATCTGGCTCTGGCCGCGGCTTTCCTTGGCTGGCTTTTCGATGGCTTTGAAATCGGCCTTTTCCCCGTGGTCGCACGCCCCGCGCTGCTCGACATGCTCGGGCCTGGCCATGAGGGAGAGGTCGGAAAGTGGATGGGCATCATCACCGCCGCCTTCCTGGTCGGGGCCGCCCTCGGCGGCGCGGCCTTCGGCTGGCTGGGCGACAAGATCGGCCGGGTGAAGGCGATGTCGTTCAGCATCCTCTGCTACTCCCTGTTCAGCGGCGCGGGCTATTTCGCGCAGGAACCCTGGCATCTGGGCGCGTTCCGTTTCATCGCAGCCCTCGGGATGGGCGGTGAATGGGCACTGGGCGTCGCCCTGGTGATGGAAGTCTGGCCGGAAAAACACCGCCCTTGGCTGGCGGGTGCCATCGGCGCGGCGGCGAACCTCGGGATGGTCATCGTCGGCGTCATCGCCATGTACGTCCATGTGACCGTGGACTCCTGGCGCTGGATGTTCCTCGTGGGGGCATCCCCCGCCATCCTCACCTTCCTGATCCGGCTCTTTGTCCCGGAGTCGGAGAAATGGCAACATGCCAAGGAGGCATCCCGCACCGACGCCTCCCCGCTGCGGCAGGTGCTCACCCACCACGTCCTGCTGAAGCGGACGCTCGTCGGCATCGTCCTTTCCTCCGTGGCGCTGATCGGCACCTGGGCGTCCGTGCAATGGATCCCGTTGTGGGCCGACGTGATGTCAAAGGGCGACTCCGGCGCAAAGGCGAGCGCCCACATGATCTCCTCATGGGGAGCGGTCACCGGCAGCCTGCTGGCACCCATGTTGCTGGGACGTTTCAGCCGCCGCTGGGGGTATTTCACGCTTTGCGCGCTTTCGCTCATCGTTTGCGCCTGGCTGTTCCGGACGCAGACGGAGTACAACAACCAGTTCCTGTTCTACGTCTATCTGGCGGGCACGGCGACCGCGGCCTTCTACGGCTTCTTCCCCCTCTACCTGCCGGAGCTGTTTCCGACGGCCGTGCGGGCGACCGGCCAGGGTCTTTGCTACAACGCGGGCCGTCTGGTCGCCGCCGTGGGCGCCCTCACCAGCGGCCACCTGGTCGCCCACTACGGAGGTTATCCGCAGATGGGTGCGGTGATCACGCTGATCTACATCGTCGGCATGATCGCCATCTGGTTCGCTCCGGAGACGAAGGGCAAGCCGCTGCCGGAGTGACCTCAGTGTGCCTTGGCCTTGCCGCCGCCGGAGGTCATCCGGTCCACATAGGCGAGGATCAGCGCGGACACGACGAAGGTGAGGTGGATGCCCACCTGGGCGATGATCACGTCATTGCCCACCTCCTTCGCATTGATGAAGGTCTTCAGAAGGTGGACGGACGAGATGCCGATGAGCGCCATCGCCAGCTTCACCTTCAGCACGCCCGCGTTCACATGCGACAGCCATTCCGGCTGGTCGGGGTGCTTCTGGAGGTTCAGGCGTGAAACGAACGTCTCATAACCGCCGACGATCACCATGATCAGCAGGTTGGCGATCATCACCACGTCGATCAGCCCCAGCACGGTGAGCATGATCTCCGTTTCACCGATGCTCGACGCCTTTCCGATCAGGTGCCACAGCTCCACCAGGAAGTGGAAGACATAGACGCACTGCGCCACAATCAGGCCGAAATACAACGGGGCCTGGAGCCAGCGGCTGAAGAAAATGAGGTTTCCCAGCGTCCGGTGGAATGCTGGCTGGTGGGGTGAAGGAGGCGCTTCTTCTGGGCTCATGTGGGATGGGAGAGCGGAAGCTCAGCCGATGCCAGCCATGCCGCCAACTGGAAATTTCCCTCCAGCTTCCACTTCCCGCTCACCGTCTGCGGCGCCGCGCCAGTGCCAGCCCCCCGAAGACGGCGGAAAGCACCAGCGAAGATGGCTCCGGGATGATCTGCACGTTCACCGCCTGGATGCCCACATGGGCGCTCCCTGATGTCGCGCCGAGGGATTTGAGAATAAAGGAAATCTCCAACAGGTCCGAGGCATTGTCAGGCCGGAAATCGAGTTGGAACAAGGTGGCGGGTCTCGCCCCGGACGTATCTCCGAAAACCCTGCTATCCAAAGTCAATGATGTCGCCCCATTCAAGCTCGCCTGGAGTTCCCCCGTGCCACGGAAGCCGGTCGCCCAGATATTCACCCGATAGAACTCGTCCGCCAGAAGCGCTGTCCCGCCGGTCACCGTGAACTTCACCCCCTCCCCGACCGTTGCCAGATTTTCGTCGAGAACATACCCGATCGGCGCGGCACTCCGGCCCGTCCATGAATAGTTGTGAACCGCACTTCCCGCCCCGCGGACATTGCCGGTGGTGGCCGCCGTGATACTGCTGATATAGCCGGGTGCGCCCGCACCCGGACCACCCGGGAGCGTGTTCGTCGCCACCACCGAAGCGACTCCGGTCGCACTGGTGGTGTTCCACGCCGCCCAGTTCAGGACCGATCCCGCATCCAGTTGGGTGTTCGAGGCGTTGGGGGCGTTGGTCACAACCGTGCCCGTCAGGGTTGCGGCGGAAGCTCCCGCGTTCATCAGAATCACGCAAGAACCCCACTTCAGAAATTTCATGTGTATTCCTTAATGGGAACCGCTCCCAGCCTGCAAAGATAAATTTCCCATCCTCCTTCAGATAACGATTGCCCCCCCCCTTCCGATTTTCTCCACTCCGCCCATCATGAGCGCCTCGCTTCTCGACCAATACACGATGCCGAACTACCGCCGCTACGAGTTCTACCCGGAACGCGGCGAAGGCTCGTATCTCTGGGACCGGGACGGCAAGAAGTATCTGGATTTCGCCGGTGGCGTCGCGGTCTGCCCGCTGGGCCACTCCCATCCGGAGGTGGTGAAGGCGATCCAGGACCAGGCCGCGAAGCTGATCCACGTCTCGAACTGGTTCCAGATCCCACAACAGGGGGAGCTGGCGAAAGTGCTGGTGGAGGATGTCCTCGGCATTCCCGGGAAGTGCTTTTTCGGCAACTCCGGCGCGGAGGCGAACGAGGGGCTCATCAAGATCGCCCGGAAATACGGCATCGCGAAACCCGCCGCCGATGGCACACCGCGGCATGAGATCCTGACTTTCACCGGCAGTTTCCACGGCCGGACCTTCGCCACCATGACGGCGACCGCACAGGAGAAGATCCACGGCGGCTTCGGCCCGTTGCTGCCGGGCTTCAGGTATCTTCCGTTCAACGACATCTCCGCCCTGGAAGCCGCCATCACCCCGAACACGGTGGCCATCCTGCTGGAGCCGGTGCAGGGGGAAAGCGGCGTCCACCCGGCCACGCCGGAATTCCTCCGCGCCGCGGCGAAGCTGCGGGACAAGCACGACCTGCTGCTGCTGTTCGATGAAATCCAGTGCGGCCTCGGACGGACCGGTGAGCTGGGTGGATGGCGCTCGATCATCCCGGGGGACGAGATCCTTCCCGACGCCATCAGTTGGGCGAAATCGATCGGCAGCGGCTATGCGCTGGGTTCCTTCTGGGCCCGCAAGCGCCCTGTCGGTGATGGCATGGACCTCTGCGACATCCTCGGACCAGGCAGCCATGGCAGCACCTACGGTGGCTCGCCTCTCGCCTGCGCCACCGCCCTGGCGACTGTGGGAGTGATCTTGCGGGAGAACCTCGCGGCCCAGGCAAAGGCAATCGGTTCCGCCATTTCGGATGAAATCTCCTCGTGGGAGGTTCCGGCCCTCAAAGGCGTCCGCGCCTTCGGCTGCATGATCGGACTACAGCTCGACACCTCCGTGATCGAGGCGAACGATGACTTCAAAACCTCCGGCAAGGCGGCCTCCATCTGGGTCGGCCAGCTTTTGATGGATGCCGGACTGCTGGTGATCCCCGCCGGGCTGGATGTCGTCCGCCTGCTGCCGCCTCTGAACGCCAGTGGCGCAGAGGCGGCTGAAGCACTGGAGATCCTGAAAAGGGTGCTGGCCGCGGTCTGACGCCCAGGGAGCGCGCGGGCCTTTGAATGAACTCCGCGGGACAGGACAGGCCAAAGGGCCATGAGAACCCGGCTTCCGCCAATCGGAACGGACGGATGGATCATTGTGCTTCCACGGGGCTGAAATCAGCAACCCGACAATTTTGCTCGACAACCATCAGGTAAATACATTGAGGATGAAAGGTCGTCAAAACCCCCTCGACTTGTTTCATGAGACCGATTTTTCGCAGAGTGTTCTCTCCGGCCCCGCATCCCTTCGCGGAACTCAGATCCCACGCGGCGTGTCTGCTTGCCCTGCCACTCCTCGCCACCACTGCCCAGGCCGACACATGGTACTGGGACTCGAACGGTGGCGACACTGGCACGCAGCAGGCCACCGGCACATGGAGCACCAGTATCGCAAACTGGTGGACTGGCAGTGCGAACCTGAACTGGGATAATGTGGGCGGGCACATCGCCCACTTCGGTACCAGCGCGGGTGTCGGACCTGCCACCACCACCTCACGGACGGTCACCGTGTCCGGCACCGTGAATGCCTCGGGGCTGATCTTCAACACCAGCGCATCCGGCTTCGGCTACATCCTCACGGGCGGAGAGATCGCCTTGGCGGAGGGATCGATCATCGAGGTCGTGAGAGCAACGAATTCGGACACAAATCGTAGGCACGAAATCCACAGCGCCCTATCCGGGAATAATATCGGCATCATCCGTTCCGCAACTGCTGATGCCGGCAACCTTGCCATGCTCCGTCTCTACGGAAGCAACACCTGGACGGGAAATCTGACGCTCTCATCCGCTTCGACCAACGGACTTTTCGTCGAAGCCATGACCGGAGCGTCGCTCAACAACTTGGGCAACATCACCGTAGGGACGGATGTGTCACTCGTCCTCGCCACATCCGACGAGTTCACCAAGAATTTCTCCATCAACGGTACCGGCGCGGGCGGCCGGGGCGTGATCCGCTTTGATGTGGACGGAGGGAGGATCTCCGGTGGAGTGACGTTGGAAGGGGATGCGAGCATCGGTTCGAACAGCACCTCCAACACGGGAACCATTTCCGGTGTCATCGGTGAGTCAGGTGGCCCCCGGGCGCTTTCCATCACCGGCGGCTCCATCCGTCTTTCCGGACACAACACCTACACGGGCACCACCACCGTCGGCGGCAACGCCACCCTCACCCTTGCCGGCGGTTCCACCGCCGGCAACGTCGTCACCGTCAACAATGGCGGGACACTCAACATCGCGGGAAACCACACCATCGGCACCACCGCCGCCAACGTCACCATCAACTCCAGCGGCAGCAGGGGCACCCTGTCTCTCGCTGACGGAGCGGTGAACACCCTCACCCTCACCGGTGGCACCCTCACCGTTGGCGGTACCGGCACGAATTTCAGCAACCTGAACTTCGATCTCGGCAACCCCGGCGTCTCCGACAAAATCATCACCAACGCCCTCACGGTCAACGCCGGAGGGGCGGTGTTCAATTTCAGCCAGATCGCCGGCACGGAGATCGGCGCGGGCACCTACTCGCTCATCGGCTTCGACACCATGTCAGGTGCCGCCGGTCTCCAGGTCGGTGCCATCCCCAATTCCCCTGCTGGAAAGGTGGCCTCCCTCACCCTTTCCAACACCGCCAGCGAAATCCTGCTCAACGTCGCGCTGGCCAATACCAGTTCCACCGGCAAGGCCTACTGGACGGGGATCGAAAGCTCCCAGTGGAACACCATCAATGGCGGCAGGACCAACTTCGCGGAAAACGCGGACGGCACCGGCTCGACCAACATCCTCCCGGACGCCGCCACCGATGTGTACTTCGCAGCGTCCACCAGCGCCAACCCCACCACCACCCTCAACCAGAATTTCTCCGTCCGCAGCCTCAACTTCACCGCGGACGCCACCAGCGCCCAAACCATCGGCGGGCGCAACCTGCTCACCATCGGCAGCGGCGGACTGACGGTTGACGCCGCTTCAGGCAATCACACGGTCTCCAGCCAGATCGCCCTTGGCGGCAACCAGGCGTGGACCCTGGCAGGCACGTCGGGCCAGACCCTCACCGTATCCGGTGCGATCAGCGGGTCGGGCAATCTCGCCCTGAACGTCAACGGCGCCAGGACGCTGACAATCAGTGGCGGCGTCAACCACGCCGGCACGATCACCAGTTCCGGCTCCGGCACGGGCACCACCACCATCAGCGGTGTCATCGGTACAAACGTCACCCGGGTAATCCAGGAGAGCGTGACCTCGCAGCTCAGGTTGTCAGCCGCGAACACCTTTACCGGTGGGATCTGGATCAAGGCGGGATCGGTTTTCGGAAATTCAAACGCCGCCGCTTTCGGAGCGGGGACCATCACCATCGGAGACGCCGCCACCAATCTCGACGCCACGCTGGTCAGCAACCTGGCGAATACCAACGTGGTGGTAAATCCCATCGTGCTGACATCGGGTGTCACCGCAAAGCTCACCATCAACAGCCCCAACACCGGCTCGCAGAACACCTTCAGCGGCGGCGTGACCGGAACGAACAACCTCCTGCTTTCAACCACGGGCCCTGCTGCCGGAGGGATGCGTTTCATGACAACCGCCGTGAACAACACCGGCACGGTCACCTCGGTCGGCACCGGATCGGGGATCACGACCATCGATATTCTGGGGCCTAATGTGACCGGCATTTCCCAAGCAGGGGCCTCGCCCTTTGTGATCGTCTCCTCCCTGGCTCTCACCGCCACCAACCGCACGCTGGTCTCCACCGGCACCGGAATGTTCAGCTTCACCGGCGGCATCACCGGCGGGCAGAATCTTGTCCTCCAGGCGAACAGCACCGGCGGCATCACCCTTTCGAACACCTCGGGCGGGAGCGTCAACAACACCGGCTCCATCACCAACTCGGGTACCGGAACCGGCGCCACCACCATCAGCGCCGTCATCGGGAACAACGTGACCGGAGTCATCCAGGACAGCGCCACCTCCACATTGACCCTCTCCGGAACGGAGGCCAACACCTACACCGGACTCACCACCGTCAGCACCGGGCTTCTCACATTGAACAAAACCGGCGTGGACGCCGTCGGCGGCAATATCCTCATTAATGGTGGCTTTCTGCGGTTCGGCGCGGACAACCAGATCGTGGACACCGCCGCGGTTACCGTGACTGCGGGAGGGTTCAACACCAGTGCGGCGGGAGCGGTGAACGGCGGACGCACTCTCATTGAGACGGTCGGCTCCCTGACCGTTTCCGGCACCGGGGTGTTCAACCTGAATGGTGGCTCCAACTTCACCGTTGCCGGTGCCGCCTCGTTCACCGGTGGCAATGGGGCGATTTCCTTCATGGCCAGCGGCAGCAGCTTCTCCGCTGGCAGCCTGAGGGTGGAGGACATGTCCCGCACCACCGGCACCGGCACCGCGAATAACGCCGGAAGTGAAAATGGCTTTATCGTCTATGGAAATGTCAGCACGCAGTCCGTGGTGAAAGTCGGCGCGGGAGGGTTGACCCTCGCGGGCACCAATTCCACCAACAACATCGTCCTCCGCGGAGGGAACGCCGGCAGCAAGATCTCGCTGGACGGGGATGTCACCACCACCGGAACCCATGCATCGGCCATCATCCGTGATACCTCCACTTCCGGGACCACCGGGACCGTGGTGGACCTCTCCGCCACGGACGTCGGACCGGTTGTCAGGACATTCAACATCGGCGGTGGGGGGGCGAACCTCACCATCGGGGCGAACGTCTCCGTCACCAACGGGGCGTCATCCTCCGCAGGCCTCAACAAAACCGGCGCGGGCACGCTCACGCTGAATGGCACGAACACCTACACCGGTGCCACCACCGTCAACGGCGGCAGGCTCCAGATCGGTGCCGGCGGCATCAACTCCAGCACGCAGATCTCCGTCAACTCCGCCACCTTGGAACTGATGGCCAGCAACGTCATCAACAACAGCGCCAACCTGGACCTCAACAACGCCACCTTCATCGCCCGGGGAGCCACCGAAACGCTCGGCACCCTCACCATCACCGGTAACAACCAGATCGACCTCGTCACCGCTGGAAATGCCGTTTTCTTCGCAAACTCCTCCGCTTCGGTATGGTCCAGCACCCTGGCCATCCTCAACTGGAGCGGACAGAGCACGGGTGGTGTCAACGGCGTGGACAACCGGGTGGTGTTCGGAAGCAATGATCAGGGACTCCTTGCGTCCCAGGTCGAAAAGATCAGCTTCATCGATCCGAAGATCAACGGCGTCTCCCAGACCGGCACCTACGGCGCGATGATCCTTCCGACGGGTGAAGTCGTTGCGGTCATTCCTGAGTCCTCCTCCGCGCTGCTGGTCATCTTCGGTTCCGCCGCCGCCCTCGGTCGTCGGCGCAGAAAGTGATGGAGCGTCATCCAGACCATTCAGGAAGAGGAAAAGCACGCTCCGATCAGGCTCGGATCACGATGGCGACTGCCGGTTTCCGGCGCTTTCCCGGGCGGACGATGGTAGCAGAGGGCGGATTTGAACCGCCGACCAAAGGCTTATGAGTCCTCTCATTGTTTAGTATTCACAAAATCTCAAAACGGATCAAAACCACTCATAGCTAACACATTCTGAAGAATTTTTTTATTTTCTGAACACTATGATCACTTGCGATCTGCTCTGAACGCAGCAATAAGTGGCAAAGAAATGGCAAAGAAAAATCTCCCCAAATTCTCCAAAAATGACCGTCGATACTGGGAAGCCCGTGTTTACCGGCCAGCCTATCGAGACGGCAAAGGCAGTACCAAAGAGGCAGGCACTTTCGCCGTCAGAATCCAAGCACACGGGGAGCGACGTGGAGTCAGCCTGCGCGACACCTCTCAACGTGAAGCAGCCAAATCTGCCATGGCTCTTTCAAAGCTAATTGAAGCCATCGGTTGGGAGCGCGGTTTGGCTGAGTTCCGGGGAGAGGTTCCAAAAGCTAGAAACCTCCTCACGTTGGGCGAGTATCTGGCTGAAGTATCGGGTACCGGAGAAATCGCGCCGAAGACTCTCAGGATCTACGCCACCAAGGTTCGAAGAATTGCTGCGGATCTGGTAAAGCCAGCCCCGATTGGCAAAAGCGAGAAATTTGACTACGTGAACGGTGGCGCAAAAGCCTGGCAGGAAGCTGTCGAACGAATCCAACTGAGTCAACTGGCGCCCGACTCCGTGCAGGCATGGACCGGCAATTACTTGTCACAGTTCCGAAATAATCCAGCCAAACTTGCGTCTGCGACGAAGACCGCCAACTCCTGCATCCGTGCAGGGAAGGCAATCTTCGCTGAACGTATCCGGGATCGACTGACACACTTAATCTTGCCTGAACCTGTACCTTTTATCGGATTGAGAACGGCCAAAGAGCGTCCGACCCGCTATCGGTCGGAAATCGAAAATCCTGAAGTCCTCCTGCTCGCCGGGTCACGCGAGTTGGCCGGGGCAACTTCAGAAAAAGAATTTCAAGCCATCTGGCGAGAACAAGGCGGAGAAGACCCAGCTCCCCTGCCTACTCTCGCCGATCAAATCCGAGCGGACCTCAGGGCCAGCCGGAAACGAGAAGCGTTCAAATCCCTTGTTCTAGGACTCTGTGCTGGTCTCAGACGTGGTGAAATCGATCGCCTGCAGTGGTCCGAAGTAGACTTCGAACGATCCCAGATCGTGATCAGGGCCACCGACTGCTTCGCACCGAAAGCTAATTCAGTGGGCGACATCCCAATCGACGGGGAGATCGTAAAACTCCTAAAGGAGTGGAAGTCGACCTCCGTCTGCCGCTTCGTGGTCGATGGTGTAGAGCCTAGATCTGATACTGACGGTCATCACTACCGGGCAGAGCGCGCCCATATTGAGCTCATTCGATGGCTCAAAGGAAAGGGCCTTACTACACGCAACCCGCTCCATGCGTTACGGAAAGAGTTTGGTTCCATCGTCTGCGAGAAAGCCGGCGTATACGTCGCCTCTCGCCTTCTTCGCCATGCAAACATAGCAATCACGGCCGCCGTTTATACAGACGATCGAGGCCGTGTTACCTCAGGTTTAGGATCCGCATTGTCGAGAGCGGGAGTGTGAGATGCACCTCCTGCCATCAAATTTCGATCTCTACCGGGGTGGCGATCCCGAGGGAATTCGCCACCAGCGTGTAGATGTCGATATTCTGATCCGGCAAAGCAAACGAAACGGCTAGAGAATAACGGGTTTGTTTATCGAACTTTCCGAGATGATGCCGCTCGCGCCACCAGCCGACCGCCGGATTCCCCAGGCGCAGGCTCGGTCTCCATTTGGGGACTCGTATTTCTCTCTCGCAGACGAAGCTACCACCTAAGAACGGCATCAAAAGCGATCAGCGGCCTCATGAACGTGCTAATGATTACAAGAACCACCTCTAGGGGTCGATTAGGTTCAGACAATACCGCTGAGAATACCCTCAGAGCTCGTCATCTCCACGCCTTGAGAAGCTTGGTCACTCCCGCAGAGTCTGCTGTGAACCACTCTGGTTCTTCACGACCGACGAGTGCGTATCAGCAGATAGCCAATAGCCGAAGTTACAATGGTCGCGGTAGGGACTCGGGTTGCTGTAAAGACCGGTCACATCGTTTACACCTGTTCGGGCACATCCTTTACACTTCCGCCTCCTCTCCACCTCCGTCAAACCGCTCCCGCAGCGGCTCATACCAGCCCTTCGATTTACCCTCCATCGCCTCCAGATCCAACACCCCGATCCGCTTCCAGCAATACACCACCTCCCATCTCCGCTCGCCCGCAGGCCGCATCACCACCTTCTGGCCCGCGAACGCACGCCCCACCGTCCAGAACACATTCCGGAACGTCATCTCCCCTTTGCTTTTCACCATCCTGACTTCCTCCCCCGGCTCATACCAGCTCTCCGCCTCCCGCAGTTTCTCCGCAAGCTCCCGCGGCGAGGCCCGGTGCCGGCTCGCGGGGACATCGCCTCCCAACGCATCGTGCGGACGTTCGTGGTTGTAGCCCTCACGCCACTCCGCGAAGCGCTCCTGGCAATGTGCCAGATCCCGCCACGCCGTCGTCCGGGACAGCAACTCCTGGTTGAGCGTCCGGTGGAACCGTTCCTCCTTGCCCTGCGTCTGCGGATGACAGGGACGCCCGTGGCGGACCTCCACCCCCACTCTCAGCAGCCACGCTTCAAAGGTGGTGAAGAACCCCCGGCTGTCACCCCACGGGCGGCCGTTGTCACAGAGGATCGCATCCGGCAGGCCATACGTCCGGAACACCTTCTCGAGCCGCGGCTGGACCACCATCCCGCTCTCGCCTCCGCAGGCGTCCAGCAGCAGGTTGAAGCGGCTGTGGTCGTCGAGGAGGGTGAGCGGATGGCAACGGCCGCCACGGGCCAGTTCGACCGGCCCCTTGAAGTCCATCTGCCAAAGCTCGTTGGGTGAGCTGCGCTCAAAGCGCTTCCAACGTGGCCCCTCCGGTCTTGGCGGCGGGCCGAGCAGTCCATGCCGGCGGAGGATGCCGGTGATGGTGCTGGGCTGGGGCAGATCCCCGTGGCCCTTGTTCCGGAGCCATCGCCTGAGCTTGCGGGCACCCCATGCCGGATGCCGGCCGCGCGCATCGAGGATGAGCTGCTCGATCCGCTCCGGAGTTCTGAGAGGCTGGTGGTGGCGGGCCCGCGACTGCTCGGCGAGGCCCTCGACGCCCATTTCACGGTAGCGTGAGAGCCACTTGTAGCCGGTCGGCGGACTGATGCCGAAGTTCCGGCACAACTGTCTGAAGCCAATCCCGTCCCGAAGGGCCAATTCAACAAAGTCACGTTTGAGTTTCATCGCATCACAGGGTTGCCAGGGCATCGTTTTCCTCCTGCCGGAAGTGTAAACGATGTGCCCGAACACCCGTTAAGGATGTGCCCGGTCTGTACAGTTGCCCCGAGCCCCCCGCACAGATCCCGGCGGGCGGACTACCGCACCGGGCTCTTACCTTGAGTTCTGGCGTCAAAGAAGCGTTGTTCGGGATAAGGGTGATGGTTTCGGGGTGGCGGGAACCACCGGCTGGCATGGTAGCCGTCGTAGCCCCGGAGAACCGCACCGCGCCACGCCCCCTGCATTTTGATCGGCTCCTGAACCCTGTTGCAGGAGCCGTATCGTTGTCGTCATAGACATAGTGGGTATGACGATAACGAAAGAGGACGCCGGGAAGCTGATCAGGATGGACGCCATTGGCAGGATGAGGACCAGTGCCTCCCAACGGGAGGCACTGCTCGATGCCTATGGATCGAGCGGCTTGAGCGGCCCCGAGTTCGCTGCCCGGCATGGAGTCAAATACCAGACCTTCGCCACCTGGCTCCAGAAGCGGAAGCGCCGGACCGGAGGGTATCCCCCAACGGCTGCTCCTGATGGAGGGTCCTTCGACCGCTAAAGTGGGCACATGAATCCACATTCATCCTTCGCGGGCGATCTCCCACAGGCTCTCGGCTTTCCGGTTCTGAATGCTGGTCCGGAAAGCCGAAGAGTGCTACGCATATAAAAGGGATATTGGCGATGTTCCCGCAAAAGACATAACCCGCAAAATCCGGCATCATGCCGACCTCACGATGAATCCGTCACAATTCCGTCACAGCCTCCCCCTTCTTTGCTCGATGCATTCGCCTTTAATACGCCGATCAATGCTGATCGGCCACACTGTTCCGGCAGCCGCTTGTCATGGCCTCGCGCAAGTCCACCGTCCGCCCCCTCCCGTCTTCTGTTTCACGAAACCAAGGCGAAATCTCCCCTCTCCGTCAGGGTCTCATCGCCTGTGGACTCATCGTCGCCATTGGATTTCCTCCAGGCGCCGCATCCGGACATCCATTGGCTCCCGTTCGACCGATCGATTGGCGTTCAATCCTGCAACTTCCGCCTGAGGCAGGATCCGGAATTCCTTATTATCTGCGAAAACCCGGTCCCGGCGATGCGATCAATCCCGCAGGGCCATGGAAGCCCGGAGAAATTCCGGACGTGAACGATGTGCCGCTGCTCCCTCCGGACGGAGTGATGCCCTCCGGTCCTGCCACCCTCGGGCTTCCTATCCTCGCCTCCGGCAAATGTGTGATCAACGGCGAGGTATCCGACGCCGTTTCCCTCAATCCCGTCGTCGGAGCCATTGTCGATCTGCTGGGAACCGGCCGCACGGCGGAAACAGACGTCGAGGGCAGATTCCGATTCGATGGCCTGCCGCCTGGCACCTACACTCTCGAAGTTTCCAAACTCGGCTACTCCGGTGAAACCAACGTCACCACGGCCATCGAGGGCCGCCCCGCGGCAGTCCGCTTCGGACTCCGCGCCAAACCCGTCGACGATTCGATCGCGGAATTCACCCTCGAGGAGGAAACCATCGTCGGCGAATACACGGGGGACGGAACCACCGCCCTGTTCACCGACCTCGCGGTGGAATCGACCCTTTCCTCCGGATTCTCCAAAGACGAATTCACCAAGACCGGTGTCAGCGACGCTGCCGGTGCCGTCGGGAAAATTTCCGGAGCGAACATCGTAGGAGGCAAGTTCGCCGTCGTACGCGGTCTTGCGGACCGGTATGTCACCACTCTTTTCAACGGGGCCGGGATCTCTTCCGCAGACCCTTCGCGCAAGGCGGTTCAGCTCGACATCTTCCCATCCACCGCGATCCAAGGCATCGACATCAGCAAGACCTATTTCCCAAATCTGCCCGGTGACTTCGGAGGAGGAACCATCCGCATCAAATCCCTCAGCATCCCCCAGGAAAGGATCGCCGAATTCAAATACAAGATCACATGGAACTCAAACCTTGCTGACAGGATGCTCGTCCATCCTGACCGGGGTCTGGGTTTCTGGGGGGACGTGAACGAGCCGATCAAGGATTCCTGGATGTGGAATCTCAACGCCGATGGCAAACCCGAAAGTTTCGACACCGGCGGCAACCGCGTGGTTCCCGGCAACACTACCAACGCCGCACAGCGCGCCGCACAGATCGCCGAAGCCCAACGTCAGCAGGAGCTGGCGAACGGGGCGCTTCCCGGCCAGCTCCAGCTTCACAACTCCCAATCCTTTATGCCGAAGGAAGTCGATCCGGAGGAAGGCCACAGTTGGTCGATGGTCTACGGCGACCGCTTCAAATTCGACAACGGCAACGAAGCGGGTTTCGTCGCCGCGTTCCAGCATTCCACCCAGGACACGGTGAATCCGGAAGGGGAAGAGAACCGTTTCACCTCTCCCGCCCGTTCGTGGACTGAAGAAAGCTATGCCCGAGAGGTTGATTGGTCCGTCTATCTGAGCGGCGGTTACAAGGTCGGCGAGGATCACGAGTTCACCGCTACCTACTTCAAAAAACGCATCGCCTCGGACGAGATTACCCACGGTACGAACTTCACGATCGATGGTTCCGACATCTATGGATCCCTCGCCCGCAACGACGCGACCATTGCCCGTTACGGAGCATCGGCCGTTTACAAAAAGGAATTCTGGACCATCGATCCGATCATCCGGGACACCGAGGTGATGCAACTTGGCGGAGCCCACAAGAATGACTGGGGAACCAGGCTGAACTGGTCGCTGACGCGATCATCGGCGAAAGAATCCCGCCCACACTCATCCACTTTCCAGAACGGCATCCTGGACTTCTCCGATCCATCCATCGCCGCGGCCGCGGCAAACGATCCGGGCATCATCTACAATCCTTCCCTCGGTCAGATCTCGACCATCGAATACCAGACCTTCGTCAACGATGGCAACGGCAGCCAGGACTCGTCCCGGGAAACACAGGCCATCGATGAAAAGGCCCTGGAGATGTCGGCGGATCTCACCCAGGCGATTTATTTTTCCGACGACAAGGAGGATGGCCCGAAATTCGAGATATCCTTCGGCGGAAACAAACTGACCAAGGACCGGGAACAACAGGGCCGGGTCTATCTCTTGAAAACCGCCAGTTGGGAACGGTGGATCGCCCGCAATCCTCCGAGCTGGTGGCCGTCAGACATCGATCCGTTTTCCCCGGGTTCGCCGTTGGGATCGACCACCCTGCCGGACGGAAGCCCGCTTCCATCGGGATTCAATTCGGTCGGCGAATACCTCGCCGCGAATCCGGACAAGATCGCGGATTATTTCAACGGCTACGGCGGCGAAGGCGCCGGCCCCGTTCCGGGAACGGGCAACACGAGCGGCCGGGCAAACTATGTCAATCCGGACGCTCCATACTACGTTAACGGTTCAGGGCTCGAGGTCCGCAACGTGGGTTCCGAGCTGACACTCACCGGACTGTACGCGACAGGCGTTTTCTATGCCGACAACTGGCGGTTCGGCGGCGGCGCGCGGTGGGAGGAAGAGACGAAAAGTTATGTGGTCGCCCCTCTTCCGTTGACGAGTCTGCTCCCCGACAGCCCGGCACGCTTTGGCGAAGTCACAACCACCGCTTTCATTCCCTCATTGATCGGAGCGATCGACATCCTCGATGAAAAATCATGGCTCAACTTCGCATGGTCACGCACGGTCGCGAGGCCGACGTTCCATGAGTTCCTGCCGATCGAATCGATTGCGCAGGACACCGGCATCCTCCGCCGCGGGAATCCGGATCTCGGGGAAACGACGATCGACAACATCGACGCGTCGGTCGATTACGTTTTCAGCGAATCACTACGGATGACCGCTTCGGTTTTCAGCAAGAAGCTGTCAGATCCAATCGTGGTGGTGCAACGGGTCGACCAAGGCCAGAACATCAACACCTACATCAATGGCGATTCGGGATCGATCCATGGATTCGAGCTCGAGGGAACCTGGAAAGGCGATGGGCCGTTCTCGATCAACGCCAACTACACGTTCATCGCTTCGACGTTGAAATACACGGTGAACCAGGGCATCAACACGACGGATCTGGAAACGCGCTTCCCGTTCCAACCCGGGCAGATCATGAACGTCACCCTGGGCTGGGAACCGGTGGATTCACCGTGGAGCGCCTATCTTTCCACCAATTTCACCGACGAGTATCCGACGATCCTCCGGAGCGATCCGAATGCCTACGATGTTTGGCAAAAACCGCAGCTAACGATGGATCTGGTCGTCTCCCGCAAAATCGACCTCGGCATCCTCAATGGCACCGTCCTGCTGGGTTTCAAGAATCTCCTCGGGACGGAGAGCAAGCTCGAATACCGAGGAGATGGCGACTACGATGGCATGCTTTACTCCGTCGGAAGCCCGGGACGCTCTTATTCCATCGAGTTCAAAGGGACATTCTGAATCGCGTCGAAATCGACACACAAATTCCCTCCACCCCTTTCTATGGGAGATGATGATAAGGCGTGTAGAAAAGCTGAGGACGAAATGCTCCCCGACCTCATCCATTACGCCATGAAACCAATCCAGATCACCAAATTCAGCATTATCGCTCTCGCGGCCACCCTTCCCTCCGTTGTTCAAGCCGCCCAGATCGATGTCGTCACGACACAGACGGTGAACACGACTCCGTTCGGCACCAACGTCCGTGCCATCACCGGCAACACCACCTGGACCAAGGACAACATCTACATCCTCACCGACAAGGTGTTCGTCACCAACGGCGCGACGCTCACCATCGAGCCGGGAACCAAAATCTACTCCACCCTTGATGACAACGGTACCCCCGGAACCAAGGCAGACGACAAATTCGGATCGCTCATCATCACCCGCGGTGCGAAAATCAATGCGCAGGGCACCGCACAGGATCCCATCATCTTCACCACCACCGATGAACTGGAAGCCGAAACCCAAACCGACATCGACGGCGACGGCTTCATCGCTGAAACGCCCGGGGCCTTGACCTACGGCCGCTGGGGTGGTGTCGTCATTCTCGGAAACGCCCCGATCGCCAACTACTCCAACTCCACCACCAACATCGGCGAAGACCGCATCGAAGGTTTCCAACCCGCCGCGTCCACCGACCTTGACGCCGACGGACGCGCCGATGTCATCGAATACGGCGGCACCACCGCCAACGACGACAGCGGCATCCTCACCTACGTCTCCATCCGCCATGGCGGATATGTCTACGACGCCGCCACCGGCAGCGAAATTAACGGCCTCACCCTTGGCGGTGTCGGATCCGGGACCACCATCAACCACATCGAGGTCTACGCCAACGCCGATGACGGCGTCGAATTCTTCGGCGGGACCGTCAACACCAGCCACATCGCCCTCGTCTTCAACCAGGACGACTCGTTCGACATAGACCAGGGCTACACCGGCGTGAACCAGTTCTGGTTCTGCGTCCAAGCTCCGTTCGCCCAGGACGGCACCTCCTCCGGCCGTGACAACGGCGGTGAGTGGGACGGCGTCACTGGCACCATCGGCGACTACTCCGACAACTCCGCCCCCGTGATCTATAACGCCACCTTCATCGGTGCCGGAACCAACATCACCAGCGGCGGCAATCCGTCCAACGGCAACGACAAGGGCAACAACGCTATCTTCCTCGACGACCGCTTCAAAGGCAAAGTCTACAATTCCGTCTTCGACGACTTCCGCGAACACTTCATCGAAGCGACCAGCGACGGCAAAGGCACCGGAATCGAATTCGCCAACAACACGATCGGTCGCTTTGGTGCCGGGGCCTACAACGGCACGAACGCGAGCAACCTGACCTTCCTCAACACCGCCGCCCTCGCCACGGGCATCGTCTTCGACGCCAACGGCGCTCCGATCAACGGAAACTCCAACGGCGGCGTGAATCCGAAGTTCCGAGCCTACTCCCGCGACACCTCGTTCAATCTCATCGAAATCGATCCACGTCCGGCGACTGGATCCCCACTTCTGAGTTCCAGCCTTCAGGTCGGCGCACCTGTTTCGGTGAACTATCGCGGTGCCTTCGGTTCCGAAAACTGGGCCGCGGGCTGGACGAAATTCAGCACCAGCGGCACTCTACTCGGCGAACCAACCTCCTCCGGCGGCGGTAGCTTCGCCGATGCGGACGGCGACGGAATCTCGGATGCCGTCGAAATTGCAAACGCCAGCCTCGGTTTCAACCCTGCGGTCTTCAATGGCAGTCCTTCCACGATCTTCGACGGCCTCTACACTGCCGATTCGATTCAGGAACTCGCCACGGCAGGAAACATGATCGTTGAGGCCAGCGGCTCGAATGTGAATCTCAGCGTTCCGGTGTTCAAATCCGGAACACTGAGTAACGATTGGATACCTGCCGGAAATCTTTTGCTTACCGTTCCGAAGGACGGTGACAAACAGTTCTACCGCATCTCGATCGAAGGCGCGCAGTGACCAACGCTCCTTCTGACAAAATTGTCACCTTGGGGTCGTCGGCAAACACCGGCGGCCCCATTTTCATGATCTCCGCCTCACGTCATGAGTTTCCTCCACACCATTTCAGGACTTCTTCTCGTTTCCCTGCCTCTGGCAGCCCAGGAAGTCGCCCCTCCCACCGGTCCAGATGAACTCCGCGCCAACGTGCGCGAGTGGATTGAAACCATGCGCAGCATCCAGTCGGAGGAAAACGCGTGGGAAAAGGACCAAGAAGTTCTCAAAGGCTACAGGGAGGGACTTGAGAAGGAAATCGAGGATCTTCGCGAACAAATCGCACGGGCTCGCGTCCGCAAGGAAGGAGGTGACAAGGAATCGCTCGACAAGATCGCCGAACGGGATCGCTACATCGAGGCTCAGAACGAACTCGCGGCGCGGGTTCGGCAACTTGAAGAAGGAATCGTCGCCCAGGCATCCCTCTATCCGGAAGGTCTCCTGAAACAACCCAAGGTCGCGATTGGTGTCGAAAGCGCCAGAACCGGACTGCAACTTCCGCAGGATCGCCGGGGCGAAGATGTTTCGAAGAGGCTTTTCGCCGCGACCGAACTTCTTGCGGATGTGGAGAAATTCCAGCAGGGAGTCCATGTCCACACCGAACTCCACAAGGACTCCCAAGGCCGCGAATTCCGCATGGACGTGGTCTATTTCGGTTTGTCCGCCGCCTATGCCGTGAATGAGGACGGGAGTTTCGCCGAGATCGGCCATCCGGAGAAAGACGGTTGGAAATTTTCCGAACAAGCCAGCCTCGCCCCCGCCATCAAGTCCCTCGCTTCCTCAGCCCTCAGCGAAAAGGACGCGACATTCACACCCCTCCCCTTTCCCAAACCATGATGTTCCGCAATCTTACCGTCGCAGCTTCGCTGCTTTGTCCGCCGCTCCTTTCGGCCGCCACCCCTGTTGAGACCGCACGCGAGAGCATCCGCAAGGCGGCTTCCGAACTTCAGACGACCCGCAAGGAGTATTCGGATCTCCGGCTCGCACTCTACCGCGAAGTCAACCGTCTCGATGACGAAGCGCTCACGCTTGCCAAGGAACTCCGCACGCTGGAGCGGGAGGAAGAACTCCGCACATCGAAGGCACGCAGCCTCGATCGTGAGATCGACACAAGGAAAGCCGATTTCACATATGCTTCCGGCGTCCTGAACCAATACGCCAAGGCGATCGTCACACGCCTCCATCCCGCCGAATCACAACTCTACAAAGCCCGCATCGAAGGTCATGACCGGAAAGCGACGGCCTCGGCGGACAATCCGAAGCAGGAGATCTCCGAACGCGGCGAGATTCTGGAAATCGGACTGCAACGCCTCAACGGACTCGCGGGCGGCATGCGCTTCGACGGCAAAGCGCTCGGTCGTGCGGGCCGGGCGATGGAAGGAACCCTGCTCTTGCTCGGTCCTTCGGTGTTCTTCCGATCCGCGGATGGATCTTTCGAAGGAATCTCCACGCTTTCCGAAACCGGAGCGGGATTCCCGGCTATCGTACCCGTGAAGGACTCGAACGGCGGAATAGCGAAAGCGATCAACTCCGGTGAAGGCCCGCTCCCGCTTGACGGCACCGGCGGCCGGGCCATCGAGGAAGCCGTCAAAAGCCGAGGCTCCCACAGCAACGCCATGGAGCACGTCATGCTTTTCGGTGACATCGCCAAGAACATGATGTTCGACGGTTGGATCGCGATCGGTGTCTGTATCCTCATGATCGTCGTCGGTTGGACGGTAGCGATCCGGAAGTTCGTCTACCTGAACACCATTGAGAAAAGCACCAGTGAATTTCTCCGCCAGTGGTATCGGCTTACTTCCGATCTCACCGCCATCGATCACGGCGACACAGGCAGCGTGAAAAGTTTCGGAGGGAAAGCCGATCCGGCAATCCAGAAGATCGTCGAGAAATCCCCTCTCTATGAAATATATCACATCGGTTCCGAAGAAATCCGTCACCGGCTCGAACAGGACCGCATCCACAAGAAGGGACTTTCCGGCCGCTCGATCCAAGCCATTCGCGCCGCTCTCGACGCGGGCCTTGTAAGGGCGAATCACAAACTCACCAACGGCCTGATCTATCTCACGATCAGCATTGCCGGCGGCCCGTATGTCGGACTGCTAGGAACGGTCGTCGGCGTCATGATCACGTTCGCCATCATTTCCAAGGTCGGGGAGGTTGACGTCAACGCTATCGCTCCGGGCATCGCTTCGGCCCTCCTCGCCACCGTGGCCGGTCTGGTCGTCGCCATCCCGGCTCTGTTCGTCTACTCCTACCTGAACGGCCGCATCAAGAACATCGGCGGTGAAATGCAGGTTTTCATCGATGAATTCGTGACCAAGATGGCCGAGTTCTACCAGGGGGCCGACAACAAGGTCCCGACGGAAAACAGCCCAACCCTGTCCGAATAACCCCGCAAGGTCATGGCCTCAGCAGACGACAAAAGTTACGATGATATCAACGTCACTCCCATGGTGGACCTTTACCTGGTCCTCCTCCTCATTTTCATCGTGATGACCGCGGCCGGAGTGAAGGGTATGAAGGTCGAACTTCCGAAAGCCAGCGACAAGGCTGCAAAGAACCTCAGCGTTCCCAAGATCCAGGCGATCACCGTGGATGCGGAAGGAAAGGTCCAGCTCAACACGACTCCCGTCACGCTTGACGAATTGGAAAGCAAGCTCACCGCGATGAAATCGACCACTCCGGATATTCCGGTGATCGTCCGAGGTGACATGGCCTCCCAATATAAAGCGGTGATGGGTGTTCTGGATGTTCTCGGCCGACTCGGAATCGACAAGATCGGTCTGGCGACGCAAAAACCGAAATAGGCGCGATGCCCCCTCCGGATCCAAAACCTCCGTCCAAAGGACGCCAGCGGTTGCTTGTTGGCGGACTTCTCCTGCTGGTTCTCGCCGGAGGTGCGGCTTCGTTCCTGTTCAACGCCGGCGGCCCCGAAGAGGAAGAAGAGGAGATCGTCATCGTCGATCTATCCCTTCCGCCCCCCCCTCCGCCCCCCCCTCCGCCTGTTCAGGAGGAAGACCTTTCCGAACCGGAGGAATCCATGGATGATGCCCCCGAAATCTCCAACGCGGATACACCGGATCTCTCCGGTGAACCGACCACCGACATCGACCTTGGCATCGACGCGGGCGATCTCGGAAGCGGTCCCGGTGGTGCCTTCACCGTCAGTATTCCCCGGTTCTCCCGCAGAGGTGGCGGCGGAGACGGGAGCGAAAGCATGATGGACGGAATGGACTCTCCACCCACCCCTGTCAGCAAACTCCAACCCAATTACCCGAGTTCGCTTCTCAGCAAGGGCATTGGCGGACGGGTGATCGTCGTTTGCGTTGTCGACGAAAAAGGTCAGGTCGTCTCCACGAGTATCCGGCAATCCACCGGACATCCGGATCTCGACAAGGCAGCCATCGCGGCTGTCACCAAATGGAAATTCAAACCTGCGACCAAAGGCGGCCGGCCAACCCGTGCCAGCTGCACCGTTCCTTTCACTTTCGAAGTCAAAAAAAACTGATGCGTCCACCGCTCCCCATCCTCTTCATCGTAGCGTCCGCACCGTTTGCCACGGCGGACAAGATCGTCGCGCCCCCGAATCTTTACCGGGACCCCACCTTCACGCGGGAATTCATCGGCAGCTACGGCTTCCTGTCCGACGTGGAGCCGAAGGTTTCCGCGGAGGAACAGGCCGTGCTCGCCACCGTCCGGGATCTTTTCGAGAAGAACCAGTTTGTCGCGGCTGAAAAGGAAATCGTCGCCTTCATCAAGGAGACGGAGACACCCTCGGATCCCAAGAAACAACCGGGACAGATCAGTGCCGCAATGGTGTTCGTACTCGGGAACATGTACTTTTCGGCGGATCGTCCTGATGAGGCACGACGGGCTTTCCTCGAAGCCATCCGCCGCTTCCCTCGGTTCCGCCGGGCCCATACGAACCTCGGTTATCTCTACGTTTCCCGGAACCAGATCGAGGAAGCGGTTCCGATGATGCAGAAAGCCATCGAGCTCGGTGAAACCGGAGCGCGCACCTACGGACTGCTCGGCTATTGCTATCTTCAGCAGAAAAACGCGATCGCCGCCGAAAACGCCTATCGGCAGGCCTATCTCCTCGATCCGAAGAACCGCGACTGGAAACTCGGACTCACCCAGTCCCTGCTCGCACAGGAACGTCATGCGGAGGCATCCAGCATGCTCGGCACCCTGATCAACGAGTATCCGGAGGACCGGCAGCTCTGGCTCCAACAGGCGAACGCCCTGCTCAGCCAGGACAAGAAGATCGACGCGGCGGTGAATCTGGAGGTTCTCCGGCTGAAGGGCCATGCGACCGAAAATGATCTCAATCTGCTCGGTAACATCTACATGGATCAGGGTGAAGCCCAGCTCGCCCTGTTCGCTTATCTCGAAGCCTTGGACAAGGCTCCCAAACTCGACGTCGCGAGAGCCCTCAAGTCCGCCCGGATTCTCAACGACTATGGTTTCCCTGACAAAGCCGCGGAGTTCGCCCGCAGGATCTCCGAAAAAGGAAGCCTGACGGACAAGGAGAAGCTCGATCTCGATCTGGTCAAAGTGCGCATCGCCCAGAGTGCTGGAGAAACCGACCAACTCGGAATCCTCCTCCGCGACCTGTTTTCCAGGGATCCCGGCAACGGTGAGATCCTGCTCGAACTAGCCCGTTTCCACGACCAGAAGGCCAAAGACGAACAGGACGACGCAAAACGGACCACGGAACTCGGCGAAGCGAAGATTCATTTCAAACTCGCGCTCGAGAAGGAAAACGTCGCCTATCAGGCCAATCTGGGACTCGGCCAGCTTCTCGTCCGCGAGAAGCAATATGCCGAAGGTCTGCCATATCTCGAAAAATCCCTCGCGTTGAAGAGCGGGGACAAATCCAGCCTCGAACAATATGTGAGCCGGGTGAAAAGGGCAGCCGACCGTGACTCGCAGAGGAAAGAACGGGAGGCGACCGAAAGGGCGGAAGCCGCGGCCGAGCCTGTGAAGAAAAAACTCCAATGACAATGACGCCTCCTCCCCCGAAGATCCTCGTTCTCGGCGTCCTGCTGCTGCCTTTGGCGAAAGCCAATGAAGCGCTTGACGTCCTCGAAGGCAGAACCGATCCGGCGACGGTGGAACTGCCATCGACACCTGAAGGTTCCACAACCGCCGCAAAGGAGAACGAACGGATCACCTACCCCGAACAGCAATGGCCTCCCGGGCCGCTGGATCCATTCTGGCAGCGGACGATCCTCTATTCGAATCCCGACAACCCCTATGTCCAGAAAGTCGCCTTGTCCGGTCTACTCGAATGGCAGGGCGCGTGGGGGAAAATCAACGGCGATGACAACGATCGCAATCTCGACAGCACCCGTACCCGGCGCGCGCGGCTTGGCGCCCGCATGAGGGTTTTCCGGAACACCGACATCGAAGTGACGGGCGAGTTCACAGGTGATTCGGATTACCACGGCATCGAACGCCTCAGCGGAACCACCGAAATCAGACCGGACATTTCGGTCACCTATGGAAAATTCCGCCCTTCGTTCGGAACGGAATACCGCACCCCCGACGAGCTTCTTCCCTATCCCGATCGGACCCTCCTTTCGAACCTGCTCGCTCCCGCAAGCACGATCGGCGCAGCGGTGAGTCACAAGCGTGGCGAATGGGACTTCGGTCTCGGTTGGTTTTCCAATGAATCCGATCCCTATATTCCTTCCGTCGAAGGACCGGGTTTCCTGAATCTCAACATTTCAAGGACCGTCAGCCGGATGTCGGGAAATCAACCGACCCGCACCCGCTGGCATCTCGATTACATTCACAACCTCGATCCGGACGGCTCCAGCTCGGTTCCCCGATTCGACGTGAAGGACCGGCGTTCCGCCAACGGAAGCCAACGGGTCGGTTCGAATCCGACATTCCGCCACCTGGTTTCCGCAGGAGTCACCCTCGAGTCGCCAACCTACGGCTTCACAGGGGATTTTATGTGGGGTCGCGGAGATACCACGGTATGGGGCATGAATTTCAGCCCCTACTACTGGGCGATTCCGGGACGCCTGAAGATCGTGGGAAGATACCAGTTCGCGGATTCGGACGATCCCGGAGCCCTCGTCACATCCTTGGGAGCTTCGTCCGATCCCTACTTCGACGATACCCCCTTCGTCATTGGCGACGAGTTTCACTCATTCTATCTCGGCACGAACTGGCACATCAATCAAAACCGGCTCGTCCTGACGGGAGGGGTCGAATACTCCGACATGAAAGATGACTCCGGTGGCGGAGCTGATGTCGACTCTTGGATCTGGCATGCCGGGGCGAGAATCTCATTTTGATCATCAACTTCACGAACACGCTGTAGTGTATTGCGGAGCAAATCCGATCTAAAATTTCGGGTTCTGCCTTTATTTAAGTAGACCGGCAGGTCGCCATACACCACTCCTCGATCTTGGAGCGAATCGAATCCCGGACCGTCCGGAATCCACGTACTCGTTCTTCGTCAGTGCCGGAAAGAGCTGCAGGATCATCAAACGGCCAATGCAACCTCTCGAATGATCGGACGACGATCGGACAGCGCTCTTCAACAGTTTCGGGGCATAGTGAAATCGCTTTTACGAATACCTTTCCGGTCTTGAAAACATCAAAAACAGCCTGTGTCTTGTTTGACGCGATATCGATCCCGATTTCGTTCATCACCTGAACCGCCAGCGGATGAATTTCCCCTGGCGTGATTCCAGCGCTTTCGGCGGTAAAGAATTCTGAACACAAGCGGTTCACGAGAGCGGCAGCCATTTGGCTTCTCGCGCTATTGTGGTAACAGATAAATAGAATGCTACTTTTCATGGGTGCAGAGCGTGGTCAAATTTCGTCCCGTCTGTGCCTGATGTCTTTTGCTTTCCCTAGATAGACGGCGTCTTCTCCGATGTTCTGGGAGAGATCCCCGATCCGCTCCAACGATCTGCAGGCGAAAATCAGATGAAGATAGATGTCCGTGCGCGCTCCACCGCTGGCAAGGTTCGCACTGTACCCGGCAACTATTTCCTTATACAGACGGTCAAGCTCCTTGTCTTTGGCTTGCAATGATTCGCCAAGACTTGCATCCGAATCCAGCAGCGACACCAAGGCATCAGCCAACTCAGAAGCGGCCAGCATGTAAAGCCGCCGGAAATTTCCCAGATCCGGATCTGGCGCCGCCGCTCCGATACCGAGGATTTTTCTCCCCCTCTTAGCAATATTTACGGCATGATCAGAAATCCGCTCAAGATTGCTGGCCACTTTCATGGCACTGAGGACAAAACGGAGATCGGTGGCGACGGGATGAAATTTCAACAGGATCTCAATGGAAATTCCATCGATACGAACCTGAGCGTCATCCACCTCATTGTCATCGGCGATGACCAGCTTGCACAGCTCCAGATCACCGCCGACAAGACCTTCCACAGCCCGGTCCAAATTGCTCCGGGTTTGTGCACCCATTTTCACGATCTCCTCCCGAAGGAGGTCCATCGCATCGTTAAAATCGTGGAGAATGTGTCGAGTATTCATGAGTAGGAGATGAGAGAAACATTTCGATTAACCGAATCTTCCGCTGATGTATTCTTCCGTTTCGTGGCGTGTCGGATTCTTGAAAATTTTTCCCGTGTTCCCTTCCTCAATGAGCTCGCCGAGGTAGAAGAATGCCGTCCGGTTGGAAACCCGGGTCGCCTGCTGCATGTTGTGGGTCACGATGACAATGGTGAATTCGTCCCTGAGAGAGGAGATCAGTTCCTCCACCTTCGCCGTGGCCACTGGGTCCAGTGCGGAACAAGGCTCATCCATCAACAGCACCTCCGGCTTGATGGCGATCGATCGGGCGATGCAGAGTCTCTGCTGCTGCCCCCCCGAAAGCGCGTGCGCACTCTCATGGAGCCGGCCCTTCACTTCATCCCAAAGGGCGGCCAGCGTGAGGGATCGTTCCACCGCTTCATCCAGGACGGGCTTCCGCCGTTCACCCCGGATTCTCAGTCCGTAGGCCACATTCTCGTAGATACTCCGCGGAAATGGATTGGACTTCTGGAAGACCATCCCCACCCGGTTGCGGAGCTCCACGGGATCGACATCCTCTCCATGAATCTCCTCACCTGCGATGTGTATTGTGCCCTTGGTGACCCGGGCACCTGGCACGAAGTCATTCATCCGGTTGAAGCAGCGCAGCAACGTGGATTTGCCGCAACCCGACGGCCCGATAAAAGCCATTACATCGCCCTTGTTGATACGAAGATTAATGTTCTTGAGCGCGGGGGTGTGACCATAGCGGAATTCCACATCGGTTGCTTCGATCACGGGTATCTCGGAGGGAACTGGCATCATGGATTCAACTGAATTTTCCGGAAATGTAAGCTTCGGTCTTTTCATCGCGAGGGTTCTCAAACACCTCGCGTGTAGGGGCGAATTCAACGAGCTGGCCCATGTAGAGAAAGGCGGTCAGATCGGAGCAGCGCGAAGCTTGCTCCATGTTGTGGGTCACGATCACGATCGTGAATTGATCGCTCAGGGTGCTGATCAGCTCCTCGATCCTGAGCGTGGCCTTCGGATCAAGCGCCGCGCATGGCTCGTCCATGAGAAGGATTTCCGGTTCGTTAGCGATGGCCCTGGCGATGCACAGCCTCTGTTGCTGGCCGCCCGATAGTCCAAGCGCGCTTTGGTGAAGGCGGTCCTTCACCTCGTCCCAGAGAGCGGCGGAGCGAAGGGATCTTTCCACCACTTCGTCGAGTTTCCGCTTCGAGCCGCCACCCGAGACCCGCAGGCTGAACGCGACGTTCTCATAGATCGATTTAGGGAACGGGTTGTACTTCTGGAAAACCATTCCCACCCTTTTGCGGAGCGAGATGACTTCCACCTTCGGGTCATAGAGGCTCTGGTCCCCGATGCGAATGTCACCCTCGTGGCGGATCCCGTCGACGAGATCGTTCATGCGGTTGAGATTCCGCAGGAGAGTCGATTTGCCGCAACCCGATGGCCCGATGAAGGCGGTGACCTGCCGCTCCGGAATGGCCATGTCCACCCCGTGAAGCACTTTCTTTTCTCCATAGAAGAAGCTGAAGTCATCCACGCGGATGAAATCCGGCCTCGGTGTGATTTCTTGGATCATGGTCATCGCGTTAGAAACTTGAAACCGCGTAGCGCTTCCTGATGCGGTTCCGGAGAATGATGGCGGTCAAATTCATCGCAACCACTAGGACAATCAGAAGCAGGGTCGTGGCGAACACCATTGGTTTGGCTGCCTCCGAGTCCGGGGATTGGAATCCCAGGTCATAGATATGAAAACCAAGGTGCATGAACTTCCGCTCCGGGTGGACGAAGGGAAACGATCCGTCGATCGGCAGCTCCGGCGCGAGTTTCACCACTCCGACCAGCATCAAAGGGGCGACCTCGCCTGCCCCTCGCGCCATCGCGAGGATGATTCCGGTCAGGATGCCCGGGAGCGATGCCGGCAGCACGACCCGCTGGATCACCTGCCACTTGGAGGCCCCGCAAGCCAGGGCCGCTTCACGAACTCCGCGAGGCACCGCGGCCAAGGCTTCTTCGGTGGCCACGATGACCACCGGCACCGTCATCAGGGCGAGCGTCAGGGAAGCCCAGAGCATGCCACCCGTCTTGTAGGTTGCGGCTCCCTTATCCGGGAAGAACAGGCTGTCGATCTCGCCCCCGAGGAAATACACGAAGAAGGCCAGACCGAAGACGCCAAAAACAATGGAAGGCACCCCCGCGAGGTTGTTGACGGATATCCGGACGGCTCGGACGAGGAACCCCTGTTTCGCATACTCTCGCAGGTAGATCGCCGTGATCACTCCGAATGGCGTCACGAATAGGCACATGACGAGCGTCATCGTGACCGTGCCAAAGATCGCCGGAAACGCGCCTCCTTCGGTGTTCGCCTCCCGAGGCTCGTCACTGAGAAAATTCCAGATCCGATGCAGCGTTTCCCAAAGCCGCGAGAAGAACCCTGCCCGGTTGGACTCGAAGACATGAAGGATGTTGCCGGTCGCAATCTCCATCGTGCGTCCATCGGCAGCCTCCACGACGAGATGACGTGTCGATAAACGCTCTCTCAGTGTACGTGCGTCGGCGGCGAGTGTCAGATACCGTGCCTCTAAATCGGCCCGGCGGGATGCCGTCCCGGAATCTCCCGGCTGCGTCTTCTCCAGAATCCGGAGCTGCTCGAGCCCTTTGTTCACCTCTCCGATCTCATCCCTCTCGATCTTCCTAAGTTGCTTGCGTGTCCGGGATCCCTCCCGCAGGGCATTTTTCAGCACCTTTTGGAATTCCTGACTTGTGGCGTCAACGGGAGCGTTTCCACTTTCCGTGAAGCTGCGTAATCTGCCGATTGCCTTCCCACCTTCAAGTTGTTCGATCAGGCACATGTCTGCCGGACGTTCGGTGGACGAGATCTTCGCCTCGTCGATGAACAGGAAAAGCTCCGGAGTAAGGCTGCGGTTGCCTCGGAAAAGCTGGATCTCTTTGTGGAAGGAACCATCCACGTCTTTGCGGCTCCGCGCCTGGGTGATGATTCCGGCGACTTTCTCGACGCTATCACCGGTCTTGATTTCCAACACGTCGATCCGTGCCGGCCAGAACGATGAAAGCCCCTTGAAAATGATCAGAAGAAGCAGGGCGACGGTGAGGACCACACCGATTGACAGGCCGGATGCGGTCAACCAGACCCATGGCTCGCCCTTGCGGGAGCGTCCTGTCGTGGCAAATGTATTGGAGCGGATGGCCATCTGGGATCAGGCGAGTTTGTTTTTCTCCCTCAAATGCTGCCGGAGGACCTCCGCCACCGTATTGAGGGTAAACGTGAGCACGAAGAGAACGAAGGCACCCAGAAAGAGGGTTCTGTAGTGGGTTGAACCGGGGGCCGCCTCGGGAAGCTCGACGGCGACATTCGCGGAAAGGGTTCGCATCCCGGAGAAGATGTTCCATTCGGTCACCGGCGTGTTGCCGGTTGCCATCACCACGATCATGGTTTCACCGACCGCCCGGCCGAAGCCGATCATGAGCGCCGAAAAGATTCCAGGGGATGCTACCGGGAGGATCACCGTCCTCACGACCTGCCATCTGCTCGCACCCAATGCGGCCGCAGCGGCGGAGAGCGTCTTCGGAACATTCGAGATGGCATCTTCTGCAATCGTGAAAATCACCGGAATCACCGCGAAGCCCATCATGAAACCGACCACCAAGGAGTTCCTCTGGTCGAAAGTCGAGCCGGTTGCCTGGGGCCACCAGAGCCGAAAATCGGCGATTTCCCGGCTAGTTGCCGGGTCCTTATAAATGAAGAACAGCTTTTCAATCAAAGGGCCGCAAGACCATGCTCCATACCCGACCGCAAGAAGGAGCGGCATCAGCACCAGCCATTCGCGTCCTCCGGAAAACCGCTGGCGGATTCTCATGGGCTGCCTGCTCCAGAACCATCCGACTGCGATTGCCGTCAACGGCAGAACGATGATTACCATGAAAATCGAAGGCACCCTTTGCTCGATGAGAGGAGCGAGCCAGATGCCCGCCAGGAACCCCAGCACCACGGAAGGAAGGGAGGCCATGATCTCCATGGCAGGCTTCACCACCCGCTTCATCTCCGCTGGCAGAAAGCTGGCTGAAAACACTGCGGCAAGAAGTGCCACCGGCACCGAAAACAGGAGCGCGTATAGCGTGCCTTTCAACGATCCGACGATGAGGGGAATGAGTGACAACTTGGGCTCGAAATCGTCCGTTCCTCCCGTTGACTGCCACTGATAGACCGGGGCCGATCCTCCTTCATACCAGACCTTGCCGAAGAACGCGCGCCAGCCTGACTCGGGGTGCGGATCCTTGACTTCGAATCTCTGGATTTCTCCCGCTTGGCCCGCGATGAAAAAATGTTCCGATTTGCCATCAATGGTCGCGAGAGTTGGCGCGAACGAGGCTTCGCCAGCCCATCGAGTCTCTCCTGAAGTGAGGTGCCTCAACGCCATCGAACGCCCGGCTCCAACAAGAAAGGTTTTGTTTCGCTGGCTGGCTGCAAAGACCGGTTCTCCGGTTCCCGCCGAATCAAAGTGTTTGGTTTTGCCAAAGAGTCTCTCTCCATCTGAACCCGTCGAAAAGAGACTGTAGACTGCCTGCTCGCCTGACGAAGCCGTCAGCACCACCGATGTTCCACCAAAAAGAAAATCCATCCTGTCAGGCGGGGAATTCCCGAAAGGGGAGAACTTCTGGCGCACCGAGACACCAGTGCTGTCGGTTTTCAAATAACTGACACCGCCGTCAGCGCTCGCGATGAGGACGGCAGAGCCGTTTTGTGAGGCTAGGACCGAAACCACTTTGGGGCCAACTTCCGAGGTGATCTCCGTTTCCCCCAGAAGGCTGAGCTTTCCACCACCGATGAGGGATTTTTTCTGTCCCAATCGAAGCACGGAGGAAACATCCTGCCCGTTCGCACTTCGGACTCCAATCAGGGTCCTGCCGCTTCCACCTTCCCCATAGGCAACCCGGGATACAGGGCCCTCTCCCGCTTGCATTGCAAACCACGGCTCCGGCTCAACCACCGGTTCGATCGATCGCGTCCCATCTGAGTCGAACTTGGACTCGTAGTTGACCACGAACGATCCGATTCTCCCATCCGCCAAGCCGAGCGCCACCCGGCGGTGCACGGCATCATAAGCGACGGCCGTGACTTCCAATCCCTGCAAAGCAGGCAGGGGCACCTCATTGCGCGTCCCATCTTTTTCCCGGATGAAGGTCAGTGTGTCCTTCCCATAATAAAGGAAAGGCATTTCACCCCACTCGTCGACTCCGAGGACCAACGGCTTCCCGGACCCGTGGGCGCTGATCACAGCCTCCGGATGGACCTTCGCGCTGGAGAACAACGGAAGAATCTCCCTGAAAATGAATGCGAAGATCCCCAGCACGGCTAGCACCACCGCGATGCCGCCGATCCGGATGATGTGGGTCATCAGGAAGTCCACCACAAGAATGCGGCGTGACACTTGGAATCTCGATGGGTCTGGCTGGCTCATTTGAGAGGAGGAAAGAACGGGGTCCGGCGCGATGCCGCTGCCGGATCCCGTTCCGGTAAGATTTACTTCGCGAGGGAATCCACGACTTCTTTCGCCAATTCCGCAGGCATCGGGTAATAGCCGTCCTTCTCAACAACCATCTGACCATCCTTGGAGAGGACATAGGTGAGGAACTGGAGGGTCAAAGGATCAAGCGGAGCACCGGGCTTCTTGTTCACGTAGACGAGAAGAAACCGGGCCAGCGGATAGTCGCCGCTCAACGCGTTGTCGTAGGTCGCTTCGAAGAATTTCCCGTCGTCACCTGAGAGAGGAACCGCCCGAACGCCGGAGGTCTTGTATCCAATGCCGGAGTACCCGAGGGAATAGAGGTCCCCGCCGACGCCCTGTACCACGGCGGAAGAGCCGGGTTGTTCCTTGACCGTAGCCTTGAAGTCACCCTTGCCGAGCGCGTGTTCCTGGAAGAAACCATAAGTACCCGAGGCGGAATTCCGACCATAGAGCGAAATCGCCCGTCCTTTCCATTCATCGACGCCCAGTTGGCCCCATTCGGTGAGATCAGCGCCCCCGAGTTTGCGGGTCTTTGAGAACGCGGCATCGACTTGCTGGAGCGACATTCCTTTGATGGGACTGTCCTTGTGGGCGAATACCGCGAGGGCATCGACCGCAACTTTCACTTCCGTGGGCTTGTATCCGAACTTCTTTTCAAACGAGTCGATCTCCTCGGCCTTCATGGGGCGGCTCATCGGGCCGATCTGGGAGGTTCCTTCGATCAAAGCCGGAGGCGCGGTGGCCGAACCCTTGCCTTCGATCGCAATGTTGACGTTGGGATAGGCCTTTTTGAAACCTTCGGCCCAGAGAGTCATGAGATTGTTCAAGGTGTCGGACCCGATGGAATTCACGGTGCCGGAGACGCCACTTACCGGCTTGTAAGCTGGCAGGGCCGGATCAAGATGTGACTGGCCGAATGCTGTAGTGAGCATTCCCGCAGCTAGGACAAGAGACAGTGTTTTCATATGGTTTGGATGGTTGTTGATGGGGGCCCGACAACTCAGGCTGATGGATGGATGGTCGCCACCATCAGCTCTCGGGGCCAGTTTCCGAATGTGACAAAATCGTAATGTCAAGAATTTATTTGCAGCAAATATGCCACGTCCAACCATTCTGTGGAATGGACGGCATCGTCGTGACACGAGGTTTCGTGACGGGCTTCAGGCCGACTTGCACACCTCCTTGCACCAGGATTCGATCCGGCTGCGAATCGAGTCCCTAATGATTCTGATCTGCGCAAGTTGGTCCTCTTCCGGGCCCGCCACGGCCGAAGGGTCAGGGAAATTCCACTGATGACGTTTTGAGAGCCCTGGAAAAACGGGACACCGCTCTCCGCTCGCTTTGTCGCAGACCGCGATCACGTGATCGAAAGATCTCCGTTGCTTCGCCAGGTCATACGCGCTCTGCGTTGTCTTGCCGGAGATGTCGATGCCTTCTTCCACCATCACTTTCACCACGAGCGGATTAAGCTGCCCGGGTTCAAGGCCCGCACTCTCCGCAACGTAGTGGTTTGGACACAGATGGTTCAGATAAGCTTCCGCCATCTGGCTGCGAGCACTATTGTGAACACAAATGAAAAGCACTTTATTCATCTCAGTGGGATTGTTGGAAATTCGGATTCTTATGACTTTCGTTGTTGCGATCAGGACGGTCTCACGGGAATAGCGGGCGGCTACGGCTTCATCCCGGAGAGATGCCGCAGTGACGGAAGCCCCATCGAAATCGTCCCAGCGGCAATAAGGAAGACAGCCGAAGCAACAAGGCACCAGATGAGTCCCGCCACTCCCCCTTCGTGCAGGCCGAGCTGATACAATAAACCCGAAAGCACCGTGCCAGCCAGGCGGCCGCAGGCATTAGCCATGTAGTAGATGCCGACGTTCATCGCGACTTTGTCGTGATCGGTGTAGTCAAGGATCAGGAAAGAATGGACGGCGGAGTTCAGCGCGAAGGCGATGCCGAAGAATATCAGACCTGCCACGACGACCGTGGTTGCGTTCCATTCGAAAAAGAGCCCGCCCGCAATGGCAATCGGGATCAGGGCAAGGCCAAAGGCAAGACGGGTGGCGGTTCTCCCGGTGGGATCTTTTCCGCGCAGGATGACAGGAGCCGCAGCCTGGACAACTCCGTAGCCGATGACCCAAAGTGCCATGAAGCCGCCTGCTTGCCAGAATTTCCAGCCGAGCACCGATGAAAGGAAGACTGGCAACGCGACGACGAACCACACGTCGCGCGCCCCGAAAAGGAAGAACCGGGCGACCGAAAGCATGTTCACCGCACGGTTCTTCGAAAAGAGATGGCTGAACTTCGATTTCTTTTTCACGTCGCCCAGTCCACCCCGCATCAGCAGTGCGGCGGCAATCAATGCGAGGCCGACCAGACCCATCAGCACAAATACAGCTGATTGAAAACCGATCAGCGAGAGAAGCAAACTGCCGATGAAGAAGCCGACGCCCTTCAAGGCGTTCTTGCTACCAGTGAGCAGTGCAACCCAGCGGTACAGGCGGCCTTCGGCGTCGCCCGCGACAAGCTTCACCGCGCTCTTGCTGCTCATTTTTGTCAGGTCCTTGGCGATTCCAGACAGTGCCTGGGAGGCCATCACCCACACGACCGTCAGCCCGGCAGCGGGTATGAATGCGAGCATGCCGAGCGCCAGCAACTGGGTGCCGAGACCCATGAAGAGCGTGCTTTTCAGTCCGAAGCGCGACGCCAGCACCCCGCCCGCAAAATTGGTCGCGATGCCGAAGAACTCGTAGAACAGAAAGAGCGAAGCGACTTGAAAGGCGCTGTAGCCGAGTTGGTAGAAATAGAATAGCACCAGCATCCGGATCGCGCCGTCGGCCAGGGTGTCCGCCCAGTATGCCATCGTAACGATCGCATAGTTCCGAGTTCCGGAAGAGGTGCTCATTGCGGTCAAAGGGAACTGGCGACTTTACGGGCGAGTTCGGCATAGCGGCTGGCGTAGCCCCACTCGTTGTCATACCAGGCGAGGATCTTCACCTGGGTTCCGTTGGTGACCATGGTCGAGAGCGCGTCGATGATCGACGAACGCGGGTCGTCCTTGTAATCGACCGAGACCAACGGCCGCGCCTCGTAGCCGAGGATGCCGGCGAGTTGCCCTTCCGCCGCTTCCCGCAGCAGGCCGTTCACCTCGGCAATGCTGGTTTCCCGCGAGACTTCGAACACGCAGTCGGTGAGCGAGGCATTGAGCAAGGGGACGCGGACCGCTACACCATCGAGCTTTCCAAGCAGCTCCGGAAAAATCATCCCGATGGCCGTGGCGGAGCCGGTCGAGGTGGGAATCAGCGACTGGCTCGACGCCCGGGCCCGCCGCAAGTCCTTGTGAGGGGTGTCTAGGATCGACTGCGTGTTGGTCATGTCGTGGATGGTGGTAATCATCCCATGACGAATACCGATCTTCTCATGAATGACCTTTACGACCGGCGCCAGACAGTTGGTCGTGCAGGAGGCGGCTGTCAGCAGGTGGTGCTGCGCAGGATCGTAGAGGTCGTCATTGACCCCCATCACGATGTTCAGCGCACCCGTCTTCACCGGAGCGGCAACGATGACCTTTTTCACCCCAGCCTTGAAATAGGCCTCCAGTTGCTCCGGCGTCCGGAACTTCCCGCTGGCTTCGAGCACGATGTCGATGCCGAGATCGGCCCATGGCACATGCGAGAAATCCTTGTGGCTGGTGTGGCCAATTCTTTGTCCTTCGACGGTGAAGTGATCAGCTTCTCCTGCGGTTTCGCGATTCCATCGACCATGAACCGAGTCGAAGTAGAGAAGATGGGCCGAGGTGGTGCCGTCGCCGCCCGTTTCGTTGACGTGGACGAATTCCAATTCGGGGAAGTCCCAGCCGGCCCGGAAAGCCAACCGGCCCATCCGTCCGAATCCATTGATGCCGATGCGTGTTGCCATATTGTACTGTAGTAGAGAAATTCAGGAAGCATCCCGAAGGCCCGCTGCGTAAGCTTCGAATATCATTCGGATCTCGTCCCGGACGCGCCGGAAGACGATCATCAGCTCGTCGTCATTCCCGACGGCATTGGCAGGATCATCGAACGGAAAGTGATGGCGGTGCATCCGACCGGGGAAAATCG
This sequence comes from Akkermansiaceae bacterium, assembly GCA_019634595.1. Taxonomy (NCBI): domain Bacteria; kingdom Pseudomonadati; phylum Verrucomicrobiota; class Verrucomicrobiia; order Verrucomicrobiales; family Akkermansiaceae; species Akkermansiaceae bacterium. Next base: position 731,118 of record JAHCBC010000003.1, read on the forward strand.
GGCACGCTTGATCAGCGTTTCCGCAGACCGAAATCACGCTGTGAATCTCACGGTCCAGGAACTCGTTGAGATGCTTCGAACGATAGCCGGCCAGATCAACGCCGACCTCGCCCATTGCCCTAATGGCCAGCGGATGCACATAGCCGGAAGGGTGCGAGCCCGCGCTTTGGATTTCGAATTCATTCCCCGCGAAGGAGCGCAAGAAGCCCTCAGCCATCTGGCTGCGGCATGAATTTCCAGTACAAAGGATGAGGATGGTGGTCATGGTGTCAGTGAGTGGGAGAGGCTGGTTCGGGGAAGAACTTGCGGCGCAGCCAGAACGAAACGTGGACGAGGCCGATAAGAGTTGGCACTTCGATTAGCGGCCCTACCACGGCGGCAAACGCGACTCCGGACTCTAGCCCGAAGACAGAGATCGCCACGGCGATCGCGAGTTCAAAATTGTTGCCCGCGGACGTGAAGGCCACGCTCGCCGAGCGCGGATAGTCCGCTCCGAGCTTGGCGGACATCACGAAACTCACCAGAAACATCACAACGAAGTAAATTACCAGCGGCACCGCGATCCGGCCGACATCCAGAGGCATGCGGACGATCTCCCCGCCTTTGTAGGTGAACATGATCACGATCGTGAACAACAGCGCGATCAAGGTGAGTGGTGAAATGCGCGGGAGGAACACGGTTTCGTACCATTCCTCCTCCCGCTTCTCCAACAACATCCGGGTGAGGAAGCCCGCGACGAACGGGATTCCAAGATAGATCATCACGCTGACGAAAATCTCGCGCACCGAAATATTTACCACGGCGCCATTCAAACCGATCGCCTGAGGCAGCACTGTCACGAACAGCCACGCATAGGCACCGTAAAATAGCACTTGAACGATGCTGTTCAGGGCAACCAAACCAGCGGCATACTCACTGTTACCTTTGGCCAGATCATTCCAGACCAGCACCATTGCGATGCATCGCGCCAAGCCCACCAGAATCAGACCGACCATGTATTCCGGCTGGTCGTGTAAAAACGTCACCGCCAGCACCCACATCAGCAGCGGTCCGACGATCCAATTCTGGAAAAGCGAAAGGCCCAGGATGCGGAAATTGGCGAAAACCTTGGGCAACTCCTTGTACCTCACCTTTGCCAACGGTGGATACATCATCAGGATCAGGCCGAAGGCGATTGGCATGTTGGTGGTGCCCACCGTCATCGGCGCGAAGAACGCCGAAGGATCCTTGATGATGAAATTCCCCAGCAGTACCCCGATCCCCATGGCCGCGAAAATCCATACCGTTAGGTAACGATCCAGAAACGACATCTTATTGGAGACGGTGTTCATATCAAAATAGAGCTTGTTGAAGGCCTAGCTGTGCCATGCTTAAGCGGTAATTGGAGTCGAAGTTAGAGTGTGCGAAACATTTGCTCCATGCCTCTTTATCAATCCGGATCACCGGTTTTGCCGCCCCGATCCCATAGGATTTGACAATCACCACAGCGACGCGACCGCGATTTTCACGGTTAGGGGCGAGATTTAATAAGTCTGGAAACAAGTCTCCCGCGGCTGGATCTTCACAGCAGGCGACGTCAGGGTTGAAGTGCAGCATATGGGTCGCGAGGAATGGTTGTTCGTCAAACCGCATGGTCCTCTAACAGCAGCCCTTCGGGCCACAGCAGGAGACGGCGGGAGCTTTGGCTTTCCCCGCTCCGGGAAGCGGCGGCAGGCCGCACAGTTCCGGCGCAAGGCATTCGGTGTGTTTATGGGCGAGGATCAACACCACGGCATCATCCGACACCTCATGTCCCTCGATCGTGTATTGGGAAATTACCGTATCCTCATACTCCACCTCCACCGGGATGGCTTCGTCAGGAAGGTAGTCCTTGGCCTTGTCGAGAATTGCGGCCATTTTACCGGTCTCAAGCCGGTGGTCGTAATCGGATCCAACCCAGACCTGAAGCTGGCACGCGATCGACTCGCGGAGTTTGCCGCCGCAATCGAGAAAGGTCTTCTGGACGCGCCCCACTTCGGTTACATGGAAAGAAACAGGCACCGCCAGTCCGTCCGGGAGTCGGATCCGGAAAGAGCTGCCCGAATTGGTGGCAAGGAGGGACTTGAGTTGGGAAAGATTCATTTCACCGAGTTTCGTTGGGAAGTCGCCCGCTTGCGGCCCGTCAGCTTTTTCGGGCCGGGACAGCAGCTGCCGACCCGCTCTTCCAGCCGTTTTGCCATCTTGGCTTGGTCGTCATTCCATTCATCGCCGCCGGCTGCGGAGAAGAGGTTCTCCATCGCTTGAATGACCTTGAGGTATTTCGCTTCAACGCGGAAATAAGTCCACTTTTCGCACTTTTCACTCTCCAGAAGACCAGCCTTGCGGATGATCTGGACGTGGCTGGAAACCGAGGACTGCGGCATGTCGAGGATATCCGCGAGCTCACACACACAGAGCGGTTCATCCATCACCATGCGGACAATGCGCCACCTCGTGGTATCGCCCAAGGCCTTCGCGAAACTAACGATGTTTCTCATAACGAGAAATATCGTATTGCAGAAACCCGGTATTGCAACGGAAATATTCGTCACGTAGATAATTGATTCGATCCTGCGGGATTTTGCCGCCGAAACGGGTCTGCTTTCGATCGAAGTCGAATTCCTGCATCCTTTTCAGAAAATAGCCGTCTTCCATGTATGAGCCCAAATTCCGCCTTCTCCATCGACATTGATCGGCTCTCCAGCAGTGAACTGCGTAATTCCCTGCTGCGATTCGTGCAATCCAGGGTCCGGGACCGGCACCTTGCCGAGGATCTTACCCAGGAAATCCTTCTCCGGGGGGTAACGAAGGTCGCGGGCCTGAAGGATCAGGAAAGACTGGAATCATGGTTGTTCCAGATCGCCCGCAATACCATCGCCGATCATTTCCGACGGGCGAAATCGATGGACTCCTGCGCCGATGACCTGCCCGACAATGAAGATCCGTGTGGATACATCGCCGAGGAAGAGGCGGTTCTTCGTGAAATGCTCTCCGCCTACGTTCGGGGCGTGGTGGAGGCGCTGCCGGACATTTACCGCAACGCCCTGCGCTACACGGACTATGAGGGACACACGCAAGCCGAACTCGCCGGGAAAGAGGGGATCTCTCTTTCGGGGGCGAAGTCGCGGGTCCAACGTGCGCGTCAGGAAGTCCGCGCTGCGGTTGAAAAATGCTGCCACATCGAGACGGATCGGTATGGAACCGTATTGGAGGTGAAAAGGCGGGAGACCACGAAGAGAACCCGTGATGAAACACTCGCGAACCCCGGTTGTGGCTGCGGCAAACCCAAGAGCCTGACACCATGAAATTCCCTTGGCGCACTTCTTTTCTGACTGCGGGCGGCCTACTCCCGGCTATTCTCGCCTCTACCTGCTGTGTCGGTCCGCTACTTGCCATGGCAGGAATGATGGGCATCAGCGCCAGCTCTCTCTCCACGCTGTCGTTGTTGAAGCCCTATCTTATTTCCACCAGCGTATTAACGCTCGGTGCCGGTCTCTTCCTCGCATTCCGGAAACGAAGATCCTGCAACTGCAACGGAGCCGGAGATGGCGACGAAGGGAAAAGCTACCTGCTACAAATTGGCGGCATCCGTCTCTTGACCTCAGCAACAGCGCTTTTGACCGCGCTTTTGCTTTTCTGGCCGCATCTCGTTCCGGGTGTCTCCTCATCGAAACCAATAGAGGCGCCGTCTGGGGCCGCAAGCCGGCTCACCAAGAGCGTTTTCCAATTGGAAGGCTTCGATCAGGAATGCTGCGTTGGATTGGTGCTCCATGCGCTGAAGCCAGTCGACGGCTATGAACGGGCGGAGGCGGATCTAAAGTCCGGCACCCTCACCGTTTGGTATGCTCCGGAAAAGACCGACAGCACCAAGCTGATGGCGGCCATCGACGTCTCGGGTTACAAAGCAACCCTCCTCCAGAAATAATGCGCGTCTCTTTCCCCCTCATCCCGTCTCTCTACGTGTATGAAAACACCTCAAGAAAATCTTCCTGTGGCGGTCATCGGAGCCGGCCCCGTGGGGCTCGCCGCGGCCGCCCATCTCATTGAGCGTGGCGAGCAGCCGTTGATTCTGGAAGCCGGCCAATCCGTTGGACACACGGTCAGGAAATGGGCGCATATCAGAATGTTTTCCCCATGGCGTTACAATATCGACTCCGCTTCGCGGCGTCTTCTCGAGAAGGCCGGATGGAACGAGCCCGAAGCAGAGCATCTTCCTACCGGACTTGAAATCACCGAAGCGTATTTGGAACCGCTCGCTTCGATTGAGTCGGTGGCTGATTCTCTTCGGCTGAGCCATCGAGTGATTGCCGTCACCCGCGAAGGACTGGACAAGGTTCGCAGCCACGGCCGGGTTGGGCATCCATTCGTGATCCGCACCATGGATGCCACTGGAAACATCGCCATCCACCGTGCCAAAGCGGTGATTGATGCCAGTGGAACATGGGAAAACCCGAATCCGATGGGAACGGACGGACTTTCCGTGCCCGGTGAGGAGGCCGTCTCATCGCGAATCCACTACGGGATTCCCGACCTGTCCGGTTCCCCGGGCAATGATTTCGCTGGAGCGCACGTTCTCGTGGTTGGCAGCGGCCACTCGTCTTTCAACGCAATCCTCGATCTACTGCATTTGAAGGACAGGCATCCCGACACCACGATCACGTGGGCGATGCGGAAAACAAAACCCGGCAATGTCTTCGGGGGCGGCGCTGCCGATGCTCTGCCTGCACGTGGCGAACTGGGGCAGAGAGTGCGTGAGGCGGTGGAAAGTGGCGCAATAAAGGTTTTGAGCCCGATGTCGATTGAAGGACTTGCTGAAAACAGCGGCCATTCCTCCATCAAGGTCCACGCGGAGGTGGCCGGCGCTCCGGTCGAACTGATGGTGGAACGCATCGTGGTGACCACCGGTTTTCGTCCCGACCTTGGGTTCAGCCGCGAGATCCGGCTCAGGCTCGATCCGGCGCTCGAGTGCGTTGAGCAGCTCGGTCCGTTGATCGACCCCAACGAACATAGCTGCGGCAGCGTCCGTCCTCATGGAGCGAAGGAACTCGCTCATCCAGACCTAGGTTACTATATAGTCGGCATGAAAAGCTACGGTCGCGCGCCGACTTTCCTGTTGGCCACAGGCTATGAGCAGGTGCGTTCTGTTGTAGCGGAAATCTCCGGCGACCACGAAGCAGCCGCCAAGGTTGAACTCGATCTTCCTGAAACAGGCGTATGCCGTCTCAGTGAGCCAGAGGAAGATTCTTCCTCGTGCTGCGGCGATCAAAAACTCCCCTTCCATTTACCACCCGTTCCACGAAAAGAGACGAGCGCCAACTGCTGTGGATGAGCCCTGAAGGAAGTTTTCCCCAAGCACCGGCTTCCCCGGAAGAAAACACGCGGCCCCCTTGGGGACTCGCATGGCGGCTTGCGTGGGGCCAGCTTCTTTCATGGGGTGTCCTGTATTATGCCTTCACCGCCCTCTCCGCGCCCATCCATGCTGACACTGGTTGGAGCCGCGCTCTCATTAACGGCGGCCTGTCGTTAGGGTTGTTGACTTGGGGCATCCTTGCCCTGCCGGTTGGACTGTGGATCCAGCGGCGCGGTTCCAGAATTATCATGTCGTTGGGTTCCCTGGTTGGCGGGGTGGCATTCGCTGCCTTTGGTGCAGTCACCGAACCCTGGCACTTTTACCTGGCATGGATGGGAGTTGGGGCAGCCATGGCCGCGCTCCTGTATGAACCCGCGTTCGCTGCGGTGACGGTGGCTTTCGGAAGCCGGTATAAGAAAGGCATCGTGCTCATCACACTGCTGGGTGGACTCGCGAGCACCGCCTTCGTTCCCCTATCCCATCTGCTTGCCCAAAACTTCGGCTGGCGGAGTGCCTGCATCGGCCTTGGCATCGCCGTCGCAGGAATCGGCATACCGCTTCATGGACTGGGAATGGCCCGACAGCCCGCTGGGAGGCACTCGAAACCCTATCATCGGGCAATACCCGTTTCCGTTGCCATCGGCACAATTAGAAGGGACTTCACCGACAAGACTTTTTTGCTGCTAGCGCTCTGGTTCACAGCGCATACCGCCGCATTTTCAGGACTCATTTTTCTCATTGTTCCCGGATTGACCTCAATGGGAGCGGATCCGGGATCACTGCTTGGCGCGATGGCCCTTGTTGGACCGATGCAAGTCGTGGGCCGCCTGCTAATCGCCGCCCGTGGCGCGAAACTCTCATCCGTCCAATCGGGCCGATGGGCGATGATCTTCATGACGCTCTCCGTTCTGATCCTCATTTGTTTACCATCCACGACCGGCTGGCTTGTCTGCTTCGCCGTGCTTTTCGGATCGGGAAATGGCGTCATGACCATCCTGAAGGGAACCGCAATCGCCGAATTCTTTGGCAGGGAGCGCTATGCAGAGCTTAATGGAGCGATTGCTGCTCCTGCCGTGATCGCCAAAGCGGCGGCTCCTTTCGTATTAAGTGCCGTCTGGGAACATTCAACGAGGCCTACGGTTGTGTTCATTCTCCTGCTTTTCCTACTCTTGGTCGGTCTCGCGGCGACCCTGGGGCTAGTGTCGGGAGTATCCTTGAATCGCTAGATATCATGCTCACTATCCGTCGCAGGGTCTCCAGCCGAAAAGAACCTGGGGTTCGGTGTCTGGCCTGACATCGGGATAGCGAAGCAGACCTTCTAAGCGCTCTCGTCAATCCAACGCTCCCATTAAGTGTCCGAGAAGCCCGCCTCTATAAGGCCCATTATCCTGGAGCAGCTGTTGCCAAAATCCTGAGAGGTAATTGGCTACAGGCACGCCGTGCCGCTGGAGTGAGCTCGTACCTGCGACGCGTTTCCTCGTATCTGGCACAAGCAGGCGCAGGATGTGGTCAAATCGATGAATGCGGTTCGCTTCCTTCATGGCAGACGACAATTACAGGAGGGCCTGAGCTTTCCAAATGATCTTCTTCATCCACTTTTCTGCCTTCAATTCTTTGATTTTAGGAGACGTAGTGAATTTCCAGTAACAATAAGCGTGGCACCTGTATCCGCGAGAATCGCAAGCCAAAGGCTGGCGTGACCGGTGAGGGTAAGAATTAGAAAAACCGCCTTAAGGAGCAGAGCGAAGGCGATGTTGAAGCGGATGACTCCGAGAGTCCGCCGTCCGAGCGTAATCGCTTTGGCGATCTCCGAAAGGTCATCCTTCATGAGAGTAATGTCGGACGTTTCGATCGCGGAGTCCGTTCCTGCGCCGCCCATCGCGATGCCAACCGTGGCCGCTGCCATCGCCGGGGCGTCGTTCACGCCATCACCCACCATGACGATCCCACCAAACCGGGTGGCGAGCGATCTGACGGCCTCCACCTTATCTTCTGGAAGGAGGTTTCCGCGTGTTTCATCGATCCCAACCTGGCTGGCAATGAAATCAGCCGCGACCTGGTTGTCGCCGCTCAACATCACCACTTTAGCTACCCCCACCCGATGGATGGAACGAATCGCTTCGGCCGCCTCCGGGCGCAGGGTATCTCCAATAGCGAGGATCCCCAGCACTTCGCCCGCACAGCCATCATGCGGCATGTGACCGACCACCACTACCGACTGGCCGCGGCTTTCGATCTCCCGGAGGCGTTGCTCCGTATCTTCGGAACAAACCCCCAACTCATGGGTGTAACGATGATTCCCGACGAAATAGGAATGGCCATCGATGTCACCTTGCGCGCCGCGCCCACTGCGGGCTTGGTAGCGTTCAGCACGCGGAAATGATACTCCCGCCTCCTGAGCTTTCATGACCACGGCCTTGGCCAGTGGATGCTCCGAATGAACATCGATCGCTGCTGCCACACGCAACAGCTCGTTTTCGGAAGTATCACCGAACGGCTCAATTCCGAGGACGCGGGGCTTACCCTCGGTGATCGTGCCCGTCTTGTCCACCGCAAGCGCCTTGATCCGGGCGATGGATTCCAAATGAGCCCCGCCTTTCACCAGCACGCCGCGACGCGCAAGGGCGGTCAATCCCGCAACGATACTCACCGGGGTGGAAATCACCAGCGCGCAGGGACAGGCAATAATGAGAAGGACACATGCCCGGTAGAGCCAGTCGGACCAGTTGCCATTCCCGAACAAGGGAGGAATGAGAAAGACCGCCAGCGCTGCAAGGGTGACCGCTGGGGTGTAGTAACGCGCGAACACATCAACCGTCCGCTGGGTCGGAGCCTTCTGCTCCTGCGCTTCAGTCACCAGATGGATGATCCGCGCCAATGTCGTGTCCCCCGCGGCTTTGGTCACCAGGAATTCCAGCGAGCCTTCGCCGTTGATCGTGCCCGCGAACACCGTGTCTCCCGGTCGCTTGTCCACCGGCACCGATTCCCCCGTGATCGGTGCCTGGTTGACAGCGGATTCGCCGACCGTGATTTCGCCATCGAGCGGGATGCTCATGCCGCTTTTAACCGCGACTATCTCTCCCGGACGCACCTGATCGGCAAGTACTTCAACGAATTGGCCTTCCCGTTTCAGGAGGGCGTTCTTCGGCGCAAGGTCGAGAAGAGCCCCGACAGCCCGCCGGGCACGCCGGTCTGCCCAACCTTCCAACCATTCCGCCACTCCAAAGAGAATGACAACCGCCGCAGCTTCGACCTGCTCGCCGATGATCGAAGCTCCGATCGCTGCGATGACCACCAGCAGGTTGATGTCCGGACGTAACCTTCTCAACGCACCGAACGCCTTAGGCAGCAGCAACCAGCCGCCCGCCGCGATGGCGGCGAACGCCAGCGTGGAAACCGCCGACGGAGGGAGGATGCGGCTCCAGTGAGCACCGAGGGTGATCACCAGCAATACCGCACCCAGGATCAGGCTCCAGCTTTCCCAATCGGTCTTTGCCCCGCCACAACCACCCCCGCCGCATCCGCACGAATCACTCATGGCTGTGGATCATAACGGGATGGTCAAACGGGGACGGAGTGGCGGGCAGGGCGATCATGCGCGTGAGCCAACGCGGCAGACTGCCTTATGCTGGGAAACGGGCACCGGGCATTCGGAAGTGCAGGCTCTGACACGGCGGGTGATCATGCCCTTGCCGTTCGGCGCGAACTCCGTTTTGGTCCGGGTGACGCAGCAAGAGATGCCGGCACAGGCGGACGAATAGCAATGGACCGCGGCGGGCTTCCGCGGCGAGGTGTCGGACTTCCGGGGGAAGTCGAAGCTGCCAGGTTTGGCCATCGCGACCGGGCTGAATGAAGCGGCGGCGAATAGAATCGCGCCGAGGATTGTGGTCAGTTTTGTATTCATATGGGTTCGTTGTTTGGTTTGCAGATGAGAGGAATGGGAATGCCAATTATTCGTCGCAGATGCAGGCGTACTCGGAGTTGCCGCAGCCCTTGCAGTGGGACAGGTCCAGCGGGATCCTGAAGTTCTTGGGCTTGGCCTCGGCATCGGGCTTCACCTGGACGACAACCGTGTAGTGTTCGCCTTCGGGCAGCGGGGTCTTGGACACCAGAAGCTCGCCTTTCTTTTCGAATTCGAGCTTGGTCTTGCCACTAGGCGCTTCGGCGGTGGCAGTCACCGTCTGGCCCGCGACCGGCTGCGCCTTGAGCTCCGCATCGTAGAACGCGATGCTCACGGTGCGATCCTTCTCGACGAAGAACTCCGCGTTCTGTTTCTCCAGTTCGAGGACGCGTCCCTTGCGGGGGCCCGCCTTGACTTTGGCATCCGCCAGAGCGGTTCCGGTGCTGAATGCCGCGAGCGCGACAACAGCGATGGTTTTGAGGATGTGTTTCATGATTCCTGTGGTTCGAGGTTCGGTTTTCTTCTTACGGTTTTTCTCTCCAGCCACTCGTAGAGCAGGGGCACCACGAGCAGGGTGAGGAAAGTGGAGGTGACGATTCCGCCGATGACGACGGTGGCGATCGGGCGCTGGACTTCGGCACCCGCCCCGGTCGCCAAAGCCATCGGCAGAAAGCCGAGTGAGGCAACCAGCGCGGTCATCAGCTTCGGCCGCAACCGGGTCAGGGTTCCTTCGACCACCGCGTCGCGCAGCGATTTGCCCTCTTCGCGGAGCTGGTTGATGAAGGAGATCAGCATGATCCCGTTGAGCACGGCGATCCCACTCAGGGCGATGAAACCGACGGCGGCGGAGATCGTGAAGGGCATCGCCCGCAGCCACAGTGCGAACACCCCGCCGGTGACAGCGAGCGGAACGCAGACGAAGATCAGGACCGCCTGGCGCAGCGAATTGAAGCTGAGGAAAATCAGCACGAAGATCAGCGCCAGCGCGAGCGGCACCACGATCATCAGCCGCTGCTTGGCCTCCATCAGATTCTTGAACTGGCCGCCGAACTCGAAGTAGTAGCCATTGGGGAACTTCACCTTTTCGTGGATGGCCTTACTAGCCTCGGCCACGAAACCGGCGGTGTCCCGACCGCGGACGTTGATGAGCACCGAAACACGGCGCTGGGTGTCCTCGCGGGCGATCTGGTTGACCTGCTCCACCAGCTTAACCTTGGCGACTTGTCCGAGCGACAGCAGTGCCCCCTCCTCGGTCCGCAGCGGCAGCCGTTCCATCGCCGACAGATCCTCCCTCCGCTTCTCGGCCAGGCGCACGACCAAAGGTGTGCGGCGGTTGCCCTCTATGAGCGTTCCGACCTCGCCACCGGCGAGCGCTGTTTCGATGAGTCGGTTCAGGTCATCTGCGTGGACGTTGAACCTCTGCATCGCGTCGCGATCTGGTTGGATTTCGATCATCGGCACCTTGCCGATGGCATCGAACTCGGTCTCCGCACCGCCCGGAAGGGCGTTGAGCACCTCCCGCACCTCGCCGGCCAGCCGTTCAAGTTCGTCGTAATCCTCGCCGTAGATCTTGCACAGCAGGTCCGCACGGGATCCGGCCATGATCTCGTTGAAACGCATTTGGATCGGCTGCGAAACGAGGATGTTCTGGCCCGGCACCTGTTCGAGGATGCGGCGGCGCATCAGGTCGCCGAGTTCTTCCTTTGCGATCGGCTTGCCGTCCACCAGCCGCCACTTCTCTTTGGTGTGGAGCATGACGTAGGTGTCGGAGACATTGGGTCCCATCGGGTCGGAAGCCACCTCGGCTGTGCCGATCCGCGAGAATACGTCGCGGACCTCGGGAAACTCCCGCCGCAGGATCGCCTCGGATTGCTTCTGGAGATCGACTGAAGCGGTGAGTCCAGCGCTGCTGCTGCGGATGAGCTGGAAGGTGAAATCGCCTTCGTCGAGCTGCGGAATGAATTCCGAACCAAGCCGCGAGAAGACGAAGAGCGAGAACCCGAACAACGCGAACATCGGCACCACCACCAGCCATCGGAAGCGTAGTCCGAAGCTCAGCAGCGGCGTGTAGATGCGCTTCACCAGCGTCACGAGCCAGTTGTCCTTTTCCTTGATGTTGCCGCCTAACAAAAACGAGCAAAGCACCGGCATCAGGGTGAGCGCGAGCACCAGCGAGCCACCCAGGGCCAGCATGACGACCACCGCCATCGGCTTGAACATCTTACCTTCGATCCCTTGCAGGGCGAGGATCGGCAGATAGACCACGGTGATGATGAGCACCCCGAAAAACATCGGATTGGCGACTTCCTTCGCCGAGCCGAGCACCTCGCGCGCGCGCTCTGCGGCAGTGAGTTTTCGGCCCAATGCGTGCTGCCGTTCGCCCAAATGGCGAACGATGTTTTCGACCATCACGACCGCACCATCAATAATGAGGCCGAAGTCCACCGCGCCCAGACTCATGAGATTTCCGGAAACCCCCATCCGCACCATGCCCGTCATTGCCATCAGCATCGACAGCGGAATCACCAGAGCCACGATGAAAGCAGCTCGGAAGTTCCCCAACAGGAGGAACAGCACCACGATCACCAGGATCGCGCCTTCGGTCAGGTTCTTCTCCACGGTGTGGATGGTTCGGTCCACCAGTTCGCTGCGGTCATAAACCGGCTTGATGCTCACCCCGGCAGGCAACTTCTGCTGGATCTCTTCGAGCTTGGTCCGCACCGAATGGGCGACCACCCGGGTGTTTTCACCTGCCAGCATGATCGCCGCGCCGATCAGCGCCTCATCAGCTTCATGGGTGCTCGCCCCGGAGCGGAACGAGGAGCCGATGCCGACCGTGGCGACATCGCTCAGGAGAATTGGACGCACCCCCGCGCCAAACTTGATCGGCAGTTTGGCGATTTCCTCGGAGTTGGTGACGCGGGTGGGGGCACGCACGATCAGCTGCTCGCCGCCAAGCTCGACATAGCCGCCTCCGGCATTCTTCGTATTCTGCTCGACGATTTCCGCCAGGCTGTCGAGCGAGAGGCCTGCGGCGGCAAGTTTGGCGGGATCGGGTTCAATCACCAACTGGCGCTCGTAGCCGCCGCTGGTGTTCACCTCGGCCACCCCCTGAGTCGCCCGCAACAGGGGCTTCACCGTGTATTCCTGGATCTGACGCAGCGCCATCAACTGCTCCCCACGACTGGCGGGCTTGTCGGCTGCGCCCGGTTCGTAGTCCAAGGTGTAGTAGAAGATTTCGCCGAGGCCGGTGGCGATCGGCGCGAGCTTGGGCGAAAGACCGGGCGGCAGGTCATCGAGGACGCCCTGCAGCCGCTCGGTGACGAGCTGGCGGGTCCGATATAGGTCCACCCCGTCCTTGAAGGTCATGGTGACCTGCGAGAGCCCGAATTTCGAGAGCGAGCGCAATTCGACCATTTCCGGCAGGCCTGCCATCTCGCTTTCAATCGGGAAGGTGACCAGCTTCTCCACTTCCTCCGGCGCGAGTGCGGGAACAGCGGTGTTGATCTGGACTTGGGGGTTGGTGATGTCGGGAACCGCGTCGATCGGCAGGCGCAGCATTGCCCAGGTCCCCACCCCGATCAGGACGAGGGTGGCCAGCAGCACCGCCACGCGCTGGCGCATGACGAAATCCAATAGGAAATTGAGCATGGGTCAGTGTCCACAAGTGCAGGCTTTGCCGCCGCGGAGCACTTGCAGCTCCGCCATCCACAACGACATCACGGGAGTGGTGACTACCTGATCGCCCGCATACAGGCCGTCCTTGATCTCAACCAGCCGGTCATTCGATGCGCCCACCGTCACCGGCGTCCGCACATAGAACTTGCCGTTGACCGTGTAAACGAAGGTGCCCTCCGCCGTCCTGAGCAGGGCCGAACCGGGAATGGCTGGAGCAGCTTCGCCCTCCAGACACGCGGCGACTGCAGTCAGCGCCGTACCGGGTGCCAGCGACTGTTTGGTGGAAACGCTGACCTCGGCGTCCCCGGCACCGATTGGCGCGGGATCGATCTTGGTAATGGTGCCAGCGAGCGGGACGGTGGAACCTTCAATCCGGACTTCCATGCCAAGCTTGAGCGAGGCGGCCTGTGCGGGGCTGATCCAGCCGGTGGCAAGATTCGCGCCGGTGGCGGTCAGTTGGAGGGTCACCGAAGAGCCGACTTTTTCTTCGCTCACATCTTCGATCTTCAGACCGATCGCGGCCTGCATCTCGTCGGTGAGCGAGAGTCCTTCACCCTTTTTGAATTGGGCGCCGTTTTCCGCGATGGCCTCCGCCGCGGCCGAAGCCGCCGCCTCGGATTTCTGGCAGGAGGTGTTGAAGGTGGCGATGGCGAAGCTGCCGAGGCCGGCAAGGAGAAGTGATGAAGTTTTCATGGGGTTCATTTGGTTTTGGTCGTTTTAGTGGTTTGGGGCGCGGAAGCGCCGACGAGTTGTTCGAGGTCGAGCGAGGCACGGAGTACCTCCAGCCGGGTGGCGTTGATCGCCTCCGTGGCTTCGAGATATTTGTCCTGCATTTCAAGATAGGTGCTCAGCGGAACCGCCCCGAGACGATAGTGTCGGTCGGCGAGTCGAGCAGCTTCTGCGAAGGATTGGAGGGAATCCGGTTTCCAGCCATCGAGACGCTTCTGCTGAGTGCCGAGCAGAAGCCAGGCTTCGGTGATCTGGCGCTCCACTTCACGCATGGTCGCTTGCAGCGAAGCTTCAGCTTGCATCCGCCGAGCCTGGCTCGCGTTGACCGCGGCCTTCCCGTTATCCCAGACTGGAAGAGGCATGGACAGCGACAGCCCGACGACGGTTTCCCGGTCGCCCGCTCGTTCCTGGGAGAGGTTCGGTCCCACAGTGAAAGTCGGATAACGCTCGTTTTTGGCCAGCGAAACCTTGAGTCCCTGCTGTTCCAGTTCGGCGCGCCGGACCCTCAAGTCGAAGTTGCTCGCCGCCGCGCGGTTGAGCAATGAAACCAGCTCCGCCGCCTTCGGTGCGGGAAACTCCGTGCGCCGTACTTGCAGGGGTTCGTCCGCCCGGCGTCCCATAAGCTGGTTGAGTTCGAGAAGCGCTTTCTGCATTTCCACGGCGGCTTCACCTGCCCGCCGTTGAATGACGACTTCCGCCGCTTCGATGATCTTGGCTTCCAGCAGCGGCGCAACGCCGCCCGGTTCGCGCTGGACGATCACCTCTTTGACCCCGGTGAAGCGGTCGGCGACCTCAGCCGCCGCCGCGGCATTTTCCTGCTGGGTGGCGAGGGCATAGCCGAGGACTTTCACCCGTGCCGCCAGAAAGGCGCTGAAACGCTCAAGACCGAGATCGGCCAAGGCAATGTCACGGTCGGCGATGGCCTTGCGCAGCCCCAGCCTGCCCGGCCATTCGATCGGCTGGGCCAGGGTCACCGAATAGGCAATCCCCTCGGCCCTAGCGTCTCCGCCACCGACCCGCTTGTGGCCGAAATCGAGGCTGAGTTCAGGGTTGGAAAGCTTGCCGGCGGTGGAACGATTGGCCTTGGCCACCGCGATCTCCGCCTTGTAATAGCGGATCTCAGGGTTGCGGGCGAGCGCCTGGCTAACCAGTCCGTCGATGCTGAGGGGTACGGGCTGCGGTTCGGCGGTGGCCAAGGCTACCGACAAACTCCAAAGGGGGAAAAAGAGGGAAAGCGGCTGCTTGAGCCGGAATGAAAGAATGGATGCCATGAAATGGGTGGTTGGAATCGGAACAGGAAATCGCATGCCCTTCCGGTCATTGACCGGGCACACCGCACCCGCGGCGCATGGGCACGAAAAGAGCCATCCGCAAATGGATGGCCGCTCGGCGGGGTCAACGACGCCGCATCAAATGTTCCAGATCCCGAGCAACGCCCGTCGCGTGCCCGGTGAGTCAGGCCCCCGGATCGGGGCCGAGCGGATGAACGCTTCTTCCAAGATCACCACCGGGCACGGTGGCACGGTGACTTCGAATTCTGTTTCAGAAAACACCACCGGAGGCAATCCCACCGGCGCAACCGCTTCCGGCGCGTCGGGGAGCTTTTTCACGTCCATGCAGCAGGAGTCGCCGTTCTGTGGCGAACCGCAGTCCGGACAGCACTTCAGCTTATGTGTGGAGGTTTCACCATAGGTGGCAAAACCGGGCTCCAGAACTTCGTGGTCCAGAAAACAAACCCGCATGGGAGACGCTGCCGTCGGGAGCAAAGCTCCGAAGCAGATCAGCAACAGCGTTGCCAGAAATTGTCTCACCTTCAAAAGGGTCACGTGAGTAGGAGGACAGGGTCAAGGAAATATTCCATCGCCATTCGTGCCGCAGATTTGGATCGGGGATTGCCGCCTGATGAGGCCCCCGAGGCCAGAGCGCCAAAAAATAAATGGTAGCAAAAAAAGTGGAAGCGGCCGCAACCCGCAGCAAAAAAGAAACCCTTCGCCCTGCCGGCCACCATCAAGGTGTCCGGCAGAGCACAGGAGCATCACTTCCCTATGTCGCCATCCCCGCCGCAATAATTGCAGCGGAACTGACCTCTCCATCCGGTGCCGTTGCAGAACGAGCATTTGACGGAGAATGCCGCGGCGATGCCGACGGCGACTAGGGTGGTGAGTGCGATGATAATGGCGGTCTTCTTCATGGTTTGTTGTTTCTTGTGGTTTGGATCGGAAATCTCCGATCAAGATTTGCCGGGGAGCTGCCGGGACACGCGTTCAGCCTGGAAGACTCTGCATGAAGAGCCTCCGGGCCTTGCCTTCACGCCGCTTCGTCCGCAGCGGAGGGCTTGTGTTTGAGCTGCGCCGTGACGCATTCGCCCAATTCGATGTCGTCCCTCCGGCCCAGATAGACTGGCTGATAGACTGATCCGCTCTCCGGGAACGCATACAGGTAACGGATCTCCACGATCGCTCCGGTTTGGGGGATCGCGTGATTCGGCGGAATGGTCACGTTGCCCGCCGCGACCACGCTTCCGCTCCCGTCGATCAGCCCGAGACCCACGCTCCGCTTCTTCGGATGGACCGCACCGACAATGAACGATGCGGTCGCGTGGAACTTCAATTTGAGCTGGCTGCCACCACTGTTAGGTCGCCCTTCACCGTAGCCCGCGCGGATGTCCTTGAAGACGATTCCTTCCGCGTCCCTCTTCCGCAGACGATGATGAAGCGCGATCTTCTCCTCGCGGCTGAATGCAGTGGGTACGACAAGTATCCCGCCGCTGGTGTCAATCCAGCGGACCATGCAGGTCAGCCTGTCGATGTAGGGCACACCTTTCAGATCCCGCCCGCGGAACTCCATCAGATCGAAGGCATGCAACCTGTCGCCGATGGCTTCGCCGTCGATCAGAAAGTCGAACGGGATTTCCAGCGCTGCTGCCGCGATCCTCGCTGGGACCGGGGTGAAGAACCCCCGCCGGTTGATCCCAACCACGGTGTCTCCGGTTTTCCGGATCAGCATTCGACGGCCATCGAATTTCTCTTGGGCGCACCAACGGTCGTCCTTCAGGTATCGGTCGGCTTCGGAATCTTCAATGGGATTGAGGAGTTGGCAGTGGATGCCACTGTGTTCTCCTTCCCAGTGACTGGACACTGGGGGAGGAGCGCACGACTCGCCGACCCGGTAGCCCTTGGAGAGCTTCTGCTTCACCAGGCTGTCGAAGATCTTTCCGGCCTCCTCCGCGGAAACAGGTTTCGGAGTTTTGATCCCCGATTGAAGGGGGGCGCCCCGTCGGCCATAGGCATAGCGGACGATGCATCCGTCGTCCTTCGGTTCGATGAAGACTTCATACACCTTATCGGATGAGCCTTCCTTGTAGTACAATGTGGTTCGTCTGTTCATGGGGGAAAAGGAAAGGCCGCCACGTTCCCGGTGGGGGAACGTGGCGGCCATGTGTTGCCCCGGCCGCGCTTGGATGGAGCGTCGGGCGGCCGGGCTTGCCTCATGCGGCACCTCGCCGAAATCAGTTCTCCTCGAAGCGACGGCGGGAACGCTTCCTCGGTGCTGGATCGTCGCCTCCGGCTTCCCGTGCCCGCCCTCTCGCCCAGTCACGGAGACGGGCAATCTCGGTGTCCATCTGGTGGATGATCGGACGGGTATCGAGCGCGGCGCGTGAAACGTCGCGCAGCTTGGGCGTGCGGTTCTCGGAGAAGGCCGTGAACATCGCCTCGACGAAAATCGCCTCGATCTCGGCACCGGTGAACTGCTCGGTCACCCGGGCGAGTTCAACCGAGTCGAAGTCGGTCGGCTTGCGCCAGTACTTCTCCACGACGATCCTCCAGATCATGGAGCGCTCGATCGCCGTCGGGATGTCCACGAAGAACATCTCGTCGAAGCGGCCCTTGCGGACGAACTCCGGAGGGAGTTTTGTCACATCATTCGCCGTCGCGACGACGAACACCGGTTTTTCCTTCTCCTGCATCCAGGACAGGAAGCTGCCGAACACCCGGGCGGTCGTTCCGCCGTCGGTGCTGCCGCTGCTCTTGGTGCCGGAGAATCCCTTCTCGATCTCGTCGATCCAGAGAACACACGGAGCGATGGCCTCTGCGGTCTGGATGACGGAACGAAGGTTCGCCTCGCTCTGGCCGATGATCCCGCCGAAGACCTTGCCCATGTCGAGGCGGATCAGCGGGATGCCGAATGCCGTGGCTGTTGCCTTCGCCGTCAGGCTCTTGCCTGTGCCGGGGATTCCGACGATGAGCAGCCCCTTGGGAGCGGGCAGACCGAACTCCTTCGCCTCGGCGCTGAACGCGAGTTTCCGCGTTTCGAGCCAGTACTTCAGATTGTCCAGTCCGCCGACGGCATCAAGCGAGGGCTTGGTTTCGATGACCTCCACGAGTCCGTTGCGCTTGAGCGTGCGCGCTTTTTCCCGGGAAATGACCCCGGGATCCAGCTTGCCGCTTTCGACCACGGAAAGGGCGAAGACATTTTCCGCTTCAATCGTGGTCAGGCCGAGTGCCGCGTGAAGGATGTCCTCGCGCTCGTCTTCCTCAGGGCTGGTGAGCTTCGCGGACTCGACGATGCCGTTGAGGACGGAACCGAGTTCGGGCGGTCCGGGCAGGGCGAAGTCGATGCGGGTGATCTCGTGGTCCAGTTCGGCAGGAAGCCGCAGGCGGCAGCCCAGCAGGATGAGGGCGTGGCCGTTGGCCTTGGCGAGACGAAGCAGATCCTTCAGCCGGCGGACCAGCATCGGATCGGTCTGTTCCAAATGGAGCTGGAGGTCCCGCATCACGATGACATGACGCGGAGACTCGGCAGCGAACTTCGGTCCGATCAGCTGGAGGGCCTCCAGTGGATCGGCGCAGGGTTGGGCCCGGCGTTCGGTCGTATCCACCAGACCCTCGGACGAGGACCAGGCGGAGAGGTTCCGTCCGAGCTTGGCGCAGGTGGCGGCGATCTCCGCCTCCGCCCGTGCCTCCTCGGCGGTGATGACAGCGAGTCCGGCGTAACCGGCCCGCAGATAGGGAATGAGTTGTTGTTGCATGATGATTTGTCCAGTTGGATGAAATGAGAAAGCCCCAGTCTCCAAATGGGGACTGGGGGCTGATGGGGACGACTGATCGGTGTAGATCAGCCGAGGGTTTCGCGTTCCCAGGCAAGGCAGGCCTCGCGGGAAGGATCGCGATGGACGATCTCACCGGTTCCCGCCATCACGACTTCCCATTGCTGGATTTCGTCGTGGAAGCGAATGTCGGTGAGGCGTTTGATCTCGAGGGTACCCAGCAAGCGCAGATCGATGGCCTCCGTATAGAGGCAGGCGACCTTGCCCGTGGGATTGAAACGGAGGATGAAGGAACTCATGGTTCCCCACCTCCGTTGCCGAGTTGCTGGCGGAGCGGCTGGGTGGCCAACTGCCGGACGAACTCGGGTTTCAGGGTACGGGCGGTCCGGGAACCAAGGGCCTCCTCGATCGCCTTGGTGGCGTCGGTGCAGCCCTTGCCCTGAAAGCCCTCCGCTTCGACCGTGATCCCGCCGGTGGGCGAGACCGTGACCAGGATGCGGCGGCTCACAGGGAACCTCCTTCCAACGTGAGCAGGATAGTGCCATCCTCCGTCACTTGCCGTAAGGTGCGCAGGCCGCGCATGCGGGCCTCCCGCAGCGTCTTGTGGACGCCGTAGGATTGGAGGAGCCGGCCGTAGCCCGCTCCGACTTCCTTTTCCACATGGCCTGCCCACCAGTCGGCGGAGAAGCCATAGCGGCCGCCCTCCGCAGGATCGACGGCGATGTCATACGGCCCTTTGAGCTGGATGACATGGTCGGCCCTGCGGACGGCACCGGCATAGCCGCGGCAGGTGGTATCGGGAACGAGCTTGAGGTCCATCTCGACGCAAGCGTCGTTGAGGGCCTCCAGATCGCGGACTTCGGTTTTGATGGTGGTGAAGTGGGACATGATGGTGGTTCTGGGTATGGGTTGGGTAGTAGTGGTGATGTTGGTTGGGAAAATCAGGCTGATGAGTGGACGTTGGCGGTCGGGGTGATGGTGATGACGTGCGGGGTGTGGAAATGGGAACGGGCGGCCCGACGAATCGGACCGCCCGCTGGGGGTATTGGGGACAGGTGTGGATCAGCCCGCCTCGGCGAAGCGGCGTATGCCCATCTGCCCGAAACGGCTGAGGACATCGTCCGCATCGCCTTTGGCCAAGCGGACGGCGGATTCACGCAGGCGGTTGATGCCCGCCGTCAGATCCCGCATCGCGCCGCCGCTGCTGCGGTAGTCCTCCGCGCTCCGCGTGAGCAGGTCGCGGCGGAACTTCTCCAAGGTTCCTTCCAATTCGCGGTCGCCCGCGAAGTTGAGCGAACGGAAGTCGTCGATGAACGAGGACAGCCGGTTCAAGGTGCGTTGGTGGACGCCGTTCTCCGATCCCTCGATGGTGGCGAGGACGTCAGAGGCGAGCTTGGCGGTTTCCTGACGGAGGGCGGTGACGCTTTCACGGATGAAGGCGTCAAGATCACCACGGAGCTTGCGGGAGGCTTCATCGGCGATGCGCCGGCGGTCCTCCGCGATTTCCATCTGTTCAACGCCCTCGACCACCTCCAGACGGATGCTGTCGGGAGCAGCTACCTGGAACATTCTCGTCTCGAAGACGAAGCGGTTGGCGATGGATCCGGCCGGTGGAAACGACTGCTCGATGGTGTGGAGCAGCCGATCCGATCCTTGGAGCTGAAGCGACGCTGCCCGCCACTCGGCGAGGGCTCGGTCCCGCAACGGGGTGTAGTCCGCGACGAAAGCGAGCGTCTCGTCACGGAATTCCTCACGCAGCTTGGCCAGTTTCTCCACCACCTCGGCGAGGCGTGGGTTGGGGACGAAGCGGGCGATGCCTCCCAGGAACGGAAAGCTTGCCGCTTCGACCAATGCATGCGCCCGGGATTCGATCAAAGAGAAGCGGGACAACGCCTCGCGTGGAATAAGCCGCTTATGGCCGAGCTGGATCAGCCGGTCACTCACGGTGGATGGATCGAGCCCGAGGTCTTCGGGCGCGAGCTTCTTGCACCCGCGCCAGTAACGGACGGAGGTGGAGACGAGCACTCCCCGGCGGCAGATGGCGTCGAGGAGCGATTGGTTCTGTGAATTCATGATAGTGGTTGATTTCTAGTTGGGGTTGGGGACGGAAACACCCGCCACGGGATCGAACCGGGCGGGCGGAGGTGAACCGGCAGGATGCCGGAGGAATGACGGTCAGTGACGCCTGACCTGGAGCCACAGAAGTGCGGCAACCGCAATCAGGATCACTGCCCACGAATGCGACTGGATCAGCTCCAGCAGCAGTCCGGCTGAGCCAAGCACAAGCGCCACTTCAACGGCGATACGGATGGTCGTCGGGTTCATCGTCGTCTTCGTATGGGCGGTCGATCACCCGGCGGCGGTAGCCGGGATCGGGATTTCTGGCGTCACGCAGCATGGGGTGGCCATACTTCGGGGAAGATTCTCCACCTCCGTTGAACAGCCAGACCAGCGATCCTCCCGCCAACAGGCAGAAGGCCACAATCCGGACCGTGTGCCAGCGGCTCTCCGACACCTTCATTTCGGTGCGGATGGTTTCGACCCGTTGGTCGACCTCCCGACGGATCCGCTGCTCCTCCCTGGACTTCTCTTCCTCACAGGATGAAAACCAGAAGAGCGACAGGAACATCAGGCAGCGCAAGCTGATCATGCCGCCCTCCTCTCCTGCATGCCTGCGGGCAGCCACGCCGCGCATTCACGGCGGAACTGGCACCACATGCAGTGCATTCCCGGCTGGGGATGGAAGCGATCCTCTACGATGCCGACTACGGCGATTTCGAGTAGTGCGGTGACACGCCGCTTCCGCTGTATGTCGGCGGGCGGCGACTTCACCCGGATCACCTGCGGTGTCTTAGTCTTCACGAGGAACACCAGATCCAGTGACGGTGGGGTTTCACCGATCGCGGCCTCCATCAGCAGTTGGTAGCTGACGAGCTGGATTTCATGATCGAAAGCCGCCGAACCCATGTCGGGTTTCGCTGCCGTCGATTTGAAATCCACTGGGACAAGGTTTCCTTCCACCAGATCCATCGCGCCGGTCAACGGGACGGAAAGACCGGGAATCTCCTCCTTGAGCATCACCTCTACCGCCCGAGGTTTCCCAGTCAGGACCTCCGGGCTGTCGAGGTAGGCGGCGACCACCCGCAGACCGTCCGTGCGGGTTTTCTCCCGCTCGATGGCATCGTCGTAGTTCACCGGACCTTCGTCGCGCTCCAGATCGGTGAAAGCCTTCTCAAAGGCTGCGGCGGTGGCTTCGGGACTATCATCCCCTCCCCGCCAGCGCGCCAGATGGAACGCCTGGAGCGCAGCGTGGACGGCTTTACCCAAATGCAGGTTCTTCGGTGTGGGTTTCTTGAGACAAGCGACCCGCTCGAAATAGAAGCGGAGGGAACAGGCCAGATACGACTTCGCGGCGGTCGGGCTGATGTGTTCCGGCAATGTTCCCGCATGATGAGCGAGTCCGGTTTCGAAACGGTCGGAGGCATGGGCGATCATGCTGCCCTCCTTCCGTTGCCGCCACCATAGGCGGAGCCGCCACGACGGTTGCCCGATCCTTGCCGGTTCGCACCGCCGTGGGTATCGAGCAACTCGTCGATCAGGCCGGACGCCTCCACCTTGTTCAGGAGACGGACGCCCTTGCCGAAGCGTTCATTGGCGAGCGCTTCGACGCTGGTCTTGTCGAGTTGGTGTTCCTCGACAATTTTCGTGATGAGTTCTCGTTGCTTGTCGGAGCATTTCCATGCCGGTCCGCGCTGCCAGTTGGTTGTCGGACCGGTTGGCTTGGATCCCGGACGATTGTCATTTGCCTGGGAACGCCCGTGCGTTGGTGGAGATTCCTCCATGCCGTAGTCGGCGGGCGGAACGAATCCTGTGGTGAGGATCTGCTCATCCACATTCTGCTGGAGGAGCTGGTAGAGGCGTTCGGACTCCCCGGGAACGTCGTCGGTGGTCACCAGTTCCGTCTCCACGGAAACACTGAACTGGTGGGACGAGAAACCGGGCAGGCCGAGGCGTTTGGAATAATTCGCAATCAGTTTGATGGCCATGTTGGTTGGGGTTGATGGTTGAAACAACGAAGGCCCGGCGATGGGCCGGGCCTTCGGGAATATCGGAATCCATGAAATCCGCCTCACGACGGATCTAGGGAAACCGGCGCAACGACGTGCGCTTCATCAGTTTCATCTAACGCAGGACGGGATGGTATTTCACAGGAAGAACACCGAAGCGACCAGAGCCGCCAACCCCACCACACAGGCCAGCATCACCACCCAGAACATTCCTTGCGCGTGGAACCCTCGATGCGACCGGGAACGCATGAACCGTGCTCGCTCCTGCCGATTCCAGTGCCTCTCCATCAGGAACTCCACCGTTTGCCCTTCGTACATGGATCCTCCGCACAGCGGACAGATCCCTGCGATCTCACCGCTTGGAGGAGGCCCCCAAGGCATCCGGATCTTCCCCTTGCAGGTATGACAGCGATGTTTCATCGGTGCGTGCCGTCAGCGGCTAGAAAAGTCAATCCGCCCCCTCACTGCCCGAAGATCAGTTTGCGGGCACCCGCGACATTCGCTTCGTAGTAAGTCATCTTGCGCTTCTTCAGCTCCTTCCGCGCAATCGCGAATCCCAGGTTCTGGCCTCCGCCTTCCTCCACGCGGGACGAATTGATGCCCATCCAGACGTAACGATCGTTCCGCTTCCAGAACAACGGCCCACCGCTGTTCCCCGGATTGATGGCGGCGTCGGTCTGGATCAACTGGATCAGTCCACCATCTTCATCCGGCATATTTCTCAAGGCGCTGATCCGGCCGAAGGTGTGCGTACCCTCCAGACCGAGCGGAGCGCCCACCGCCACCACCTCGTTACCGATAGCGAAGTAGTCACCCTCCGGTTCCGGGATGAGAACAACATAGTCCCTCCCCGGCTCCAGACCGGTGGTTGGGACAGCCAGATACGCCAAGTCAACCCCGCCTTCCATCCAGCCGAAATGGGTCGCCCTGACGGTCTTGTTCCTCGGAAAATGCAGGTGAACCGAGTAGTCGAGAATCTCCGGGGAGTCGTTCGCTCCATCCGCCAGCGCAAGCTGATCCAAGGCAAGGCAATGACGGTTCGTCGCCACAAGCAGGTAACCATTCTCCACGATCCCCATCACGCAGGTGCTCCCGGTCGAAGCGAATTCATCATCCACAACCACATCCTCCTCCTTCCAATAGACGGACATCGGGATTGAGGTCTTCGCAAGTTCGCCGAACGCATGCCCGGGTTTTTTTTCCTCGACCGCTTTTGCGGCGGACGTCCCGGAATCCTTCGCCCCGGAGGCAACCGCCTGCTTGCCGGACGACCGGGTTTGATGGCTGGTATTCTCGGTCTCCGGAGGCGACGACACGCTGTTGCAACTCCTGAGCAAGAAAGCGAACGCGAAGATGAGGATGGCCAACCCGACACAAAGGCCGGCCCCGGCCCAAGCGCAACCTCGCATGTGGGAATCCGACATCGCTCCCGTCCGGGCGGGGCTAACTGATTGACTGGGGTCCATAGCGGGAAGGATCAGAAAATCACGTCCATCAGCATCAACACCAACTCCCTCAACGGTCCGAAGGGCGACTCCGGAAAAATGAAAGAGATGGAGATCGCGCAGCATAGCCAGCCAACTCCCTTCCAGAATCCTCCGGCCCGGGTGGAGGTTGGCGGATTGGGGCCCGGCAAGGGTTTTGATCGGGGGCTATCGGGGAAATGACCATTTGGATCCATAAGGAATCTTGTTTGGAATTCCGCACTTTTGTCCGGATTTCCGGACACACGCAAGCGATTTTCCCGCTAGATGGACAGGGGCATGGAAGCCCCGCGAAACATTGTTGGCCCACAGGTCATCGCCATCCGCAACCAACTCGGATGGTCCCAGAGCAAACTGGCAAGCGTCTGCCAGCTTCAGGGATGGGATGTCAGTCGCGGCGTCATCGCCCGGATCGAAGGCCAGGTGAAATGGGTATGCGACACCGAGTTGCTGTCGCTCGCCAAGGCGCTGAAGACCTCGGTTCCGGAGCTGTTCCCCAAGAAGGACTGGCGCGCGTTCAAGCCCAGGAATTGATGCAGTCCGTCAGCAAACCGGATGGATGCTTCCGTTTCCGATTGGATTAGCTGACAATTTGAGGGACTGCTAGCTAATCCGGCTTCGCGTTCTGAGATTCGAGCAAAATTTAGACTGGAAACGATGCATTGAAAGATGCCGCCGGATCTCTGATATTGCAGCCCGTGCAAATCCTGGCGCCATTCGCCGGAGGTCCCGACGAATATTTCACCTCTGCGGGCGAACGCCGGATGCAGCCTCCCCCATGCTGCCCGAACTGCGGCAGCAAGCGACGCCTGCGCTTCCACGGATACTATGTACGCTATGTGTCCAGTGATGCCACCGGAGACCCACTCTCGCTGAAGATCCGTCGATACCGGTGCAGGGACTGCCTTCTGACCACCAGCCTGCTTCCGTGCTTCTGCTTTTCCTACCGCATTCTCAGGGGAGATCTTGTCGCCAGTTACTTCCGTGGCGAAGGTGTGGAGGCCCGGGAAGCCCGGTGGCTTTCTTTGCTTAGGATCTATCATCGCAGGTTCGAAAGCTGGGTTCCTCAACTGACGCTGCACTTGCAGGAGGAGTTCTCGTTCACCCTGAACCACCTCTCATGCCGGGCCTCGTGGCGACGGATCGAACTGCATCTTGGCTCCTGCTCCACCGCCAACGGGAGGATCCTTTCCAAATCCGGAGTCACGCTTCTCGGATGTTACTCCTGTCATCAGCCGAAATTCCGATCTGGCGACGTGGGTGACCACAGACATGTACTGTTTTCCTCGGGAAAGGATCCTCCTATGTGAGAAGGTGCAATGAGATCCGTGCCCGGACGAAATCCTTCACCAGAGAAGCCCATCCTTGCAGCGGCTTATGTCCGGATGTCCACCGAGCATCAGCAGTACTCCACCAGCAACCAGATGGAGGCCATCGAGTCCTATGCGCGGGACCGTGGTGTGCAGATCGTGATGATCTTCTCGGACGAAGGCAAAAGCGGGCTCAGTCTCAAGGGACGCAGCCAACTGGTGACGATGATCGAGGTGGTCGAGTCGGGAACCGCATCCTTTGATTGGATTCTGGTCTATGATGTCAGCCGCTGGGGGAGATTCCAGAATGCCGACGAAAGCGCCTACTACGAATACATCTGCTGGAAGTCAGGCATTGAAGTCCACTACTGCGCGGAACAGTTCGTCAACGATGGTAGTCCCATGTCGACCATCCTCAAAGGGATGAAGAGGACCATGGCAGGAGAATACAGCAGGGAGCTTTCCGCCAAGGTTTTCCGCGGAGCCTGCAACCTGATCCGCCTGGGCTACAAACAAGGAGGAACCGCCGGCTACGGGCTACGGCGCATGTTGGTCGATCACAAAGGCAAGCCGAAAGGAGTCCTCGGAATGGGCGAACAAAAGTCGATCCAAACCGACCGGGTGATCCTCGTCCCCGGCCCCGACGACGAAGTGGAGGAGGTCCGCTGGATGTTCCATGCGTTTGTCGAGGACGGCATGTCGGAAAGTCAGATCGCCGGCATCCTGAACGCTCGCGGGATCCTCACCGACTTCGGCAGGCATTGGACCAGAGGCACCGTCCATCAGATCCTCACCAACGAAAAGTATATCGGCAACAACGTCTATCACCGCACCTCGTTCAAGCTGAAGAAACGCCACATCTCCAATCCTCCCGATGAATGGGTCCGCGCCGAAGGAGCGTGGGTTCCCGTCATCGACAGCACATTGTTCGAAAAGGCACGAACCATGATCATGGAACGGAGCCACCGCTTCTCCGACGAAGAAATGCTGGAGAAGCTCAAGGGCCTGCTGGATCTCCATGGCCGCCTGTCAGGTATCCTCATTGACGAGCACGAGGATTCGCCATCCAGTTCGGCGTTCCGGCACCGTTTCGGCAGTCTCGTCAGCGCCTATTCTCTGATCGGCTACACCCCGGCGACCGACTTCAGCTTCATCGAGGAAAACAAGCGCATCCGCCAGATGCACCCGGAAGTCGTGAATTCGGTGGTGGACCAGTTGCGTGAAATCGGGGCTACGGTCGAGATTGATGACGAAACCGATCTTCTCCAGGTGAACAACGAATTTCTTGTCTCGGTGGTGTTGAGCCGCCACACGACCACGCGGAGAGGTTCTTCCAGGTGGGCACTGCGGTTCGACACCGGTCTCCGGCCGGACCTGACCATCGCCGTCCGGATGGAAGCCGGAAACAGCTCCATACGTGACTACTATCTTTTTCCTTCCCTCGACCTCACATGGGAAAGGTTGCGGATGGGCGAAGCCAACGGCATCGAACTCGACGGTTACCAGTTTGATGATCTCGGCTTCTTTTTCCGCATGGCCGAGCGAATCCGAATCGAAGACCTGCCATGAAAGAGAAAATCCAGCTCATCCCCATCAACCGCATCCGGATCGTCAATCCCCGTTGCCGCGACAAGAAGAAGTTCGCCAAGGTCGTGGAGAACATCCGGGCGGTCGGACTCAAAAAACCCATCCAGGTTTCTCCGAGATCAGGTTCCAGCAAAGAGGAAGCAGGCTACAACCTGATCTGCGGACAAGGGCGCATCGAAGCGTTCCAGGCCCTCGGCTATCCGGAAATCCCCGCCATCGTGCTGAAGGTCAGCCGGGAGGAAGGGATGCTGATGAGTCTGATCGAAAACATGGCCAGGAGAAACGCTTCCCCGGTCGAACTCGTTGATGAGATCATCCGGCTCAAGAAGCTTGGCTATTCGAACGTGGCCATCGGGAAAAAGCTCGACATCGCGGACACTGCGGTAGGCCATTTGCTCATCCTTCAGAAAGCTGGCGAAGGACGTCTTATTTACGAAGTCTCCCGGGGTCATATCCCTCTGGGAATCGCCGTTGAGATCGCCAAAGTCGAAGATCCCGACGAGCAGAAGGCGTTCATCGAGGCCTACGAGAAGAATCACCTGAACCAGGCAGCGATCAAGACGATCAAGCGGGTCATCGCCCAGCGGAATTCTTTCGGCAAGGAACTCAATGGTTCCGCCCCTCGACGCCGATGTACCAGTGCGGAAGGTCTGATCAAAACCTTCACGAAGGAAAGCCAGCGCCAGAAAAACCTGATCAAGAAGACGAACGTCTGCGAGAGCCGCCTGGACTTTATAGTCGAAGCAATGCGCCGACTCCGGACAGACGAGGACTTTCTCAATCTCCTCCGCGCCGAGAAAATCGACACCATGCCCAAGGAGTTGTCCGACCTGATTTTCCAACCCTCATCCACTTGCACCCGATGAAGCTCCCACACTTTGCCTTCGAACTGGAACAGATCACAGTCCCGATCGACCACATCCTCCCGGTCAGAGTGCTCAAGGAGCCCGAGAAAAAATTCAAACGCTACCTGGACATCATCTCGACCATCCGTGAATCCCGCCTGATCGAACCCCTGATGGTCTTCCCCCAGAAGGGCATCCCGAACCGATACCTCCTCACCGACGGCCACCTCCGTCTGGCGGCATGCCGGGAGCTCGGAGTGAAAGAAGTAAACTGTATCGTCTCACTCGACGACGAGAGCTATACCTACAATGCGAAAGTGAACCGCCTCGCACCGATCCAGGAACGGCGGATGATCCTCAAGGCGGTCGAGAACGGGGTTTCTATGGAGAAGATCGCCGCTGCCCTGAACGTGGATGTGAAGAAGATCAAGGATCGTCTCAAAGTCACCGCCGGTCTCTGCGATCATGCGGTGGAGATCCTCAAGGACAAGCAGATGAGCCCCACCGCGCTCAAGCTGCTTTCCAAGGTGGTGCCCTCCCGGCAAATCGAGATCGCGGAACTGATGCTCAGCGCCCACAATTTCTCAGTGGTCTACGTGGAAGCCCTTCTGCTCTGCACGCCGAAAGACAAACTCTCATCGAAGGGCAAGGTCCAACGCAAGATCAAGCCAGAGGAATTGGCCCGGATGGAGATCGAAATGGATACGCTGGAGAAGGAATACAAAAACTGCGAGCAGGTCTTCTCCTCCAAGATGCTCGTCCTGACGGTTCTTCGCCGCTACGTGCTCCGGTTGCTGAAAAATGAGAAAGTGGATCGGTTCCTCAGTGCACGCCACTCGGGCATCCATGAAGAACTGACTGCCATCGTCGCCAACGAAACCGTCTGCTGAATCCCACTTTTGATCCCGTATCACAGGGAGCTTTCCCCATTTGGGGACTGAAGCGCTTTCTTAAGATCAAGGATGCAGTGCGGTGATTTCAGAAATCCTCCACTTAGACAGGCTTTTTGTCTTTCGCCGACAACCTGACGGCAATATCGGCAAAATCCTCGACCGGAAACGCCCTTGTCCGCCATTTTTCACCCGCTTCCCCGCCGTCGTCCGCCGGTTCCCGTTCGATGACCCCGTCCTGTTCCAGAAATCCGAGCCGGATCTTCAGGTTTTCGGTTTCGGAGCGGTGGATTTTCCTCATGAGTTCGCGGAGCTTCAGTGGCTCCACTGACAGCTTGTCCACGATGGACGCGTCCCTCGCATCGGTGGAGCCGTTCTCCGGTGTCGGGAAGATCCTCCTCAAGGTATGGACGTGGAGCTCATGGATGAAGCGGGCGATCCTGCACGCCTTCGTCGCCAGGGCGGGGATCTTTTCAGGCTCGGAACCACGGTTTCTTTCGATCGCCCACAGGACGGTGGCGATGTTCCATGGCAGCATCGGACGGGGATTGACCACCTCCTGCTCCACACCCCCGATGCTGAACCGCTCCGCCTGCGCGCGCACTTCGGCATCCAGCATCCCGATCACTTCCGGCTCCGGCAGGAATACCTTCGGATAATCGATCCGCAACTGGAGGACCAGGTTGAAGAATCTCAGGTAGAGGCTCGATGTGTCAGTCACCGGAAATGGTTCCAGCGACAATTCCGGCACGCCCATGAGAACGCCGAAGCCCGGGATCACTTCCATGCCCCGCTTCCGCAGAAGATCTGTCACCGGCCCGAATTCGGCCCATCCATGGATGGTCACGCGGGCTTCCGCCGAAGGTTTGGAAGCCAGCCGGTGAAGCGAGTTGGGCCGGAGCCTTTTGCCGAGGAGATCCCGGTAACACGCCTCTCCTTCCGCATAGGCCAGGAGGTGGGGACCGTAGGCGCTCAACGGGGGTTCCTTGCGGACGGACCCGTTGCGGACATCATGGAGGAACTGGAAGGAAGCCGGCTTCATCGACGGCAGCCCGTGGATCATGGCGTCCTGCAAAGAAGGAGGCATGATGTGCCGGAGCGATGCGTGCGCCTTCACCAACCGCTTCGCCATCTTCACCTGCTCGGGCTTGATGCCGAGCGGCAACTTGATCTCCGCCCGGGAAGTGATCCGCTCCTGCAGGTCGAGCGCTCCACCGGTCGCCGCAGTGAACCAATAGGGGCACCGGTCGTCTCGGCTCAGCAGGGTGACCGGTGTGCCGATCAACTGCGGAACCTGGTCCACATGGGTTTTGTAGCAGGCCATCCCGCCCACCACCGCCGTCGCGAGAAGCAGGGCGTGGGCGATCAGGTAAGGAGCCGGAACTCCTGTCGCCTGGGCGACGTTGAGGCACCCGGCGATGAGTAGATCCGTCTCGAAGGAAGGTTCGTCACGCATCGGAGCCATCCGCCAGGGATGCGAGAAAGAGGTCGGGGCTCACCTCATCGAATTTCCGCGCTCCGATCACCAGCTTTCCGTCCGGTTGGCGTCCCAGCACCTCGGCCCCGACCAGCACATCCACCAGCGGCCGGTAGAGCGAGGTCTTCTGCTGGTCGAACGAGCGCACCAGCGCGGTGAATGAAAGAATACGCTTCTCTTCGATCTTGCGGATGATCGAGCGGACACGGCGCAGGATCTCCTCGCGCCGCGCCGCCTGGCCCAGTTCCACCCAGCGGAGGCAATGCCTGCGGAGAATCTGCCTAGCTGCGGCGAAGACGGCTGCGATCACCTCGTCGTCATCCGGTGGCTCGAACTCGCGCATGTGCGCCCGCAGGTAGAGGAAGGTCCAGGCCAATGAAAGAGGCAGCCCCCTGACACTGGCTCCGACCTTCACACCCGCGGAATCGCATTCGGCAAGGTAGCGGACGTTCTCCTCCTGGAAGCGGAATGCGCTCTGGTCCGACTTGAATCCCGCATCGAGTGGCATGCCATCGCGGCGAAGGATGATTACCCTGCCGACCACCCTTGAGAAAAGGTTGAAGAAGTAGCTCGAATTCACATCCGCGACGCAACGAGCCGGCGTGTTGGACAGCAGGACCGAATGTTCCAACAGGCGGGTAAGGTCCGCGAACTGGCTCTGGATAACGTCGTTGTCCGCGCTGAAGATCGCCTGGAGGCCACACGGCCGACTGTGCTCGACGCTGACAGGGTATTTCGGGCTGGGAAGCATCGTCTCCGTCCCCTTGAGGATGCCCAGCAGGCGGGAAAGCTCCTGCCTTCGTTTCGGCGAGCCGGTGGATTCCAGGCTCATTCCCACCCCGAGCGCGTGCGAGAGATGGCAGCCGATGAGCAGCTTCGGAACGTCCGCCAAGGCCGGGGATTCCAACAGCACGGCAGGACGGAGGAGCGATTCGATCCGCCGCTGCCTCAGGTCCGGTCGCAGGTCCTCCTCCGAGGAACGCGGCCGTTCATCGTCCTGCTCGAATCCCAGGTTCGCCCGGAGCTCCCTGATGTTCATGATCTCCAGATAGGAGTTGGTATCGGCTTTGGCCGGATCACCCGCGAACGAAGCGTGGAGAACGTACCGCAATTCGCCCGGGTTGATTCCCGCCGCCCTCTCCAGGATCTGGCGGTTCGCCATCCGCGGTCCGTTCAGCAGGAACTCCATGGCCTGGGGCAAGGCACCCTGTGACTCGGGAACGACAAGATCCAGCTTCGGCACCTTCACCTTTCCCCAAGGCAGGTCCAGCAACGCCGTAGGTGCCGCCAGCCCTCCGAGGATCGACGAGCACACGACCAGCACGTTGTCGGTATCCACCCCCAGCGTTCCCGCCCAATGAGATACCCCTGTCAGCACCCGGGCGTCGGGTTTTGGGGGCTCAGCCCCGGAAGAATGTTCGTTGATGGAGGTCTTCATCTTCGTCGTGAGAAAAGATGCCCCGGCAGGGGAGAACGTAAAGCCAAACACATTCGCAACCTGCTAATATTTCGCCACATACAAAATATTATCAGTCCACATGAGTTCACAGCGGATCACGCCGGTTCGTCCCGATTTTCCGGATTTGACGACCCCTCCGTCACCCCGGATGGGAGATCTTCCATGAACCAAGAAATGTTTCCTCCCACCGTCCTCGGCCAGCGCACCACCATGAACGGAAAGCCGGTCATCCATCGCCCCGCAAAAACAGTCCTGACAATTCCCAGCCCTGAATTCGGCGAGAAGCTCCTCTGTGACAGCGCGGTCCTGAACCTCGGGGACGCCTGCGCCTTCAGCTGCGAGTTCTGCTACGTGTCGTCCATCATGTACAAGCTGGACAAGGAGCTCATCGAGGAGCACCTGAAACGTCCCTGCAAACCTGCGGACTTCTCCAAGGTCACCATCCGCCGCCAGGATGCCATCAAGCTTCTCCGGAGCCAGTTGCTTGATGCCAAGGGCCGCCCCATCTATCCCCACGGGGATGACAACCGGGTCGTATTCATGTCCAGCTTGGTAGATCCCGCCGCCAACATGGAGCTACTCCGGGAAACCGCCGAAGCCTGCAACCTCATCCTGAACCATACCTCCTGGCAGATCCGCCTACTCAGCAAGAGCAACCTGCTTTACAAGCTCGTGGCCGACAACCTCATCCCGGAGAAGTTCCACCAGCGTCTGATCTTCGGTTTCTCCACCGGCACGCTCGACGACCGGGTCGCCCGCGCCATTGAAACCGGCACGCCGCTGGTGTCAAAACGGCTGGAGGCGCTCCGCTGGCTCCAGGACCGCGGATTGCGCACCTATGGCATGATCTGTCCCAGCCTTCCGCAGGCAAACTACGATGAATTTTCCCGCCAGGTGTGCGAGGCGATCCGCGCGGACCGCTGCGAGCACGTGTGGGCGGAGGTTCTCAATGTACGCGGACAGTCGTTGACCCGCTGTATCGACAGCCTCCGGAGCGCCGGCCTTGCACAGGTTGCCAACCAGCTCTCGGAAGTCGGTGGCACCGGCAACACCGAAACATGGGAACTCTACGCACGCGATACCTTCGAGGCGCACGCCCGCCATGTTCCTGCGGGCAAATTGCGTTTCCTGCAGTACGTCACGAAATCCAGCACGGACTGGTGGGACCAACAACGCGGACGCGGCGGAATTCCCCTGGGTGCGGCAGCAAGGCGCCACGCGGAAAATTCCGCGCCCTCCACCCCGGAACCCAAGCTGGACCAAGAGGACGAAGCCTATCTGAAAGCGCGGGAACGGATCGTCCGTGCGGCCATCAAATCCAGCGTCGCCGCTGCCCGTGCCCTCCATGAAATCCACACCTATAAGGATGGCCTGCTTTGGAAGAAAGATCACCCCACTTTCGAGGCCTACTGCCGTGTCCGCTGGAATTACGGCAAGTCCCACGCCTACCGTCTCAAGGAGTGCGGTGGGTTCATCGGTGAAATCGAGTCGGCGGGTGGAAGCCCTCTTCCTCTCTCGGAAGGCCAGATCCGTCCATTGCTCCAGTTGCCTCCCCAGAACCGGGTGGAGTGCTGGGAGAAGATCACGGCCGGTCACAAGCCGGAAGAACTGACCGCCAGGATGATTGCCGATGACGTGGGGAAATTCGCCGCCAGCCGGAACATCGACATCGACCGCCACCGGCAACAGCCGGAACCATCACAACGCGCCACCAAAATATTGGACCAACTCCGGAAGGTCGCTGCGGGCATGGAGCGCGGTAACGACATCGGAAAACTGATCGACCGGATCCACGGCCTGATGGTGGAGTGAGAGACGTAAGAGACCGGTCTTCCGTGTCAGGAAGACCGGCTACTTGGACGTCACCCTACTTGCTCTCGCCCAACTTCATCATCAGGTCGTCGAAATTCTTGCGGTCGCCTTCCTCCAGTTCACCGATCAGCTTGTCACGCCACGCCGCCAACAAACCGTCCACGAGCTTCGCGTAGGGTGACGATGCCGGAACCTGGATAGATTCCGCCTCCGCCCGCAGCCGCGCCGCCAGACTGCGATTCTCCGCAATCTCATGCTTCACCAGGTCGATCACCGTCTGATGGGTCAAGGTTCCACCCAGTTCCGCAAGAGGAGTATCCGGGGAAATGGAAGGATCGAGCAACCACTCCACGCTGGTACCCGTGCGGTCGCGGATCTGACGGGCCACCTTTCCCGGGATCTTCTCCTTTCCCTCAAGCACCCGGACATAGGGCTCGGAGCGCTCGATCAGGTCCGCGAAGCCCCTCTGGGTGCCGAACTGGTGAAGGGCGGGATGGCCGCCGATGAATTTCCTGAGCAGTTTGATAGGATTACCCTGTTTCGACATGGCGAATGCGAAGCCATGCTAATTCATCAGCATTTAAGATCAATTCTTTTTTATTTATAGCGTTACTTTCTGCGATTCTTTTTTACTTGCGAGTACTCGGCAGGAGGATTCTATTCCGTCCAGCCATGAGCTCTTCGTCCTCCTCACCCAACGACCAGAACGCGCCGACGCCAACGGTCATGCTTACCCGTCAGGACCTCTCCAATCGTTGGAAAGTGTCCATCCTCACGATCAAGCGCCGCGAGAAGGACCAGAGCAACGGCTACCCGAAGCCGATCCGCATCGGCCCCCGCATGATCCGTTACCGCGAGTCCGACATCCTCGCCTACGAAAGCCAGCAACAGATCGCCTGACCTGGTCATGTATCCTTCGCTGCCATACTTGCAGATGCTGCTGATCGCGGAAATGCGATCCCGCAACCCTGACCGCAGCCGTATCGAACAGCTGGAGCAAACAATCCTCCAGCACCCCGACCTCCGCAAACAGGTCACTGAGCACGTCCGGAACGGTAACCGCGACGTCACCGTCCAGGCCTTTGATCCGAGTCATCGCCCGGGCATCCTCCGCATCGTCAGAATCCCGAAAGGAACCAAGGTCCGCATCACCTACTCCCCTGACGACCGCGACTACGTCCAGTCACTCTACTGGTACCTCGGCATCCTCCTTCCGATCACGGAGAGCCACCTCTGCGACCACACACATGCCTACCGACCGAGACGGGGCATCCAGACAGAGATCCGTCAGATCCTCTCGGTGATCACCACAGGATACGACCACCAGGTCGTCATCGCCCAGGAGGACGTGAAATTCTGCTTCGATCATGCACCGATCGCATTGATCCTCCACATGCTGCCACCGTGGACAGCCGGACAAGTGATCCTGCTGCAACAACGCTACCGGGAGACGGTCATCCCGAACGGTATGCGGCCACAAGGAGGCCCCCAGGGACACCCGGCCATCTGCGCCCTCGTCAACCTGGTCCTCGACCACATCCTCGCACCTACCCGCAAACGGTTCGAAGGACACGCTACCCTCATCAACTTCTCCGACGATTTCGCATTCGTCGGCACCGGCGATTATGTCCGGGAGATGAGGAAGGAAGTGCAGGCAGCGCTCAACGCCCATGGTATGACGCTCAACCCTGATAAGCGCCGGACCACCCGTGTGGGTCCCGGAGCCAAGGTGATCATCCTCGGACTTGAATTCGAATGGATGGCAGCAGACCCACGGCCGATCATCCGCCCGAAGCGGCAGGCCTACCGGAACCTCAGCGACAAGATCGCCGGGGCGACCCACAACAAGCACATCCAGGCCATCATCAGAAGCTGGAAGGCCCACTATATCGCGCTGTGCAACGACGCTGACCACGACCGCAGAACCCAAGAAGCCATCAGCGAGGGGCTCCGACGCCACTCCGCCGGCAAGCCGCAAACCTCTCGCCCCAATTTCGGGGGAATTTAGAAATCAATACCGGCACGCCGATCGTGCCGCGGGCTCCGAAGACCCGCTCTGCAACGTCAGCAACTTCATCACGGCGGTCGCCACCGGGCGACCGCCTCTCCCGCACTTTGACAATTTTCCGCTCTCCCGCCCCGGGCACCCTGTCCAGGTCGGATCTGCCGCCCGTCATGGGCAACATCACAAGGAAACACGAAACAATGATGAACAACCAGACACCGCCCCCACCTGCGGGGTATCCACAAGCCTATGCTCCAGGCCAGCCATCCCCCGGCACATTCGCCGCACCCGCTGCGCCGCCTCCTCCCGCTCCAGCGTATGCTGGCGTCGGAACAACCGTAGGAACGCCCCCTCCAACACCCGCTGGTCCTCCGCCCGCCTACAAACCGTTCCCCAGTGATCCAACGCTGATCTTGCAACGGGTTGATCGCGACAGGATCTCGGCGTCAACCGAAGCCTGCCACCGCCACGCCATCGATCCGAAGCGTGTCGCCAGCTTCATCAAGCGCTGCAAAAACGGCGCGCACTTCCCGCCCGTGGTTCTTTTCCAACAGGCGGACGGCAGCCTTCTGCTCGTCGACGGCCTCCACCGCCTCGCGGCTTTCGATCAGATCGGGGTGAAAATCATTTCCGCGGTCGTCATCGACGATCTCGGTCAGGCATTGGTCGCCGGCATCCGCCAGAACATCCCCGGCAACGGCACGCTCCGCTCAGGTCACGATGCTATGAAAAGTCTCTTCCTTCTCGCCACCGCGCTCGGTCGCAAAATCACGCCGCCGGAAGCCGCTTCCCTCGGGCTGCGCTTCGATGACAGCCACGAGGTCCTCTCCCCGGCGACCCTGAGTTTGCTCACTCCGCTGCCGCACTTCCCGTCCAGCGCGGCGGCACCTGCCAAACCACCCGGCAAGCCGCCGACCAAGCCGAAGAAAAAGGCCGCTTGATCAACCTGCCGCGGGGGTTAGAATCCCGCCTGTTTCGCCATGAATTTCCGCAGCAGTAATTATTCTGAAATCCACCTTGGTAAAGTGGATCGCGGTTTGCGTGGCGACAGAAGAACAAATGCCAAAAGAAAACACTCCAAGTCAGGAGCGCCCGCAGCAAGCGTGCTTGTGGGCGGAACTCCTGCACTCCCGGATCGAACTGCGCTCGGTAGTCAGACGAGCCAAGCAGGCGAAACGGGACCGGAGGCGACCAGCGTAACTGACACGCTGGTCCTGACTGTCAAAGACGCCGGCAAACGCGCAACAGTCCCAACCCTGGCTGCCCGGGTATGCGCCAGACCCCGACGGGCCGATCCTGCCGCCGCACCAACCATGATAAGGAGGTAACCCGACAACAAGACCTACTCATTGATGAAGACGCCTCGGGATGTGCACGTCCCGGGGCGTTTTCGCTTCTGGGGAAGAATCGTTACCAGTGGCAATCTCACAAACTGCACTGCCCTTCATGATCGCTGTAGAGAAGAAAAGCGTCAGTCGCTGCTGAAGGCCAGTAGCGAGAGTGCAATCTAACACGATCAGCATCGAGGACGCAAAAAGTGTCAAAGAAGCGGCAAAGATCTCATACCCCGCTGCACAACCTCATTTAAGAATGAGCTATAACACACTTAATATACGATGGTAGCAGAGGGCGGATTTGAACCGCCGACCAAAGGCTTATGAGTCCTCTGCTCTACCACTGAGCTACTCTGCCATCGTCCGGTTCCGGAGCGGTCAGGCTCGCGGAGGGGCATTCGGTTACCTGCGCCCGCCGGGTTTGTCCACCCGAAATTCGGAAAATTCAACCCATCACGGCTGAAAAGTCCTTTGAAAAACCAATCGTTCCGCTGAAGTAACAGTTGCTCCAATCATCAGAAACCTGACCCCATGTCCTCAAATCCACTCTTCTCAACCCGCCGCTCCTTCCTCAAAGGACTGACCGTCACCACCGCCGGTGGCATCATCCTGCCAAACATGCTGCTCCGCGCCCAGGACACGCCTGCTTCGAAGAAACTCGGCATCGCCTGTATCGGTGTGGGCGGCAAGGGCTTCTCGGACATGGTGAACGCTTCTTTCGAGAACGAGATCATCGCCATCTGCGACGTGGACGCGAAAAACCTGGCGAAAGCCGCCGCGAAGTTCCCAAAGGCGAAGCAGTACCGGGACTTCCGCAAGATGCTGGATGAAAATGAAAAATCCATCGACGCGGTGACCGTCTCCACCCCGGACCACACCCACTTCCCCGCCGCGATGCACGCCATCGCCCTCGGCAAGCACGTCATGGTGCAGAAGCCGCTGGTGAACACCCTCTGGGAGGCCGACCAACTCCACAAGGCGGCGAAGAAAAAGGGCATCATCACCCAGATGGGCAACCAGGGCCACACCTTCGAGGAAAACCGCCTGCTCAAGGAGTGGTTCCAGGCGAACGTCATCGGCAAGGTGAAGGAAATCCACGTATGGACCAACCGCCCGATCTGGCCGCAGGGTCCCGCCGTCGCCCCGAAAGATGCCGAAGCGCCGGAACACCTCGACTGGGATCTCTGGCTGGGCGCCGTGCCGAGCCGTCCTTACCAGACCGGCATCGCCCCGTTCGCATGGCGCGGATTCTTCGAATACGGCAGCGGTGCCCTCGGTGACATGGGCTGCCACAACCTCGACCCGCTGGTCTGGGGTCTGGGACTGGGTGTGCCGGACAAGATCGAGGCGACTTCCGAAGGCCTCACCGACATCGCCTGGCCGAAGGGCGCGAAGGTCCAGTATCTCTGGAAGGACATCCCCGGCCACGGAGAGATCAGGCTGTTCTGGTACGAAGGGAAAAATGCCGACGACACCCCTTGCCAGCCCGCCCCACCGAAGGAGCTGGGCGACCAGAAGCTCAGCGGCAGCGGCTTCTACATGGTCGGCTCCGAAGGCGTCCTCTACAACCAGGGCGACCAGGCGAAAAAGCTCACCATCTTCCCCGAACAACGCTCGAAGGACTTCCTCGCATCCCTTCCGGCGAAGACCGTGGACCGCAGCCCGACTCCCGGAGATCCGCAGAAGGAATGGTCCCTCGCCATCAAGAACGGCAAGGAATTCGCCTTCATGTCCCACTTCGACTACGCAGTTCCGCTCACCGAACTCTGCCTCCTGGGCGATCTGGCGATCCGCACCGGCAAGCCGATCGAGTGGGACCAGAAGAAGTTCGAGGCCGTCGGCAACCCGGAGGCGAACAAGCTGATCAAGCGCGCCGAATACCGGAAGGGCTGGGACTACTCCGTGGACAAGATCTGATCACGGCCGCCGCGTGATTCCAAAAGCCCCCGTCCAGCACCGGACGGGGGCTTTTTTGTTCCCGCCGAAATCATCACGGCCCGATCAAATCACTCGCCCTGAACGGAAAATTGGCCTCTATTGGATACCTAGTCATGTCCCAAGCCATCATCGATCCAGAGGAGGTCCGCCGGTTCGCCGCCGAACTGAAACGGTTCAACATGGATCTCCGCGACCGTTCGAACTCCCTGCTGTCCCGCTTCAACGCGCTGGGGGACACCTGGCAGGACCAGGAGCAGGAGAAATTCTCCGGTGAGTTCCTGCAGATGATGAAGTCCGTGAAATCCTTCCTGGAAGCGTCGGAGCGGCACACGCCCTATCTGCTGCGGAAGGCGGACCGCATCCAGCAATACCTCGACCAACGCTGATCTCCGCCATGTCCGACCAAGCCAGGGTTGCCTCGATCGATGCGCTGGAGCTGTTCCGCGCCGATCTCATCCAGTTCATCCTGAAGGCGCGCACCGCACTGGAAGAAGCGTCCAGCGATGTCCGCCACACGCAGGACTGGCTGGACCGTGACCGCTACCTCCACTGGAGCAACGAGATCCGCAAACGCACGAAGCTGCTCCGCCAGGCGGAACAGGAACTTTACAGCGCCAACCTGACCAACCCGCTCTCCGCCAATCCCCTCCAGAAAATGGCCGTCCACCGGGCGAAGCGGGCACTGGAGGAGGCGGAGGACAAGATGCGGATCATCACCCGCTGGCGGCACCGCTTCGAACGCCTGGCCACCCCGCACCTGCGCGGCCTGGATCCCCTGCTGTCCATCATCGCCCAGGATCTGCCGAAGGGCGTCGCCTCGCTCGCCGAGTCCATCAAGGCCCTCCAGGCCTATGCGGAGAAACGTCCGTCCGCCCCGACTCCTCCACCCACCGACCTCCCGCCACCCGCATGAGTTCCTCCGGCAGCAAAGGCTCCCTGGCCTCCGCAACCCGCCAGCTTTCCAGCCGGTGGACGGAGACGCGGAAAACATGGCGCGACCACAAGGCCATGGAATTCGAACA
Organism: Akkermansiaceae bacterium; assembly: GCA_019634595.1. NCBI lineage: Bacteria > Pseudomonadati > Verrucomicrobiota > Verrucomicrobiia > Verrucomicrobiales > Akkermansiaceae > Akkermansiaceae bacterium. The sequence continues at coordinate 771,071 of JAHCBC010000003.1, forward strand.
GGTTTATCTGGCGGAACTTTTCCATCGCGTGGAAGATACTTTCCGGGTCCTCGATGACCTCGACCAACTCCTGCACAAAGTTCATGCCGAATGCGACTGATCCGATGGATCCCGCGCGGATCCTTTCCGCGATCGAGGGAATCAAACGCCGCGTCGCGGAGACGGCGGAGGCGGAACTTGAGCTTGAGAAGACCCGCAAGAGCCGGAGCCTGAAGCTGGCCCAGGAGATCACCCGCAGGGAGGACAGCGACGCCTCCGCCCTGGCGGCCCGCCTTGCCGAGCTGGAGTCCACCTACGAGACGGCGACCTCCGCCCGCGAGCGGGCATACATGGGCCGCCGCGACCATCTGCCCCGTGCCTACCATGCCAGCCGTGCCTCCCTCGCGAAGCGCCTGGAGGAAAAGAAGCTCGAGGCCGTGGGCAAGGCCCAGGGAACGATCCTATCGGAACGGAAGGTCCTGCATGAACGGCTGGCGGAAACCACCTCCAGGCACCAGGCGGTGATGGTGGATCTCCTCACGGACCGCGAGGCCATCCGCCAGCTCCGCGATGAAACCTTCAGGGTCTTCCGGACCTACGGCCCGGTGCTGGAATCCCTTTTCGAGAAGAAGAACGGCTCGGATGCGGGCTCCGGAGGACGGGAGGAGTCTCTGGAACAGATCGCGGCGGGGCGTGGGCATCTTGCGAAGGCCGCGGGCCAGCCTCTGGCAAACGCCTTCCGGCTGGCGCCTCTCTGGGCCGTCATGCTGGTCGCGGGGGGCATCCATGTGGGCATCGTCCGCGGGGTGGGTCCTTGGCTTTTCGCCACCGTGGGACTGGTCCTCCTGGTCTGGAGCATCGGTCTGATCCAGGCATGGCCCGCAGCCAGACGGATCGCGGACTGCGTCGCGCGGGCCCGGGACGCATCGAAGAACGCCGAAAAAACCTCCGCCGGTGAAGTCAGCGCCGTGGCGGAGGAAGTCGCGGAACACGAGAAGGCCCACAGCGAAGGCCTCACCCACACCTTCCAGGCGACGGAGAGTGAGATCACTTCCCTGCTGAGGAAGGGACAGGAGGAGCTGCAGAAGAAACTGGCGCTGCTCCCCGACCGGATGCTGGATCTGCACCGCAAGCGTCTGGCACGCCTTCACAATGCCTACGTGGAGGAAGTGGAACGCATCCGGAAGGAGGCGGAGGAAACCTCCGGCCGGCGCAAGCAGGCCCGCGCGAATGCCGCCCAAACCGCCACCGTTGCGATGGAAAACTCCATCAACCAGCTCGCCGGGCCATGGCAGGATGATGTGGTCGGGACCCAGCACACGCTTTCCGGACTGGATGAGGGATCCGCGGTGGCATTTCCGGCATGGACGGAGCAATCCGCATCCGCATGGTCCCCTCCGCAGGCGGCACCGGCGGCCATCCGGATCGGCCGGATCCATCTCGAACCATCCCGCTTTCCGGGAGGTGTCCCGAAACACCCGGCCTTTCCGCTCACGGAGTCGTCCGCCCCGCTGGCCCTCGGTTTCCCGGAACGCGGCTCCATCCTGATCGAAACGGACGGCGACTCCCCGGCGGCAACGGCCGCCCTCAACGCCATCTCCATCCGCATCCTCGCCTCACTGCCACCGGGCCGGGCAACCTTCGTCTTCATCGACCCCATCGGCCTCGGAAGGGATTTCGCGGGACTGATGCACCTGGCCGACTACGAGGAAACGCTCATCTCACACCGCATCTGGACCCAGCAAGCCCAGATCGAGGAACGCCTGGCGGAAGTCAACGAGCACATCGAGAAGGTCATCCAGATGTACCTGCGGAATGAGTTCGCCACCATCGCTGACTACAATGCGCAGGCTGGCGTCATCGCGGAGAAATACCGCTTCCTGGTCATCGCGGGATTTCCCTCCGCATTCAGTGACACGGCGATGAAGCGGCTGCGCTCGATCGCTTCCAGCGGTGCCCGCTGCGGCGTCCATCTCCTGATCCAGCGGGATGTCCGGCAGGCCGGGGTCGATCCCGCGCTGGATGAGGAACTCCACGGAGCCTGCCTGACCGTTTCCGCCCGTAAGGGGGAACTGGTGCTGGCAGGCAACCGCGTGACCTTCGACCCGGCGCCGGAGGATCCGTTCGCCAGCACGCTGATCCACCGGATCGGGAAGGCGAGTGTGGATTCCAACCGGGTGGAGGTTCCATTTTCGCAGATCATGCCTGCGGCGGACGAGGTCTGGTCGCTGGACACCGCGGAGGAACTCCGTGTTCCCATCGGCCGGACAGGGGCGAAGAAGCTCCAGATGTTCTCGCTGGGAAAAGGCACCCGCCAGCACGCCCTCATCGCGGGCAAGACCGGCTCCGGAAAGTCCACCCTGTTCCATGTCATCATCACCAACCTCGCCCTCTGGTCCTCACCGGAGCAGGTGGAGTTCTACCTGGTGGACTTCAAGAAGGGCGTCGAGTTCAAGTGCTACGCTGACCGGAGGCTTCCGCACGCCCGTGTCATCGCCATCGAAAGCGACCGCCAGTTCGCCCTGAGCGTGCTGCAGCGGGTGGATGCGGAGTTGAAACAGCGGGGCGAGTTGTTCCGGAAGGCAAGCTCCCAGGACCTCGCCTCCTACAACCGCAGCGGCGCCGGACGCCTGCCGCGCACCCTGTTGCTCATCGACGAGTTCCAGGAGTTTTTCACCGAGGATGATCCGGTGGCCCAGCAGGCATCGCTGCTGCTGGACCGCATCGTCCGGCAGGGCCGCGCCTTCGGCATCCATGTCATCCTCGGCTCCCAGACGCTTGGCGGGGCCTACACGCTGGCCCGGGCCACGCTTGGCCAGATGGCGGTCCGCATCGCCCTCCAGTGCAATGAATCCGACGCCCACCTCATCATGGATGAGGACAACCCCGCGCCGCGCATGCTGACCCGCCCCGGAGAAGGGATCTACAATGACCAATCCGGAACGACCGCGGCGAACAGCCCCTTCCAGATCGTCTGGCTGCCGGAAAACGAGCGGGACGCCATCCTCACCCGTGTGAAAACGATGGCCGATGAAGCCGGCAATGGAGACGCTCCAATCATCTTCGAAGGAAACGCTCCTGCCGAGATCGCCTCCAACCCGGACCTCTCGGAAGCCCTGCGGGCAGCACCAGCCACCCGCCCTGCCGTCGCCCACGCGTGGCTTGGCGCACCGAATTCCATCAAAGGTCCGACCGCCGCCACCTTCCGCCGCCAGAGTGGCAGCAACCTGCTCGTGGTCAGCCAATCTTCGGAGCAATCCGCCTCCCTGCTGGCCGGTGCGCTCATTTCACTGGCAGCACAATATCCGGAGGACCAGGCGGAGTTCATCATCCTCGACCCACAGGCGGCGGACGATTCCGCTGGAAGCATCCTGAAAGACCTTGCGGAAAAACTCCCCCACTCCACCCGCGTCGGCGGTCCTGCGGAGGCGGCGGAGTGGTTCAACGGACTGGCCGCAGATCTCGCGGCCCGGGCGGCCGACTCAGGGAAAGGCTCCCCCGAGGTCTTCGTGCTCATCCATGATCTCCACCGTTTCAAGGCACTGCGCCCCGATGATGAGTTCCGCTTCAGCTATGATGAGAGCGCACCCGCCGCGACGCCTTCACAGACCTTCGCGGATCTGGTCGGCGAGGGTGGTTCTTCCGGATTCCATGTCATCGCCTCGACGGATACATGGAACAACGTGGGCCGGTGGATTCCGCGCAAGCTGCTCGCGGAGTTCGGGATGCGCGTGCTGTTCCAGATGAGTGCCGCGGATTCCTCCAATCTCATCGACTCCCCGGAAGCATCCGGCCTGGGACTGCACAAGGCGCTGCTGCATAACGAACAGCTCGCCACGCTGGAGGTGTTCCGGCCCTATGCCCCGCTGGAGACGGCATGGACGGAGGAGGCTGCCGCACAGATCGCGGAAAGAAGCTAGTGAAGCTACTCCCCAGCGCGGGCGAACCTGACGACGAACACGCCGCAGGGCGGCACATCGACTTTCAGGCTGTTCGCGCCTGCTGAAACGACCTCGACCGATGGCACCACCACGTTCCGGTTTCCGCTGTCGTTCATCGCGTTGATGTCCTGGTGAGCCAGCTTCCACACCGATTCACAGGTATAGCCTTCCGGCAAGGCGACTGTGACGGTCTGCGCGGTGTCCGGGGACCGATTCACGAGGGAAACATGGACATGCCCGTCGTCCGCCAGCACGGCGGCGGCATCCACATAGGGCAGGGATACGCCCTCCATCGAAATCGGATCGTAGCGGGTGTCACCGTCGATGGTGGGCTTGATGGTCGTCATGTCGAGCGACGCACCCTTGGTCACCACATCCAGTTTCCGGCCGACCATCCGCTCCCGGTATTGTTTGAACACCGGGTAAATGGCCGTGCGGAAGGCGTCATCCTCACCCACCGTCCGGACCAGCCCGTGGGCATTGACCGGGAAAATGTAGTTCGCCATCCCGACCGTGGGACTCTGCCGGATGAAGGCGTTGAGCATCCCCCCGACCACCGCCGCATCGAACGCGCGACGCGGTGACTGGCGGCTGAACGCGAAGCCTTTCTCCCCATTGACGGAGTGACGGTTGTTCCACTCGTCCACGCTCAGCCGGATCGGCCGGTCCTCGCGGCCGAGCTTCCGGTTCGCTTCCTTCAGTTGCCCGCCAAGCTGGACGAGGTGGGCTTCCATCTCCGCCGGCGCGAACAAGGTGTTCAGCGGATCCTGGATCTCCCCATCCTTGACCTTGGAGTTCACGTAGTAGTGCTGGGTCAGGAAGTCGATCAGGCGGCCGTTCTCCCCCAGCACCATTTCATTCCATTTCTTCGTGTGGCCGATGCCCAGCAACTGCAGGTCCGGATGGTAGTGGCGGATCGTTCCCGCCCACACCTTCAGCCTCCGGGCATACTGCTCGTCCGTTTCCTGCACCCGCGCGCTCCGGCTCTTGAGATAGTTCTCGTTGCCGATGCACCAGAACCGGACGCCGTAGGGTTCCCGGTGGCCGTTCTTCGCACGGAGTTTCCCGAGATCCGATGTCTCATCACCATTCACATAGGAAATCCAGTCCAGAGCCTCTCCCAGCGTTCCCTCATGGGCAGGATGGAGGCTCATGTTCAGGTTGATGTAGGGAACGGTCCCCACCTTCTTGCACCACTGGAGGAACTCATCGGTCCCGAACTGATGATTCTCCACCCCTCCCCACGCCAGGTTCGGCACGGTGGGGCGCCCGCCTTTCGGGCCGATGCCGTTGCGCCACTGGTATTCATAAACGACGGTCCCTCCCGGCCAGCGCATGACCGGGATCTGGAGTTCCCGCAGGTGCGGGATGAGATGCTGCCTGACGACGCCGTTCTTGTCCGCAACACCGCCGTAGATCATCTGGTCGTTCACGTTCTCCAGCATCTGTCCGTAGATCATCGGGTCGATCCGGGCGGGGGCGTCCGGAATCCCGACGGTAACGGTGGTCGCCTGTGCCCGGATCCGCCCGGCACAAGCGACCAACAATGAGCAAATCAGCAACGGGACGGAGTTTCGGACGAAGGATCTCATCGGATAGGTCATGACACACGATCCCTGCCGAAGCCATGGTCAAAGCCCACCCAACCATGTCCGGGAAGCCCATCTCCATCATCCAAGGCCGTGGTCCCTCGCCTGGACCTTCTCCCGCTCGCGGTACTTCGCCGGTGGCTCGCCGAATTCCTTCGTGAATGCCTTGCTGAAGGAAAACGCGTCCCCATACCCCACCTCTTCCGCGATCACCTGGTGGGTTTCGTTGGTCAGCATCAGCAGCTCGCATGCTTTCCGGAGACGCAGGAGCGTCAGCCTCTGCCGCGGGCTGCACCCGTAATGTTTCTGGCAAAGGCGGCGGAGATGCTCGCGTCCGACGTTCGCCACTCCGGCCATTTCGTCGATGCTCCATTCCCCGTTCAGCCCGGATCCCACCGCCGCCCACATCCGCGCCAACCTCGGTTCCTCCTCCACCGGCTTCACCAGACCCACCAGGGACGCCCGGATCAGGTCGCACCAGATCCCCGTCAGCCGCGGGTCATTCGCCCGCGCGACCTCTTCCAACAAGCCCATGTTCGCCGCCTGCAGGGAATAGGCCGAAGCCCGCGTCAGCCACGGCCCCGGATCCCGGAATACCTCAGGATAGGAGGCATCCGGCTCGAACCGCACCCAAACGTAGTGCCACTCCTTCACCTTTGGCGAAACCCTGTAGCCATGGGGCGCTCCCGGCGGCATGACATAAGCCGCGTCCTTTCCCGCCTCCTGCCAGGAGCCTTCCGCCACGACCAGTCCCTCACCCGCAACCGTCACCAGCACCAATCCGAACCCCGGCGAGGGCCGGATGAAAGACCACTCGCCGCCCGCCGTCGTCACCCCGATGTCGCGGATCCCCAGCTTCCGCAGCAGGGGACATGCATCGCCGTCCACCACCTTGCGGTCGATCACATCCACGAATCCCTCTGTCTCGACCAGGCGCATTGGCGCATACTTTCGCAACAGAACGCCGGTCTCTTTCAATCCGAATCTCCGGGGTCCATCGTTCCGCCATCGTCCTCCGCCCCGTTTCTGGAGCGGAAATCCGCGCTTTCCCCGTGGATTGACAGCCCCGCACCCCTCCCCCATCGTCCCCGGGATCCCGCTTTTCCCGCATTCATCCATGATTTTCAAAAGTCTCTGCCGCCACGCTGGTATCGGCGCGAATTCCTACCTTCTGGAAACTTCCTCCGCCCGCGTGGTGCTCGACTCCGGCATGCACCCGAAGCATGAAGGGATCGAAGCCACCCCGCACTTCGAGTTCCTGCAACCGGCGACGGTGGACGCGGTGGTCGTGACCCACTCCCACCTCGACCATGTGGGCACGTTGCCCGTGCTGCTCGGTGAACAACCCCATGCGAAGGTCTTCCTGTCCCCGGAGACGGCGGAGCTTTCCTGCGCGCTGCTGCACAACTCCGTGAACGTCATGCAGGCGAAGCGGATCGAGCTGGGCATCACCGAATACCCGCTTTTCGAGCACAAGGACATCGACCGCATTTCCGAAGGCTTCGAGCACAAGGGCATCGAGCGCCCGTTCGACCTCGACTATGACGGGACGATCCGCGCCACCTTCCATGACGCGGGGCACATCCTCGGTTCGGTGGCCGTGACCATCAAGGCGGAGGGCAAGACCATCCTCTACACCGGGGACGTGAACTTCGAGGACGCCACCGTCCAGAAAGGTGCCCTGCTGCCGGAGGAAACGGTGGACGCCCTCATCATCGAGACCACCCGCGGCGACCACGCCCGCAAGCCGGACTACAACCGGAAGGACGAGGAGAACGCGTTGGCGGACGCCATCCGCAACGTACTGGAGCGGAACGGCTCCGCCCTCATTCCCGTCTTCGCCATGGGCAAGACCCAGGAGGTGCTGGCCATGATCGACCGCTTCAAAAAAGAGGGTCTGGTGCCGAAGAAAACCCCCGTCTATATCGGCGGGCTGAGCACCAAGATGACGATGATCTACGACCGCTACGCGGACGTTTCCCGCCGGAATCTGCCGGGATTCCGCTTCATGAAGCACATGGACCTGGAAGCCGGAACGAAGAAGCGCATCGGCCCGATCCCCTTCCTGCCCGGCTGCATCTACGCCCTCTCCAGTGGCATGATGACGGAGAAGACGGTCTCGAACAACTTTGCCCGCCAAGGTCTGCTGGAAAACCCGAAGCACGGGCTTTTCTTCGTCGGCTACGCCGATCCGGACTCCCCCGGTGGCCGCATCCGCGCCGCCCAGCAGGGCGATGAGGTCGTGATCGACTCCGCCTACCCGGCGGTGAAGCTGAATTGCGAGGTCCGCGTGTTCGACTTTTCCGGCCACGCGACCCGTGAAGCGATCGCCGACTACATCTGCAAGGTGAAGGCGAAAAAGACCTTCCTTGTCCACGGTGACGATCCGGCGGTCGAGTGGTTCCGCCAGGAAATCTCCCGCCGCCTCCCGGAAACCGAAATCATCGTCCCGCAACCCGGGGACTCCCACGAAATCTAACTTCTTCCCCTCCTCCCGCCGGAAGCCGAAGCTGTCCAACCCATCACCGCATGAAATTCTCCCTCGCCCTCACCCTCACCGCCGCGCTCACCGCGACGTCTTTCTCCCAACCGCTGACCCGCACCACCATCGCCACCGATCTTGAGGATGCGATGGCGTTCGACATCGCCCCGGACGGCGACATTTTCCTGACCGAGCGGGAGGGCCGCCTGCTGCGCGTCCGCCCATCCACCGGCGGCATCTTCGAAGTCGCGAAAATCCCGGTCGAGCACCTCAAGAAGACCGACCGCAACAGCCCCTACGCCCGTGAGGACGGCCTGCAGGGCATCGCGCTGGACCCGGACTTCGCGAAAAACGGCCACGTCTTCCTCTACTACTCCCACCCGGAGAAGCTGGTGAACCGGCTCGCCCGCTTCACCATCAAGGACGGGGTGCTGGACCTGGCCACCGAAGTCATCGTGCTGGACGTGCCGATCGAGCGTGCGAACAAAGTCTGCCACCACGGCGGCGCGCTCGAGTGGGGTCCGGACGGCCTCCTCTACCTCAGCACCGGCGACAACACGAACCCCTTCGAGACCGACGGCTTCAACCCGGTGGACGAACGCGAGGGGCATGAATACGCCAACGCCCTGCGCTCCGCGGGCAACACCAACGACCTGCGCGGCAAGATCCTCCGCATCAAGATCAAGCCGGACGGAACCTACTCCATCCCCGAAGGAAATCTTTTCAAACCCGGCACTCCGAAAACGCGCCCTGAGATCTATGTGATGGGCCTGCGGAATCCGTTCCGCTTTTCCCTCGATTACAAAAAAGGCACGCTCTACTGGGGCGAGGTCGGTCCGGACTCCGGCAAGGACAGCGAACGCGGGCCGATGGGCTACGACGAAGTGAACCAGGCGAAGAAAGCCGGTTTCTTCGGCTGGCCGCTCATCATCGCCGACCAGAAGCCTTACGCGAAATACGACTACGCCACCAAGACCATCGGCGAAAAATTCGACCCCGCCGCGCCGAAGAACACCAGCCGCCTCAACACCGGCCTCACCGACCTTCCGCCCGCGAATCCTGCCTTCATCTGGTATCCCTACTCCGAGAGCAAGGAGTTCCCGGTCATGGAAAAAGGTGGCCGCAACGCCATGGCAGGCCCGGTCTATTACTACGACGCCAACCGCAAGCACAACATCCTGGGCAAGGAAGGCGACGCCACCCTGCTCACCTACGAGTGGATGCGCGGCAAGATCTACAAGGCGAAGCTCGGCAAGAACGAGGAGCTGGAAAGCCTCACCGTATTGGCCGACAAGTTCGTCCACCCGATGGATCTGAAGATGGCCGCCGACGGCAGCCTCTACCTCCTGGAATACGGCAGTGAATGGTGGTTCGGCACCAACGGCAAGGTCATCCATCTCACCCCGGAGTCCGGTAACAAGCCGCCCGTCGTGGAGGCGGAGAAGTCCGGCGACAAGGAGTTCAGGATCAAGTCCGCCACCGATCCGGAGAACGATCCGCTGACCATCACCTGGTATGCGACCACCGGAGCCACCGAGGTCAGCCTCGGCACCGGCAACACCGCCAAGCTGACCGCCGAAGGTGCGACCGAAGTCCGCGCCGTGGCCACCGATGGCAAGGGCAACACGACCGTCGCCCGCATCCCTCTGGTCGAAAAGGTGAAGCAGGAGCACCTGTCCCTCAAGATCGACGGCCAGCCGAAGTCCCTCGCCTTCGGCCAGGAACTCGCGATCAAGATCGACAACAAGAACATCCCGAATCCGGATGATGTCATCATCCGTGCCCGTTACATCCCGGCGACCGGTCACGACTCAGGCGGCCCGTCCGTCAGCTCCGAAGTGGAGAAGCTGCTCACCGCCCGCCTCTGCTTCGCCTGCCACCAGATCAACGTGCCATCCGTCGGCCCGAACTACGTGAACGTATCCCTGAAATACCGTGGCCAGGCGGACGCGGCGGACTTCCTGAAAGGCAAGCTGAAGAACGGCAGCACCGGCGTCTGGGGTGAAGTCCCGATGCCACCGCAGATCGCCGTGACCGATGCCGAAGCCGACCAACTCGTGAAGGCCATCCTCGGACTTTCCGAAGGATTCAGCGAAGCCAAGGGCATCGATACCAAGCTCAAGCTCTCACCAGCCCCCGCCGACGCCGCACCGGGTGGGGCCTGGGAAATCACCGCCGAGGCCCCGGGCTACCTGCCGTTCAAGCAACGGATCGCCGCAGGGAAGTGAGAGGCTGCATGGCAGGGACGCCATTCCATGGCGTCCGGCGGTGAAGATCCGCCACCACCCCACGATTCCATTTCATCCCAGGATCCCCCGTTGGATCTTGGGATGACGTCTGTCAGGGCATCGGCATTACAGCCCCCGCCCCCTCACAACAGCAACGAGTAAACCTCGCTGTCGTGCCACCCATCATAAATCTTCTCCGCCCTCCGCAGCGTTCCTTCATACTGGAACCCCAGCCGCCGGGGAATCGCCCGGCTTCGCGCGTTCTCAGGCGCGCAGCGGATCTCGATCTTCTGGAGCCGGTAATGCTCCCTGCCAATCCCGATCAGATCCTCCACCACCCGGGTCATGATGCCTTTCCCGTTGAACTCCTCCCCCAGCCAATACCCGATCGACCCAACGCCGTTCGTGCGGTCGATGGTGTTGAACCCTGCGACGCCCGCCACTTTGCCGTCATAAAAAATCGTCGCCGTCAGGCTGTCGCCGTTCGCAAAGCCATAGAGCTGCCGCTCCAGAAAGGCCCGCGTGTCATCCACGCTCGTCGTCATGTCCAGCCACGGCAGCCACTGGCGGAGGAATGCGCGGTTCCGCTCCGTCAGTGCGAACAGCTCCTCCGCATGGGCCTGCACGGAAAGGCTGAGCCGGATTCGGTCGGTGAGCTGGCGGGAGAACATCCCGCTGTCTAACAGATCATGGGATCGTGATCCAGCATGATCTGGAAGCGGAAAAGTGGCTGGGGCATCTTGCCCCAGGCCGTTGCCGGGGCTTCCAGCCCCGATCTTCAGACCGGTCGGACAAATGAAGCCGGTCTGAAGACCGGCGCTCCCAGCACCTCCCTCACATCGTCCCGAATTTCCCCTCCAGCACCTTTCTCCGGTAGTCGAACACCCTTTCCAGCTTCTTCCCGACGAAAAGCCACCGCGCCAACTCCCCGATGATGCCCATCGGCATCGCGTAGTGGACGAGGTCCGTCACCAGCACCCCGCCTTCGATTTCCTCGAACGTATGGCGGTGATGCCACAGGCAGTAGGGGCCGAGCAGTTGCTCGTCCACGAATGACACCCCTTCCTCCACGCACCGGATCTCGGTCACCCAGGTCATGGAAAACAGGGGCAGCACCTCCGCCTTGTAGGTGATGATCTGACCGTCGTGCACCCTTTCCGACGAAAGATAGGTAACTTCAAAACCCGCATCCGCCGGCGTAAGATGCGCCAGATTCCGCGGGGTGGAGAAAAAATCCCAGGCGACCTCCCGGGAAATGGGCAGACGCTGCTCCTGCCGGAGGACGTGGACTTTCATGGGTTCGAGAAAAAGTAGCGGGCGCTCTCCAAAATGCCGACCGCCAGTTCTCCGCCGTCCAGACCATTGGTGTCCACCTTCAGGTGGGCGGTTTCCTCATACCACGGCCTCCGCTTCTCCATGAGGGACTCGATCTTTGCCACCGGGTTCTCGGTCTGGAGCAGCGGACGTTCCCGGTTCCGGGATGTCCTTTCATAAACCACGTCAACCGGCGCGTGGAGCCACACCACATACCCCATGTTCCGCAGCAACCTGCGGTTCTCCTCCCGGCCCACCACACCGCCGCCGGTGGAAATGATCCGCCTCACTCCGGAGTGGCATTCATGCAGTTCCTTCAGCAGCCCGGTTTCGAGATCACGGAAGTATTCCTCCCCTTTCTCCTCGAAGATCCGGCTGATCGGGCGGCCCTCCCGCTGCTCGATCACCGTGTCCATATCCACGAGTTCGTAGCCGAGGCGCGAATGCAGCTCCCGGCCCACCGTTGATTTCCCGCTCCCCATGAACCCGATGAGAATCAGGTTTTTTGGCAGAGGTTCCTGCAAGTTCATGCCGCATGGTAGCGGGTTCCCCCACCGGTTCAAAGTTCGATGTTGGCCGCCCGGCCTTCCGTGTTCACACTCCCGCCGTGCCAGAGACCAAAGTCATTTACGCCGACGACGAGGAAATGAAGGACGCCGTGCGCGAGGCAGCCTCCCTGCTGCGCGCCGGGGAAACCGTCGGCCTGCCCACGGAGACCGTCTATGGCCTGGCCGCGGATGCCTTCAATCCGGATGCCGTCGCGAAGGTCTTCTCCGCGAAGGAGCGGCCTTCGTTTGATCCGCTCATCGTCCACATCGCCTCCCGTGGCGACCTGAAGCGGGTGGCCGTCGTCCCGGATGACATCCTGGAAACGGTCAACAAGCTCACCTCCGCCTTCTGGCCCGGCCCGCTCACCCTCATCCTGCCGAAACATGCGGACGTCCCGGATCTGGTCACCAGCGGCCTGCCCACCGTGGCGGTCCGCCAGAGCGCGCACCCCATTTTCCGCGCGGTGAACAAGGAACTCGGCAATCCCATCGCCGCGCCCAGCGCCAACCGTTTCGGCAGCATCTCCCCCACCTCCGCCTCCGCGGTGGTGAAGGAGCTGGGCGGAAAAATCCCCCTCGTCGTCGATGGCGGAGCGTGCAGCGAAGGTGTGGAAAGCACCATCATCTCCATCGAGCCGCGCGAAGGAAAGAAGCCCGTTTTCCGCCTGCACCGCGCCGGCCCGATCACCAAGGAACAGCTCCAGGATTTCGGCAAGGTGGAGAAAGTGAAAAGCATCTCCGAAAGCGCGCCGCAAGCTCCCGGACAACTGGCCAGCCACTACGCGCCGCGCACCCCCCTCATCCTGCTGGAGGACATTTCTTCATTCCAACCGGAGGAGGGAAAGAAATACGGCCTCATCGCCTACCGCGGCGAGGATGACAGCGACTACGTGAACCTCCACGACTGGGAACAGGTGGAAAGCCTCAGTCCCGGCAGCGGGAAGCTCGCGGAGGCCGCCATCCGGCTGTTCTTCGTCATGCGCCTGATGGATGAGGCGGGGCTCGACTGCATCGTCGCCGAGCCCGTCAGCGAAACCGGGCTGGGTGTGGCGATCATGGACCGCCTCCGCCGCGCCGCGGCGAAGTGATCACTTCCCGTCCAGCGCCCACTTGCTGGCCTGGGAAAGTTTCTCGATCGGGTATTCGATCGTCTTTCCGTTCTCCAGCTTGAGCACCACCACATCCGCCTTTTTCTCCACCAACGCGGCGCGGATGACCTTGCCTTCCGTGTTCGACCAATCGGTGAACTCGGTCTTTTCGGCGGTGGGTTCGGCCGGGGTGGCGGGCATGGCGGATTCCTTCTTCGCCGCCAAGGCGACGGTCACCGCCTCATCCAGCTTCTTCGCCCAGCGCTTGTCGCCCGACATGTTCGAGTAGTCCGTACCGGTGATGAACTCCAGCTTGTCCGGCTCCACCACCGTCACGCGGGGAGAGAAATTCCCGATCTTGCTGGTCTTGGTGATGGCAGAGCTGAGGGCGGAGACGTTCACCTTCTCAGGATCCGCGTCATCTTCCACGACCAGCACATAATCCCGCTTCAGTTCGGAGTAGGCCTCGGCGGTGCCCCACTGGGTTTTCGGGCAACTGGATTTGGAATCCGTCTCGATGTAGATCAGCGCCTTTCCCTGGGCCTTGGCCGCTTCGCGGGCCGCATCGAACTGGGATGACTTGAACGCACCTCTCGGAATCTCACCGGATGAGATGACAGGAAGCGCCAGCAACAGATAGAGGGGGAGTTTCTTCATGAAGCTCCCTATAATTACAAATGATATGTATGTCAACCTTCCGCGGACTATGGGAATGCCTGATGAACTCATCCATTCCGCCGCCACTTCCGGCGCATGCTCTCCGGGGCGAGGTCCGGCTTGTAGTCGCGCAGGAACTTTTCCTCCGCCTCCAGCGTGCCGATCAGCAGGAGGATGCCCCCCTCCGGCAGGGTGATGAACGGATCCGGATTCACCACACGTTTCCCTTCATGTTCCACAGCGATCACCGTGCAACCGGTCTGGGTGCGGATGGCGCAGTCCGCCAGTCTCCTGCCCGCGAGGATCGCTGGCACGGGTGTGGGGAAAATGAGCACGCCTTCCGCGAGGAGCAGGTTGTCGTCCTCCCGCACCAGATTGAAAATGGTGTTCGCTCCCATGGTCGCGGACGACAGCACCAGGTCAGCGCCCGCACGGTGCAGGGTCCGCACGTTGCGCTCCAGCGTGCAGCGGGAGATGATCTGGAAGCTCTCCCGCAGCCTGCGGAAAAAGATGGTCAGGGAGATGTTGAGGTCATCGTCATGGGTGGTGATGATCACGGTCTTCGCCTCCCTGGCACGGGCCGCCTTTAGCGTTTCCATCTGGGTCGCGTCACCAATCACGGCATCAGGAAACGCTCCCACCCGCTCCGGAACCTTCTCGATGATGACGGACTGCACGCCCGCCTCCTGCAGCACCTTGCTGGTGATCCTCCCCACGCGCCCGCCACCCACGATCAGCACCAGCGAGCGCTGGGGGTTCGGCAGGCGGAACACGGAGTTGTAGGCTTCGATCTGCTCCTCCGTCCCGGCAAGGACGAGCACCATGTCCTGCTCGATCACCGTGTCCGGGTCCACCGTTCGCAGCTTTCCGTGATCCCATATGCCAACCACACTCAAGCCGGAATCCCCACGGATCCCGCTGGAGGCCACGGTGCCCCCCACCAGTCTCGTCCCCGCGACGCTGGCCTCGGCGATGACCAGACCACCCGCCTGGCCGATCACGTGGGCGGCGGCGTCATTCCCGATCACGCGCCGGGCGAGCGCCTTTGCCATGACCTGCTCCAGCCTCATGACCTCTGTCGCTCCCGCGAGTTCCAGCATGTCCCGCGATGCCTCGGTGGTCGCGGAGGCCACGATGGGCACATCCTCGGACTCTTCCCGCGCGCTGAAGGTGATGTTGGTATTGAGAACGTCGGACCTCGTCGCCACCAGCACCGCGGCTTTTTTCAACCGCATGCGCCGGTAGGTCTCCGGATCGTCCAGCTCCCCCACCGCCACCTTCACCCCCTGCTCGTAGAACTCGAGCGCCTCCGTGATGTGCGGGGTCAGCACCACGTAGGAGTGGCCGTATTTCTCCAGCATCGGGATCAGCGCGGCGGTGATGGGATCATGGCAGGTGAAAATGACGTGTCCCTTGGTGGACTCCGGCAGTTCCTTCGGCGCACGGGCCGCCGCCTGCGCCTTCATCCATGGCTCATAGAAAAACTCGATGAAGGTGAACGGCAGGATCACCAGCAGGAACATCACTCCGGACACCAGCACGACGATGGAGAACACCATCCCCGCATCGCTTTTGAAAGTAATGTCGCCGAAGCCGAGCGTGGACATGACGGTGAGCGTCCAATAGAGGCCGGTGATCCAGGAGTAATCCTTCCCCTCCCGTTCCATCAGGACATGGAAGAGCACGCTGTAGATGGTGATCAGGAACAGCAGCAGTGCGAGCAGACGCCCCAGCGTCTTGAGGTTCGAGCGGCTGCTCCGGTTGCCGAGGAATGCGGCGATGACGGCGGCGAAGGATTTCATCAGTCTTATGCGCAGGATATAATGGACCGGAGTTGGTTCCAAGCGCATCCGGCGACGATTCCCATCCCATTCCACGGCACCCGTGCTAGGCTCCGCCGTGCGGTTTTTCCTCCTCACCCTCATCCTGTCTCTGCTGGCCGCATGCGGAAAGCGGGTCCCCGCTCCTCGGGTGGAGATCCTGCCACAGCAACCCGCGGCGTTTTGGGTCTGGCACCGGTCCTCCCCGCTGACCGCAGAGGAGATCGCGTCGCTGGAGGCTGCCGGGACCACGGAGCTTTTCTGGCAGGCCGTGGAGACGGGATGGAAGGACGGCCGGTGGCAGTCCGCCCGCATCGCCGAACCCATGGCCGCGGTCCCGGACGTCACCATCATCCCGGTGTTCCGCATCAAGCCGGACGCGGCGTTCCTCGGAGATCCCGCAGCGGCGGCCACCTTCGCCCGCATGGTCCGGCTGTGGACGGGTGATACCTCAATACCGGAGATCCAGCTCGACTTCGACTGCCCGGACCGGTTGCTGGCGGCTTATGGCGGCTTCCTACAATCAGTGGCCGGTGAGCTTCCGGGAACCCGCATTTCCATCACCGCGCTGGCCTCCTGGCCGCGGAGTCCGCAGTTCGCCAAGCTGGCCCGCTCCGTCCACCGGATGGCACCGATGTTCTATGACCTGCATCCGGACAAACCGGAGGACGTCGTGAAAGGATCGTTCCGCCCGATCGCGGACGGGGAAGACATCGCGCTGGTCAAAGCATGGCGGAGCTGTCCGGTGCCGTGGCATGCGGGGCTGCCGAACTTCGAACGGGTCACGGTTTTCCGGCCGGATGGCAAACTGGCCGGCCACCTGCGCGGCTGGGACCATGACGCGGTGTTTTTCAATCCGGCGCTGAAGGCGGAACCGCTTGGGGGCGGAGTCACCCGGTTCGTCGTCACGGCGGACACCACCATTTCCGGAAACCCAGTCGCCGCCGGTTCCATCCTCTGCCATCGCGCACCGGATCCGGATTCGTTGGCGGCGCTGGGGGAGGCGGCGCGGACCCATGGCGCGTCCGGCATGCTTTACTTCACACTGCCCGGCCCGGGCATCCAGGCCACCCATCCCGCACCGCACTTCTCGGAAAGTACGGCTGTGCGTCCGGAGTTGACCATTCTCCTGGACGGAAGCATCCGGCTGACGAATGCCGGCACGGATGGCATCCCGCCTAGACCCTGTGATCCGGAGAACCCGGCGTCCCCCGGTTGGCATGTCGTGATCGAATCATCTTCGGTGGGGGCTTTCCGCTCCGGATCGACGGGGGATTTCCCCAAGATTTCAGTCCCCGGGAACGTTCCACCGGAGATGTCCACGCGCCTGCACCTCCACTTTTCCAAGCTGCCGCCAGGTGGCTCGCTCACTTCCGGTCCGCTGCTGAAAGCTCCCGGCGAAGTGACCTGGAGCCTGGAACCGCATGTCTCCGGACGCTCTGTGAAATTTCCGTGAAGAACCACCAATCTGCTGGATTTGGTGAAACAAACCCGTAGCTCCATGATCATGCGGCGCGTCGCTCCGGCCAGTCTTCTGGTCCTTCTTTCCTGCGGTCCGTTCTTCTATCAGGCACCTCCTGATATCGGACAGTATCCCCAACGGCTCGCCGTGAAACGGTGGAGCCAGTTGTTCGACGAAACCTCCCCCGCCAACCCCTCGCTTCCCACCGCGCAGGAGTTGGACGCCACCTGCCGCGCACTGCCAGCGACCCTCACGCCTCTGACGGCCAAGCAGCGATTGGAGAAGATCGACCGGCTGCTTTCCGAAAACCGTGGCGGCGACTATTCCTCCGCCCGCGCCAACTTCCTGCACGAGCTGCGCGAGCTGGTGGAAAACCCGGAAGCCTTTTCCGCCGCAGCCCCCTATCTCCGGTGGCGCACCACCCCTGTCTCCATCCCGCCGATCCCTCCCACCCGCAAGCCGTGGGACATGGGGGATGATGAGTTCGCCCAACTGCACCGCAACTACGCGGAGGCGATCCGCCTGCAGGATGAGGAGCTCGACAAACTGGCGGGCGAAGGCACGCCGCTGATGATGCCCTACTGGTTGACGCGCCAGGGAGCCGTCCAGTTCCAGCGCGGGAGATACAAGGAAGGCGCGGAGCTTCTCGGCAGGGTGATCGCGGAGCATCCCGGTCATCCGCGGGCGGAGGCCGCCGCCATCCTGCGCGCGCGTTGCCTGATCGAACAGTCCCGCCAACTGAGACGCTTTCCCGCCAAACCAGCGGACGGCGAAGATTTCCCGACCTCGCCGCCCCCTGAAGTGGAGGTGCTGCTTGGTGAGGCGGATGACATGCTGCAAGCCTACCTGGAGAATCATCCGAAAGGCCGCTTCGTTCCGGATGCCCACGGCTGGCTGGGCGCGACCGCCTACGACCGCGGCCAGTATGGCGCGGCAATGGGGCACCAGCTTGATCGGCTGAAACTCCAGCCCACCCGTGAGATCACGCGCACGGTGCTGCGGGAGTGTGATCTGATTTTCAGCAAGCAGATGGCCGATGCCTCTCCCGATCTGGAAGATCCGTGGCTGGACCCGGAGAAAGATTTCAACGCCGCCGTGGTCGCCAGCCATCCGGTGGTGACGCGCCTTTTCCTCCAGCACGCGCTGGATCCGGCCGGGACGCTTTCGCTGGCGGATTTCCGCAGGCTCACGGGCGACAACACCGAGGGCGACCGGCGGTTGATCCGCGCCTTCGGCGACCGGATCTTCCGGCCGAAGAAATTCGTGAGGGCTGCCCTGCGGGCACTGGAGGAGGAGATCCTGAAAAAGTCCTCTGCGGATGATCCGGTGATCCTCCACCTGCTGGCATGGTCCGCCACCGAGGCGGGCGAGCATGAGCAGGCGCTGGCACTGGCGAAAAGACTTCCGCCTCAAGCCGCCGCCACGGATGAGGCCGCCTATGCGAAGGCCGTCATCCTTCAGCGGGCGGGCCATCATGCGCAGGCAGCGGACACTTTCCGCTCCCTCGCGGCGGATCACCCGGAAAGCCCGCTGCTGGTGGACCAGCCGTTCCGGCTGGCGATGTCCCTCGCGCGCTCCGGCAGGGCGGGAGAAGCGATCCTCACCCTCCTCCCTGAACCTTACGATCAGGAAAGCCATGATGCGCCCGTTCTGCGTTCGTCGCAAGAGATCACCCAGTGGCTGGACACGTTGCTCCAGTTCGCCCCGCTGGATGAACTGGAAGCACCATTGGCAGGCATGCCTGCGGATGACCGGCGCACGACGCTGCTGAAGTGCGCGGTCCGGGTGCGGGCCATCGCCTCGCATGACTTCGCCCGTGCCGCGAAGTACCTGACCAGCCAAGCCCCGGAACCATTCGTGGAATGGGACCCGACCGCCGACCGGAACCCCGGGCAGCTGGCGATGGATGAGGCGGCATGGAGCGAAAAAGTGGCTCCCTTGGCCGATCTCTACCGTAAACTCGACCAAGCCGCCGAAGGCGACAAACCCGCCATCCACCTGGCCATTGCCAACCACTGGATGCAGCACCGCGGAGCACTCACGTTGCCGCTGAACGGGGCGCTCTACTATGCGAACAGTGAAGAGGAAAAACTGGATCTGCTGCGCCGCAGGAATGCCCTCCACTACGGCTACCAGGCCGCCGCCGTGAATGCCGAACTCGACTCCCGCGATGAAGCCACCCACGCGCTGGAGCACGCATTGAAAGCAGCGGAGAGCAAATCCACCGCCATCTCCGCACCCGCGCTGGAACTGGCGAACCACTGTCTTTTCCGCCGCGCCGAATACTCCCTCTACCAGCGGTCGCGGGCACTGGAAACCGACGCCACCGCCCTTTCCCACCAACTCCACAAGCGGCTCACGGAAACCCATCCGCGGAGCGCGGAGGCGAAACGCTCCGTAGCCTTCACCTTCCGCCCTGCGGTGGGTCCATGGATGCCGGGCGACTACAACTCCTACAACGCGGCTGCGACCATCATGGAAGTGATCTCCGGCACGCGCATCAACCGCTGGGATGACCGGAATGAGGAGGCCGTGATCGCCGGGGAAAAGATCGCCGCATTGCCGGAGCGTTTCCTGGCGCTGGATCCGGCAACCTCACTCCCCGCCATCCGCAAGAATCTCAAGGCAGCGCGCGACGAACTGTTCAAATTGCGCAGGAAAACCGGCGGAGATGACCCGGCGGCGATCATCGCCGTCGCGGACCGGCTCGATGACTTGCTCGCCGCCGCCTCACCAGACGGGATCACGACGGAGGACTTCCTCGCCTACGCGAACAACCGCAGGCCGCTGCCTCCGGCTTTCGACAGCCTGCTGGATTTCCGCAAGCGGGTGACGGTGAAGGAGGATGATACCCAACCAGCCAATGACACGATCCATGGCTGGCAGGAATTCCTCGACCGCTACCCGGACAGCCCGAAGGCGGAGGCGGCGTCCTTCCGGCTCACACGCCTGATCGCACGGAACTACCGGCGCCGCACGCAGGTGAGGGCGTTCCATTTTCCCGAAGCACCGATCCCCGGAGGCTACAAGCGCATCGACATCCGCCGGCTCGATCCCACCGGGGATGCGGGGGACGTTCTGGCGGCCATCGGCAACCATGAGATGCGCTTCCCGGACGCACGCTACCAAGCGGATCTCAATCTGCTGCGCGCAGGAGCACTCATCGATCTGGAGCAATTCGATGAAGCACTCCCGCTGCTGAATGGCATCCTGGCGGATCCCGGGCAGGGTGACCTGCATACGCTGGCCGCGCTGAATTTCTGCGACATCGCCCAGCGGCTGCTGGAACCCTCCACACGGGAAAAGCCGCTGGCCGCACTGCGCGCGGACGGACAGGCCCTGACGGTGCTGCGGCTGCTGGTGAAGGGTGACACCTTCCTCAGCAGGTTGCAGCCGATGGACCTCTGAGAATGCCTATCTCACCAGCGCGATGAGCGGTGGCCGGGAACCTTGGACGGCCAGGACATTTCCTCCACCATCGACCACCCTCACCACCCAACCGGCGTAGCGGATGCCCTTCCGCTCGCGCACGCCGAGGGCGGCATACTTGGTGTCATTCTCCACGAAAAGACAGCCCATCTCGACCGAGGTCTGTCCTTGTCCGGAAATCATCACGGCCTCGCGGCTCACCTCCACCACCTTGTTGCCGGAATTCTTTTCAATTTCCTCACCGATCCAGTGGGTCTCAACGATTGCCTGTCCGGGCGTGGACGCGCGGAGGGAAATGCCGACCACCCGTTCCCTGAAGATGTCCTTGTCATAGGATCCCCACCACGTTTCCCACTTCTTGTCGCGGCCGGAGCCTGCGGAGGCGGTCTTCGCCATGATGGCAACCCGTGTGGGTGGGGCACCGGAGACACGAACAGGCGGAGGCTCACCGGAAGGACCTGCGGGAGCGGCGGTTTCCGCCTTGGCGGCTGCGACGGCGAACGCCGCGGTCTGGATGACCAGCGAACCGTCCGCTGCGACCGCCTGCCGCTGTCCATCCGAAGAACGGAGGGTTCCGTCCGCCACACGTGTCCACTGCAGTCCATCCTGGTTCGCGGCGAAGAGGGAGGAAATCTGGGCCTGGTTCAACTCCCCTTCGACACCGGACGAGATGTCTTTCGCGAAGCGGATCCGGGCGCACTTTCCATTCTGGAGATCCACTTTGACGAGGATGCCACCCTTGCTGAAGACCAACGCATCGCCCCCATCTTCGATGGGAGACCCGTACCGGGTGGTGAGCAACTCCTTCGTCTCACCGATCTTCGCGGAGACGGTGACGCAGGACAACAGCAGCAAGGGGAGAAATCTCATGATGGACGCGGCGGCGGTCTATCATGGATCTCCTCCATGGGGAACCAGAAGATCAGCCTTTCACCTGCCCCTCACCCCGCACGCGATACTGGTAGCTGGTCAGCTCCCGCAGGCCCATCGGCCCGCGGGCGTGCAGCTTGTCGGTGGAAATGCCGATCTCCGCGCCGAAGCCGAACTCCCCGCCATCCGCGAAGCGGCTGGAAACATTGTGGAAGACACAGGCGGAGTGCACGTCCCGCAGGAATTGCTCCGCCGTCGCGCTGTCACGGGTGGCGATGACGTCCGTATGGTGGGAGCCGTTCGTATTAATCCGGTCGATGGCTTCCTCCATGGAATCCACCACCTTGACCGCCAGGATCAGGTCGAGGAACTCCGTGGTCCAGTCCTCCTCCGTGGCGGGCACCACGTCCGGCAGGATGGCCAGCGTGCGATCGCAACCACGAAGCTGGACGCCTTTTTTCCGCAGGGCGGCGGCCGCCTTTGGCAGGAAGGTTTCCGCCACATCCCGGTGGACGAGAAGGTCCTCGAGCGCATTGCACACACCGGGCTTCTGGGTCTTCGAGTTGACCGCCAGCGTCACCGCCACGTCCTCATCGAGGTCCTTGTCCGCGTAGAGGTGGCAAATGCCGTCGTAGTGTTTGATGACCGGCATGCGGGCCTGGGAGACGACTGTCTCGATGAGGCCTTTGCCACCCCGGGGAATGATGAGGTCCAGCCACTTGTCCATCTGCGCGAGGATGGTGACGCTTTCCCGGTCCGTGAAAGGGATGAGCTGGATGGCATGGTCCGGCAGCCCCGCAGCCGCGCCGCCTGCCTGCAACGCATCCGCGATGGCTCGGTTCGAGTGGATGGCCTCGCTGCCACCCCGCAGGATGGTTGCATTGCCGGTCTTGAAGCAGAGGACTGCGGCGTCCGCCGTCACGTTCGGACGGCTCTCGTAGATAATCCCGATGGTGCCGATGGGCACGCGCACCTGCTGGATGCGGATGCCGTTCGGACGGCTCCAGTCATCCATCACCTGTCCCACCGGATCCGGCAGCGTGGCCACCTGGTCGATGCCCGCCGCGATTGCTTCGACGCGCTTTTCATCCAGCCGCAGCCGGTCCAGCATGGCTCCGGAAAGGCCCTTCGCCTCGCCCGCCGCGATGTCCAGCGCGTTCGCCTCCAGCAGGGACGGCACCCGGGCACGCAGTTCCGCCGCCATCGCATGCAGGATGGCGTTCTTCTGGTCGCTGCTGAGCTGGGACAGCCGGTAGGAGGCCTGCCGCGCGTTGCGGCCCATTTCGTGGATGGTTTCCTGGAGGGTGGACATGGGAAAGTTATCTGGGGCGTCTCAGAAGTTGCGCTGTGAGACGGGGATTTCTGGCTCCGTGAATGATCGCGGCAATCACAATTTTGTCTCCGCAAATCTGGAAATACACGGCATATGGGAAATTTTTCATCAACCCCTTCCGGAAGCTCCGGTGGCTTGCTGGGAACGAAAGGGGCTGATCTCCGATCAACTCGATGAGTTCGATCAGCCGCCTGCTAAAATAGCGTCCGGCACCTTCTTCCTGAGCTTCATACCATTCGTAAGCTTGGGTGGAATCCGAGTCCGCATGACGTGTGAACTCGATCCTATGATGCACTGCGCTCCAGAAGTTTGGCTTTCACCGTTTCCCACGGCACCGCCGAGGACGGATCCGCATG
This sequence comes from Akkermansiaceae bacterium, assembly GCA_019634595.1. Lineage (NCBI taxonomy): Bacteria > Pseudomonadati > Verrucomicrobiota > Verrucomicrobiia > Verrucomicrobiales > Akkermansiaceae > Akkermansiaceae bacterium. The sequence goes on from JAHCBC010000003.1 coordinate 794,167, forward strand.
GTAATCCGCCATACGCCGGTCCAGTTCTTCGAGCAACTCCGGGGACTCCGGAAAATTCTCATCCTCCTCAATGGATTTCGCAAGTTCCTCAACAATATGGCGCCGCTCTTCGATCGGAAGTTTCTTCAACTCGTCCAGCGCGATCATGCCCGGTATTATAATCTGGAAAAATGGACGCTCAAGAAGCATTTCCCGCCGCAAACCTGGTCGAGATACCCGTGCCGTCAACAATGGCAGCCAGCCGCTCCGGATGGCGGCCGTGGGCGATGTGGGTCTCGATCCCGGCCTCAACGGCGAATTTGACCGCGGAAAGCTTCGACGCCATGCCGCCCATCGAGAAGCGGCCCTTGTCGTCGCGGACATGCCGGAAAACCCCGTCAATATCGGAAACTTCGGCGATCCGCTCGTTTGTCTCCGGATCGAGCAGACCATCCACACTGGTGAGCAGGATCACCCGCTTCGCGCCGGCCAGCTTCGCCACCCGGACGGAAAGCATGTCATTGTCGCCGAACTTCAGCTCCTCCACCGCAACGGAGTCATTCTCGTTGATGATCGGCAGGATCATGGGCTCCACCAGCAGGCGGCGCAGGGTGTCCTTCACATAGCCCGCACGCTCCGGGGTCGCCAGATCCGCCGCGGTCAGCAGGACCTGGGCGATGGTGACATCGAAATTGGAAAACAGGCTGCTGTAGGTCTGCATCAGCCTCGCCTGCCCGACGGCGGCGCATGCCTGCCGGGTGGCGGTGTCCTTCGGATACTCGCTGAGGCCGAGGGCGGAAACGCCGGATCCCACCGCTCCCGAGGAGACGAACAGGCAACGGTGCCCGGCATGGATGAGGCCGGAAATGGCCGCCACCAGATGCACCAGCGCGGCCCGGTCGAGCGTGCCATCATTGCTTTTCGTCAGCACGCCGGTTCCGGCTTTGATCACGGTGAGGTGGGGAATCATGGATGGCGGGCGGATTGGTGCGGGGCGCGGAGATAACCGGGAAAAGCTATCCAAGCCAGTGCAAATCACCGTCCCCTCCCCACCTCCGCGCAACTTCCCGCCAACCGCCACCGTATCTGCCGCCATCCTGATGAAATCCATCCTCCTCCTGCTCGCCTCCGCCGCCTTCACCCTGGCCGCCGAACCCGCCGCGCTCCCCCTCTGGCCGAACGGCGCCCCCGGCTCCGAAACCCGGAAGAACGAACCGGAGAAAGACGACGGCAAGGGCAACATCACCAACGTCCACAATCCCTCCATCACCCCCTACCTCCCGGAGCCGTCCAAATCCACCGGAGTCGCCGTCATCATCTGTCCCGGCGGCGGCCACCAGAAGCTCTGCACCGGCCATGAAGGCTACGCGCTGGCGGAGTGGTTCCAGCAGCGGGGAATCGCCGCATTCGTTCTGAAATACCGCCTCTCCCGCGAGGAAGGCTCCACCTACACCCTGGAAGGCGACGCGATGAACGATACCCGCCGCGCCATCCGCACCATCCGCTCCCGCGCCGCGGAGTGGAACATCAAACCGGACCGCATCGGCATCCTCGGCTTTTCCGCAGGTGGGGAAGTCGCCGCCTACTCCGCGATGAAATCCGACCCGGGCGATGCATCATCGGCCGATCCGGTGGAAAAAGCATCCAGCCGCCCGGATTTCCAGGCGCTCATCTACCCGGGCAAGTCCGCCACCATGACCGCGGAAAAGGGCATGCCTCCCGTCTTCATCGCTTGTGGCTACGGCGACCGCCCGGACATCGCCGAGGGCATGGCTTCGCTCTACCTGAAATACAAGGCCGCCGGGGTGAAAGCGGAGCTGCACATCTACTCGGAAGCCGGCCACGGCTTCGGCTACCGCCCTGGAAAAACCGGAGCCGCCGCGAAGTGGCCGGAGCGCTTCACCGAGTGGCTGACGGACAGCGGATTCCTGAAGTGACAGGCTATGGAGGAACTCGCCGGACCCGGTAAAGGTCCGGCGATCTTGCAGGCTCAGTCCTCGTCACCGCCGCCGCCCTTCACGCGGACCTTGCCGCGGAGCTTGGCTTCGATGAACGCGTCGATGTCCCCGTCCATCACGTCCTGGATGTTGCCGGATTCCTCACCGGTGCGGAGGTCCAGCACCTTCTGGTAAGGCTGGAAGACGTAGGAACGGATCTGGTTGCCCCAGGACACATCCCCCTTCTCCCCATAGGCCCGGTCGGACTCGGCCCGTTGCTTGTCCTCCTCGATGGTGTAGAGCTTCGACTTCAGGATCTCGAACGCCAGTTCGCGGTTCGCGCCCTGTGAGCGCGCCGCAGTCGAGCGGATGAGGATGCCCGTCGGAAGGTGGCGCAGAAGGACCGCCGTCTCCACCTTGTTGACGTTCTGGCCGCCCTTGCCGCCGGAACGGGTCGTGGTGATCTCAATGTCCTTGTCGAGGATCTCGATCTTGATCTCCTTCGAAACTTCCGGGTTCACGTCGATCGACGCGAACGAGGTGTGGCGCTTCGCCGCGGAATCGAACGGGGAGATGCGCACCAGACGGTGGACGCCCCGCTCGCTCTTGAGGAAGCCGTAGGCATAGTCGCCGGTGATCTTGATGGTCGCGGAGCGCAGGCCGGCCTCGTCGCCATCCTGCCAGTCGAGCGTCTCGACGGAGTAACCCTTCCGCTCCGCCCAGCGGGTGTACATGCGGTGCAGCATCTGGGCCCAGTCGCAGGCCTCCGTGCCGCCCGCACCGGCGGAAATCACCAGGTAGCAGGGCGAGATGTCGCTCGGCTGGTTCAGCAGCGTCAGCAGTTCGTATTCGCGGATGTCCTTTTCGAGGGTCTTTGCGTTTTCGATCGCTTCCTTCGCCATCTCGGCGTCGTCGAATTCCTTCGCCAGCGAAATACCTTCGACGATGTCGTTCGAACGGCTCTCCAGCTTGAGGAAGGCCTCCAGCTTTTTTTTCAGTCCAGCGGCCTGGGCGCTGATCGTTTTCGCCTTGTCCGCGTCATTCCAGAACTCCGGGGAGCCCATGGCTTCCTCCAGCGTGTTGATTTTGATTTCGAGGGCCGGGACGTCAAAGATACCTCCTGAGTTTCGAGAGGCGGCCTTTCAGGCCGTCCACATCGAGCGCCAGGAGGTCAGCGGTGGGAAGTGAGGACATTGCCCCGGGAAGAAATGCCATCCTTTCCTCCCACGCAAGCCGGAACGTCCCCGCCCCCCAACCAAAGGTTGAAACCCCGTGACTGCCGGCGGGAAATCTGTCATACGCACGATGCCATGAAACCCAGCATGTTGTTCGTGATCATCCCCGCCGCCATCGGTCTCGGTTTCATGGCGGGGAGGAGGGATTCCGTGCCGGCTCCGGAGGCGGAGAAAAACACCCGTCCCGCCCGGGAGACGCGTCACTCCACCCGCACGCCGCGGACCGACCCCTTCGGCGGTCCTTCGTTCTCGGTCGATTCCCTGGAAGAAATCCGCCACCTCTTCAGATCCCAGCGGAACGAGGTGGCTTCCGCCCGGCTCACCCTCGCCATCGAGTCACTTCCGGCGGCGGAGATCCCCCGGATCATGGAACTGGTGCGCGACGACTTCCGCAACAATCCGAACAGTTCCGACCAGAGCCGCTGGACGCTCATGTCAGCCCTGTTCGGCAAATGGACCGCGGCGGACCCATCCGCCGCGCTGGAGTTCGTCCAGTCCTGCAAACAACGCTCGTTCCGCAACTACGCGGCACGGGAGTGCTTTTCCAGCCTGGCCCAGGTGGATCCGGACCGTGCCTTGGGCGAGATGCGTGCCCTGCCGAAAGGTGAGATGCGTGAGAACGTCGCGCCGGGTGTCATCGCCGCGATCGGCAAGAAGGACCCGGTGGCGGCCTGCGACCTCCTGACGACCGAGCCTTCCCGCTCCGGCTGGGGGGATTATTACACCCGGGGGATCCTCAGCAACTGGGCGGAGAAAGACCCCGCCGCCGCAGCGGAGCGCCTCAGATCCCTGCCGGAAGAAATCGCGGGCGGATACTCCGCCGCCGGCGTCGCGGCCACCTGGGCGCGCTCCGATCCGGATTCCGCTCTCGGCTGGGCAAAGACATTGAAAGGAGACCGGCGGACGGAAGCCTTCAAGGAAATCTATGCCTCCATCGGCAGGGAGGATCCCGCCGTGGCCTGGGAAAAACTGAAAGGGGAAGCGGGCCACCTGCGCGGAGCCATTTCCGGCAGGATCCTGGGCGTGGTGGCGGACGAGGATCCCGAAAAGGCCATGACCATGCTGAAATCCATGGCCGTTCCGTCCGAAAAGCGGATCGCCACCGGAGAGTTGCTGCAAAGTATGGGATGGTCGGAAACCCGGCTTGCTTTCGATCTTCTGGATCAGGTGGACAACGCCACCACCCGCCGGGAGCAGTTGGGCAATCTGATGTATTACGCCGCTTGGTCCTCCTCGGATCTCCTGAAGGAGCAGACCGCAAAGATGGGGGAACGGGACAAGCTGGAAACTTCTCCCCAGGTGCTCCGTGGGCTGGTGAAAAGCTCCCCCAAGGCAGCGGAGGAATACTTCCTCTCCCTCCCTGAGTCACAGCGTACTCCGCAATCCCTGCAGAACATGATGGGCGAATATGCCTCGAAGGACAGCAAGGCCGCCCTGGACTTCGCTGTCAGTCTGACCAACCCCCAGGAGCAGAACGCCGCCTTCAGCGGGCTGTTCGGCAAATGGGGCAGGGAAGATCCCGAGTCCGCGGCGGAAGGTTTGAAGAAACTCGCTCCCGGCGAAGGTCGCCTGGCAGCGCTCAACAGCATCGCCACATCCTGGGCACGCAGCGATCCGGAGTCGGCCCACCAATGGGCGGAAAGTCTCTCCGGCGCGGAGCGGGTCCGCGCGCTATCCTCCATCCTCCCCGCACTCTCAAAAGACGATCCCCTCTCCGCCAGCAGGCAGCTCACCAGCCTGCTGGCCGCACCGCCGGATGGCATGGCGAAGAATCTCGCCACTTCCGCCAGCGGCCTCGCCGCCACCTGGGCCATGGATGATCCCAGCGCGGCGGCGACCTGGGCCACCGCCCTTCCCGCCGGCCAGTGGCGTGACGACGGCATCGGCGCGGTGGCCACCTCCTGGACCCAATATGATGCGGTGGGTGCCTCACAGTGGATCTCCACCCTCCCCACCGGTTTCTCCCGGGATGCGGCGGTGAAGCCGTTGGTGCAACAGGTGCGCCAGACGGATCCGGCCACCGCTTTCACCTGGGCAGCCTCCATTTCAGACCCGCAGGACCGCACGATCCAGATGGGGGAAACCCTGAAATCCTGGAGAGCCAGCAACCTCGCGGCAGCACGGGCCGCCCTCGATGCAGCCGCCCTGTCCGATGCGGAGCGGACCAAGCTCCAGAAAGAGGTGGAGTGACGTCACGCGCCCCTGACGGAGATCTTCCCTCCCTTGAGCCACGTCCGGATCACCCCCACATCCCCGGAGAAATTCCCCAGCATCCGCCAGTTCGACTTGCGGAGAACGTGGGCGTCCTCCCGACCTTCATCCACCACGCACCACGGCGCGGAGCCGGACGAATGGATGAACCGGAAGCCGTCGCTTTCCACCAGCAGGAACGCCACGTGGGTATCCAGGCCGACCACGTAGATCCCCCTCGGGATGCGGGAAAGTCCGTCGGCAAACGCATCATACTCCTCCCCCACCGTCAGCGAACATGCTTCCCTCTTCAGAAAGGTCTGCAGGATGTTCCCCGACGGTTGCTGCGCCAGCTTGTAGCGGTCCACCTGGAATCCTGCGTCCCTCAGGACCGTGGAGATGAAATAACCGCAGGCGATCTTCCCTTTGCCGGGACCGTCGGCGGTCCCGTGGAAATCCCACGGCGTGCCCAGCCAGCAACGCATCATCGCGGGGAGCGCCTCCTCCAGCACCATCCGGGCGTCATGCTCCACCGCCTGCCGTTCCGCCGCCGTCTTCGACTTGGAGTAACGGTCCGCCAGATCCTCACGCCACCGCTGCAGCTCGTCCATGAGGACGGCATAGGATCGCGGGTCCGGTACAGGGCGGGGCGGACCGCCCATCTCCACCGGCGTGACGGCGTGATGCCACCACATCCCGAGTTCCTGCCGGAAAAACCAGCCGGCCCCACCTGCCGCCCCCATGACGGAGACAGCGACCAGAATGACAGCCCAACGGCGCACAATCCGGATCCTAAGCGGTTCCCCTCCCACCGCAAGCAACCAATCGGAGACGCGTCGCCGGGAATTTTATTCATCCCGGATTCCGTTGGCTCTCCCCTTGCCATCCACCGCCCGACCCGGAGATTCTTCCGCCATGACGAAGCAGCAACGTGCGGACCATGTCAGGAAGCGGCTGGAGGAACTGTATCCTGAAACCCCGATCCCGCTCGACCACAAGGATCCCTTCACCCTTCTGGTGGCGGTGCTGCTTTCCGCCCAATGCACGGATGTGCGCGTGAACCAGATCACTCCGGCACTCTTCGCGCGCGCGGACAACCCACAGGACATGATGCACGTCCCGGTCGATGAAATCCGCGACATCATCCGGCCCTGCGGGCTCTCCCCGGCGAAGTCCGCCGCGATCTCCAACCTCTCCCGGATCCTCGTCGAGAAACACGGAGGGCAGGTCCCCGCCAGCTTCGGAGATCTGGAGGAACTCCCCGGCGTCGGCCACAAGACCGCCTCCGTCGTGATGGCCCAGGCTTTCGGCGTCCCGGCATTCCCCGTCGATACCCACATCCACCGCCTGGCCACCCGGTGGAAGCTCACATCAGGAAAGAACGTCGTCCAGACGGAACGGGACCTCAAGAAGCTCTTCCCCCGGGATTCCTGGAACAAGCTCCACCTCCAGATCATCTTCTACGGCCGGGAATACTGTACCGCCCGTGGCTGCAACGGAAAAACCTGCCCTCTCTGTAGGGAGGTTTTCGCGAAAACTTGAACCTTTCCCCCGCGCAATCCCTCGCCCATCTTCCCCACATCATGAAAGCCCACCTCCTCCTTTCCTTCTCCCTCATTTCGTCCGTATTCGCCCAGGACCCATCGGTCGAAAAACTGGACCCCGCCCTCGACGCGCTCATCGCCCCGGGCACAAAGATCGAAGTCGTCACCGAAGGGTTCCGCTGGACCGAGGGTCCCGTCTGGAATGCGGAGACGAACGAACTGCTCTTCTCCGACATCCCCAACAATGTGATCCATTCCTGGTCCGATGAAAAGGGACTGCGGGTCTTCATGAAACCTTCCGGCTACACCGGCGTTTCCGACTACGGCAAGGAGGCAGGTTCCAATGGACTCACCTTTGACAAATACGGACGCCTCTTCCTGGCGGAGCACGGCGACCGGAGAATTTCCGTCCTCATGAAGGACGGAGGGAAGATGACCGTCGCGGATCGCTTCGAAGGCAGGCGGCTGAACAGCCCAAATGACCTGGTGATCCACTCCAGCGGCGCGGTCTATTTCACCGACCCCATCTACGGCCTCCCGAAAGGTGAGCGGGACATGGCGCGGGAGCTCCCCTACTGCGGGGTCTTCCGCACCACCTTCGACGGAAAGATCACGCTGATCTCAAAGGATCTCGAGCGGCCCAACGGCATCGCCCTGTCCCACGATGAGAAAACCCTCTTCGTGGCCAACTCCCACAAGGGCAAGTTCAACGTCTACAGTTTCCCCCTGAACGAAGACGGCAGCGCCGGGGAGATGACGTTGTTCTTCGATGCCAACAAGCTCGAAGGCAAAGGCTCCACCGACGGTCTCAAGACGGACGCCGCGGGCAACATCTGGACCACCGGACCGGGCGGCCTGCTCATCGTTTCGAAAGAGGGCAAGCTCCTCGGCCGCGTCCTCACTCATCAACCCACCGCGAACGTCGCGTTCGGAGGCAAGGACGGCAAAACGGTCTTCCTCACCGCGAACGACCGCATCATGCGCTTTCAGAGGAAGTAAGGCGCGGCGCACGGGTGATTTTCCATGCCCCTGCCCTCTCTGATCGCCTGAAACCAAAGCCACCTCATTTCGGAAGCTCCATCCGGAATCTGAAAAGAATTACCACAATCGGAGCGCAGCGAAGATGGGCGAACCTGCTTCGGAAGACTGAGCCAAATTACACGGATTATTAGAGCGTTTTGCTTTTTAGTGGTAAGCGCTCCTTGCAGCCCCAGTTGAGAGTTCAGGCCATGTGGTTCAGGATGGCCGGTTCTCCTGCGGGCTTCCAGTTCCGGGGCAGAAGAAGATCAATCTCCAAATTCTTCATCGCGGGCAGGCGTTCCAGCACATCCCGCAGGTAGGCATAGGGTTCGTGACCGTGCCGTTTACGCGCTTTCGAGCAACGTGTAGAGGATCGCTGGTCTGCCCGGTAACTTCGCCTCCACGAAGAGCCAGTTCTTCTTGCCCACCGCTGTCGGACGGATGGCGTTCTCCGTCAGGTTGGTATCGATCTCGACCTCCCCCGTGGATGAGGTAGGTTACAAGCTTCGGCCAAAGCGTCAGAGTGTAGTCGATGGCACGGCCCAGCGGGCTTTTCGGCAAAACCGATACATCCGAACGGAGCCGGAGGAATCCTCCCGCAGGCGTTCGATGACGGGTTGGCTGTCCCGCTGGCGGATGAGCGTGCGCTGTTCCGGTCAGCACAGCTCTGGCTGCGGATCCTTCTCGACGAGGTAAAGAGCCGGGCGATGGCCCTGAGCGGTCCGGCAGCGGAGTGCTGTCCGGTTTGCCGGGGCTTCGTGGAATTTCCTCTCACATGCGCCCAGCAGGCGGCCTGCTGGATGCCAGGATGCTTCGCGGCGTGGACGTTGTAGGCACGGTAGCCATCGCTCTGGAGGATGCCCCGGAAGCCGCCAGATCATCAGGCAGGCGCTGCCACGGCTGGCATGCCATTGGTGGAGGACATCTCCACCGCCGGGGCAGTGCAAGGGTCCAGAGGTAGCCCTGGCCCTGTTTGCCGGTGCCGGGGGCGGGTATTTGACGGAGTCTCGTCCGGCGCGGAGGTGCTTCCAGCCATGCAAGTCCCCGATGGATGTGCTGGTAGAGCGGTTGGAGCCAGAGGCGGCGAGCTCCGCCCAGCGGCTGCAAGGTGTTGCGGCGATGGGGACGCCGTGGCGGCTGGCGAGGATCTTCTGCCGGTAAGGCAGATGGTCGCAGTATTTGGAGACGGGGTGTGGGCGATGAGCGCGGGAGTGGCGCTCATGCATCCCTGCAGCCGTGGCGGAAGCGCCGCGGTGACGGAGCAGCGTCACGATCCGCCACGCGGACGAGACAAGGGCGCACGAGCCGGTGGATGAAGATCTTCCCGGGCTGGTAGTCGGAGAGCCGGTCGCTGTGTTCCTCGCCGATCCTGCGCGAGGCATCCGGACAGGCTTTGACTGGCTCGGGCAGAAGCACTTCATCGACACGATGGGAAGGTGGTCGAGGCGCTGCCGCCTCGGCTTGCAGGCAGGCGGATGCAGGGTTTGCGGCGCTTGATGCGGCGCTCCTCCGGTGCGCCCGCGTCGGGGGAGAGGGCCATTTTCTCCCGGCGGCGTGCCTTCTTCGCCGCCCAACAGGAGTTCGAGCTGGGCGGGATCAGGCGTCTGCTGCTGCCGAGGATTTCCGCAATGCAGGTCAGGCTTGCGGCACTGCGAGTTCGTTCTCGCGCTCCAGATGGGCGATGCGGTCCAGCAGCTGTTGTTCGCGTTCGGGCGTCATCCTGATGACCATGAGCTACGATGAATGGCGTAGTGATGGCAAGGATGGATCACCCCGTTCATACCACGGACGCATGCTCGCACCCTTCAGGTCGATGCCATCGGTGAGCATGGCCAGCACTTCCGGGGCGAGCGGAGCTGTCTGTCCTTCCCCGGAGGCTCAGCCCGGGAGAAGGTGCCTTTTTCCAGAAACGTTTGGCGTGGACCCACAGACCGGTGCCATCCCAGTGAAGCAACTTGATGAGGGTGCTTTGTTGGTGAAGGCGAAGACCGCACCTCGCGCAGATCCTCGCCCAGATGGGTGACGACCAGTGCATGGAAGCTGTCGAAGCTCTTGCGCATGTCGCAGGGTTCCAGCGCGAGAACATGCTGCGAGGCTGCGGAGAGCGTCAGCATGGGCCCGGGAGGAGGAAAGATGGCGCAGCAGCTCGGCCACCAGGGAAGAATGCTTGCGGGAAGCCACGTCGACATGGAATCCATTCCCCGAGGGAAATCGAAGCGGTTCGGAAGCGGGGTGGCATCGCCCGATCCCGGCAAAGCCTCCATGATGACCTCGGCGAATGCGGAGAACCCATCATGCTGGTGATCCTTCCGCTTTCCGCCGGCACTGAACCCAGTTCGCGAAGGTGAGGTCTGGTTCGGGCGGCTGAAAGCCATCGCCGATTGGCCACTCCGCTCGAAGGCGTCCAGCAGGACCTCGCGGTGCGCGGCGGGCACCAGCACCCGTCCCCTGGAATCAGCCCGGATCAAATCAGATCCACCATCGGTATCGGTCATAGAGGTCATTCATACCTACCTATCACCTCTATGACCGCTTATGGAACGGGTGCTGCGAGGAGCGCATACTTTTAGTGTAGCCGGGGTCGCCAAGAAAAAGTGGCTGGGGCATCTTGCCCCAGGCCGTTGCCGGGGCGTCCCGCCCCGGTCTTCCGGTGATTGCCGCTCCCACAAAGCGGCCACACTTTTCATGAAAACGCGTTAAGAGGAGAAATTCGATTCCAATCTCTTCTATCCGTGTTCATCTGCGTTCATTTGACGAAGGATTTTGAAGGGTCAGTTCGTCCATGTCGCTTCGCTTCCATTGCGGTTGGATTTCTCCCTAATGCAGGGACACTCGGTCCGGCGGACTCAACTTTCACTTCCCATCTTCGGTGAGCACCTCATCCAGCACCCGCTGGATCCCTGCCTGCGCCATGGTGCTGTTCGGATAAATGTCACCCGCTTTCAAATACCATGCGAGGGCGGAACCGGTCTGCTTCGGCGTGCGGTTCTCCAGCTTCCGCGCCTCATCGAGCGCCTTGGTGAAGTCCGCCACTTTCGGCGCGAGCAGTTCCATCTCCCGTCCCAGCTTGGGATCATCAGGGAACTCCTCCCGCAACTCCGCCAGTTGTTCCCAGGCCGCATAGTTCTGCCCCACCTTGCTGAACTCCCCCGCCTTGCTCAGCGCGGTCTCGATCTTCGTGAGATTGGTCACGATCTGGCGGAAGGCGTCCTCGCGGGTCACATCCCCCTGGATCGCGGGGGCCAGCTCATACTGCCGCCGCGCGATCTCCCGGTAGTTCCCCTCCCCCAGCAGGCGGTCGAAGTCATTGCGCGCCACGTTCATCCCACCGGAGCTGCTCACCAGCGCGCTGAACTCCTTCAGCTTCGGGTTGGTCGGCCAGATTTCCGTGGCCGATTTGATCTTCTCCGCCGCCTTCCCGGCATCCTTCGCCAGCAGATGGGCCTTCGCTTCCTCGATCGCCAGATCGGACGCGAGGGTGTAGGCGGCGATGGCGCTGTCCACCTTCGATGAAGGGAAATCCTTCACCGTCTTCTTCAAGCGGTCCGCCAAAGGAATGGTCTTCGCGTAGTCGCGGGCTTGGAGCGTGTCATATAGCTCATGGAGATCATGCACGTACTCCAGGATCCGCCGTTTTTTCTCGTAGGGGAAAGTCGCCACCGGACTGAGATATTCCCCCACCGCGAAGCCCTCCATCAAACGCTGGGAAGCGGAATGGACTTCGTCACGCGAGAGATGGAGATCCACCGCCTGGATGTATTTCTGGGTCTCGCGGATCGCCTCGTTCGAAAGCGAATCGAACGACGAAACCGTGGGGCTGATGCCGATGGACTGTGAAAACAGTTTCGAAACGTCCGATCCTTCCTTGACCCGCAGCGTGGCATCACCGTCCCTCCAGATCTGGTTGTAGAATCGGGCGGCCATCAGCACGTGCTCATACCGGCGCTGGACGAACCATTGAACCATGTTCACCTGGTACTGGGTCTTGGTGGTGATCGTCTGCGCCTCGCTGCGGGCGATGTTCGACTTCTTCATGACCTCGATCTCACCGAGACGACGGATGGTTTCCGCATGCCGCAGTGAATTGGCACCTTTGCCGGGGCTGGTGGCCGGTGGTTTCCCCCCGGCCTTCTCGTCTTTGGCGGAGGATTTCCGCGTTTCCCCCAGATTTTTCTCCTGTTCCGCATGACGGTTCATCCAGTCCGCCTCCTGGATCAACCGCTTCTTCTCGGTCTCAATGCTGTCGTTGAGTTTCTTCAGTCCGTTGATGTCCTGCTTCGCCAGCATCGCCATGTAAATCGCCTCCGCCAATGATCCGCAGATGTTGGCGTCGCCCGGGTAGGTGGCCGCCTTCGGCAGCAGGGTGAAGGCCCCGTAAAGATCAGGACCGCCCTGACGTAGCGGAGAAATGGTGGCCAGGATTTCCTGGACCGTCTTCCGGTATTCCTCCGCACCTTCATCGCTCTCCGGAGGCTGGTTGAGATATTTCTCGAACCTCGCCTTCAGGAGCCGGTTGTCCCCGAGGGGTATGGTCACTCCTCCGATGGTGATGGTCTCCGCGGATGGATCCAGCATCAGGAAGTCATTGCCGGGCTTTCCCGCATCATTCTTCGCCGCGGGGGCCGCCACCGCAGGTTCACCATCGGCCGGAGGTGAGCCGGGTGGAGGTGAATAGACCTGCGCATATGCGAAACCGGCCAGGAAAAGCGGAAGGGTGATACGGAGTTTCATCGGTCTCGGCGGCGGGGGTTCAGAGGCGGTTGATGGCGGTTGCAACAGGCACACCACCTTGGCGGAACTTCACGCGGATCGCGTATTTCTGCTGTCTTGCGATGTTCAGGTGGCTGAATGAGGCGGGGATCTCAACCCCGATCAGTTCGTCCCCCCCGGGGGTGTTCACCCGCAGGCTCACCACCTGGCCGCGCGAGGTCGTCCAGCGCAGTTGCTGGTCGATCTTTCCCTCCACCATATACTCATTGCCACGCAGGCTGTTGCCGTTTTCCAGCAGATCCCTCACGTCGAGCTTCTCCACATCCCCCATCGGAGAATCCTTCTGACTGACGAAATGCCTCCCGCCGAAGAACAGGACGGCGACAACGGCGATGATGCCGAGGACGACACCGGGATGGAGACTCGAACTAGCGCGGCGGGCCATGGAAATTCGTGGATTTGGGTTTCTGGAGCGGTGAACCTACCCGCTTCCGCGGGGCATATCGAGAAGGAAGTTCCTACGAATCCCACTGCGACCGCCGGGCACCCATCCATGCGGCGACGAGCGATATGAGGATGTGGGCCGCCAATGCCTGCACGCATGCCACCTGCGGAGACAGCGCGGTATCGATCACGGATCTCACCGCCTGGTGCACCTGGGTCTGGAGTGCCTCCACCGAGCCTGACCATGCCCAGTACGCGGAAATGAACGGACGGGTGAATGATTCGATATGCTCCGGCAACGCCAGAACGGCCCCCGACAGCGGAAGCTGGAATCCGACCAAATAGATCGAGAGGAGGGAGGCCTGCTCCGCCGTCCGCATCCATGACGAAATCGCCAGACAGATCGCCGTCATCGCCGCATTCACCGCCAGCAGGAACCCGGCGTGCTGGAGGAAATCCCCACGGAAAGGACCGAAGAAATTCACGAAGAACGCCATCCACGCGGATTGCGCGACCACCAGGCAGGCAAGGAACGCCACCTTCGATCCGAGGTAGGCCGCAGGCCTCAGTCCGGCGAATTTTTCCTTTTCGTAAATCGGCCTCTCACCCGCGATCTCCCGTGCCGAGTTGTTCGACCCCATGAGGGACAGCAACACCACCTGGAACATGATGATGCCGGAGATGGCGGACCCGACCTTCGCCTGGTCCGCGCGCACGCTCTGCTGCTCCTGGATTTCCGCGGCCATGTCGTTCTGCCTGCTTTCGGAAAACTTCCGGATGTTGCCTGATGCCTTGTCGCTGAAGAGGGTGACCAGCAGCGGAAAGCAGATCAGGATCGCTAGCTGCAGGAAGACCTGCCCCTTGTCCCTGAAGAAAATCTTCCACCTCCGGGAAAGGAGTGTGGAAAATTGGCTGACAAGGCCGGGGATCGGTGCGGGCGCTTCCGCATCCTCTCCGGAGGTGGCCCCTTTCCTGGGTTTCAACTCTCCGGAAGCCATCAGACGGCCGCGGCTTTTGGCCAGCATCTTGTCATAGAGATCTCCATGTTTCTGCCACGACTTCTGCCAGCTTTCCGATGATTGCGTGGCCAGCCGCGGATAGATTTCCTCCGTATCCTTGACGGAGAAGTAATGGTTCAAACGGTCGGGCGGGCCGTGATAGGCGACCCTTCCTTCATGCAGGACAAGCACGGAATCATACAGTTCCAGATGAGCCAGCGAATGGGTCACGGAAAGCACGATCCTCCCGCTCTTCCGCGACAGTTCGTGCAACAACTGGACGATTTCCCGCTCCGAGCGCGGATCCAGTCCTGATGTCACCTCATCACACAGCAACAACTGCGGGTCGGAAACCAACTCCATCGCCAGCCCCAGTCTCCGCTTCTGCCCGCCGGAAAGCACCCGCACCTGCCGGTCATTGATGGAAGCGAGGCCCGTCTCCCCAAGCACGCGGTCGATCCGGCGGTCGAGTTCCTCCGTGGAGCCGCAACGCACGCGGAGACGAGCCGCCGTTTCAATGGATTCATCCACCGTCAGCGGATCGTAGGCGATGGAAAACTGCGGCACATAGCCGATCTCGGACGGCGAAAAATCCTCATCCGTGGAAAGATTCCTCCCATTCCACAACAAGGCACCGGCGGACTCCGGATTCAGTCCTGCGATCGTTTTCAACAACGTCGTCTTTCCGCAACCCGACGGTCCGACAATCGCCATGAAGTGCCCCTCCGGCACCTTGACGGAAACCTGGTCGACCAGATTGATGTCCGATCCTTCTTTCCGGATCGTGAAACAGACTTCCTGGAGTTCCAGCACGGATTTTGGGGGTGTTTCAGGGAAGGGGAGGATGAAACCCAAAGGATCAGTCCAGTGGCACGATCTTGATTTTACCCGCGGAAGGACGCTGGAAAGATCCTGAAAGCGTGTTGGTTGCCATCTCCACCGGAGTGGCAGGTGTGGCATCCAGGGCATTCTTCAACGCTCCCTCCACCAACTGACCGCAGTGGATCTTCATCGGCGGAAGCGCGCCGAGATCCGCGGAAAGCTCCGCCGCCGACAGGCTCCGTGCTTCTTCAGCGGTCTTTCCCTTGAGGAGTTGCGTCGCCATTGATGCCACCGCAATCGCCGTCTGGCAGCCGAATGCCTGGAAAGACGCCCGGTCGATGACCTTCTTTCCATCTTTCTCGGTGAACTTGAGCCACATCCGCATCATGTCACCGCACTCCGGGGAACCGACCGTTCCCACCGCATCCGCATCTGGAATCTCCCCTTGGTTCTGCGGGTTTGCCAGCGCGTCGCGGACCTTTGATTCGAATTCACTCATGCCATCAACTTGAACAGTTTCCCCGCCCTCCGCAAGGGTCCTCATCACCTCCAAAGACATGCCGCTCCTCTTCCGGAAACACGCTCCGGTCAGTTCCCGGTTCCCTTGTAGATTTCCTTCATCATCTCCATTTTCCCAGGATCCTTGGCGACACTCGCTATCGTGAACATCATCACGCCGGTGCTTTTCCCACCAAGCCCGTACCGGAGCACTTTCCCGAACTCCTCCGGAGACACCCTGGGGTCGTCGTGGGCTTGGACGATGGGCCACATCTGGGGATAAGAATCCGCATTTCCTTTCATCCACGGTTTTGCCCCGAGATACGCGACGAATTCCTCCACATACTCCGGCGGCTTTCCGGACCGGCCGTGATAGATCATCGGAGAAAAGACATCCACGTGCTGTGCCAGCGCATCGAAATCCAACCCCAGGCATCTCCTCCGCACCCCGCTCAGATCCTCATCCTTCCACGCGGTGTGAAAAATGCCGACCAGTGCGTTCGGACGAATCTCCTTTGTGATCGCACGGATTTCCTTCGCCCAATCCACAATCACATGCACCCGCCAATCCTCCCATTTCCTGGCGGCGTTGGTGAAAATCCATTTGGCCTTCTCTTGCGGAGTCTTCCCCACCACCTCGACACCCGCCCATTCTTCGAACTCGGACAGGCACGAATCGTTGAAACACGTTTTGATGAGGACGGGATAAGGATCTTCGAACTGCCCGTGCCAATGGGTGTAGTCCATCCAGATCCCGTCGAGTTCGTATTTTCCGAGAAGATCACGCAGTTCCTTCATCCGGAATTCCCGGAACCCCTTGTGCGTGGGACACACTCCCATGAACCAAGTGGCCGGTGGAGCGGGATTTCCCGAATCATCAATGGGATGCGCATCAGGATGATTCTTCACATAGTCTCCATATTTGCCGTTGAGGGTGGGGAACTCGGCGAAAACCTTGCATCCTTCCGCCTTTGCCCGCTTGAAGGTGGCATCGTCAATGCCTTTGCCATGGATGAAAACCGCGTTGACGCCGTATTCATCGAGTTTGGCCCCGGTATCCCAGAATGCCTTGGGATGGGCATAGGTTCCACGAATGATCTCCGGTTTTCCTTCGGCCCCGAAGGAAGAGATCCAGATGAAGGCAAATATACGCAGGATGGTGTTCATCGCATTTCTTTCGGGACAAAGCGACCATCGCTCCAGCCCAACCTATCAATAAAGACGCATGGGTGGCGGTTCTTGCAGAAAATCGTCCTCGGAAAGTGACTACGACGGACAACCCGCCGTGTGTTGGAAATCAATATTCTCACAAGATGATCCGAATTGTAGCCGCGTACGGGACAATCCGCCAACAAGAGCTTCATTCGCTGCCACGCAACAGCTCATCAATCCTCCTGACGAGTGCATCCACTGAGTCGAAAGATTCGTCGATCCTCTCAAAGAATGGCGAAAAAATCCAGCCGTTCTGGACAAACCGTAGATCCGATTCGTCGAAAAATACTCCGCACAATAATCCACCCCGTCTATCACCAGATCCAGCATCATGTTGCCGGAAGGAAATGTGGTCAACTTGGCTCCGGTTTCAGGGAAGCGATCGGCAATTGCTTCAAATTCTGCTGGGGATTCCATTTCGGTTTCGTCGGGATTCGTTTCGCACTGCGATGAAGGCATCTCCCCCGAGGGATTCCCGGTTTCCGCCATCCGCGATGCCGGCCAAGTGGATATGCGGCCAAAAAAAAAGCCCCGTCCATTCTCTCGAATGGACGGGGCATATACCTGGCGACGACCTACTCTCACAGGACCTGTCGTCCCACTACCATCGGCGCTGTGGCGTTTCACTTCCGGGTTCGGAATGGGACCGGGTGGTTCCACCACGCTCTGGTCACCAGAGGGCAATGCTGGGAGTCCTTTGGCCTTCGCCATCGGGTCCAGGACTGGGTCTCTGGGGGCCTGAGCTATTTGTTTTGTCATCAGTCAATGGTCACCAGTCATTGGGGAAGGAGTTGGATTTCCTACCTGATGACTGCTGGCCGGTGGCCGCTGACGGCGACCTTGCGGTCGCTTCAGCCCGCTCGCTGACATCCACACGGAGAGTGCGTTTCCTTCGATCCTGCAGGCCTCGATTGTTTCAGGCCATTCACGGTCATTGTCACTTCCAATTCCAAAAAATAGGAATCAAGCCGAACGGATGATTAGTACTGGTAAGCTGCATATGTTGCCACACTTCCACTTCCAGCCTATCAACGTCGTAGTCTCCGACGATCCTTCGGGGAAAACTCATCTTGGGAGGAGCTTGGCGCTTAGATGCTTTCAGCGCTTATCTCTTCCGCACTTAGCTACCCGGCCATGCTCTTGACAGAACAACCGGTGCACCAGAGGTGCGTCGATTCCGGTCCTCTCGTACTAGGAACCGAACCCCGCAGTTTTCCTGCGCCCACAGAGGATAGAGGACCGAACTGTCTCGCGACGTTCTGAACCCAGCTCGCGTGCCGCTTTAACCGGCGAACAGCCGGACCCTTGGGACCTTCTCCAGCCCCAGGATGCGACGAGCCGACATCGAGGTGCCAAACTTCATCGTCGATATGAACTCTTGGATGAAATCAGCCTGTTATCCCTAAGGTACCTTTTATCCGTTGAGCGACGGCAATTCCACATTCAACCGCCGGATCACTTAGGCCTACTTTCGTATCTGCTCGACTTGTGGGTCTCACAGTTAGGCGGGTTTATGCCTATGCACTCGACACACGGTTACCAACCGTGCTGAACCCACCTTCGCGCTCCTCCGTTACTCTTTGGGAGGATACCGCCCCAGTAAAACTGACCGGCTGACACTGTTCCCTGCCCGGATTCACGGGTTCAAGGTTAGATCTTCCAACACCCAAGGGTGGTATCTCACTGGCGACTCCTTGATCCCCTAAAGGACCAATTCAACGTCTCCCACTTATGCTGAGCATGAATGTCGAAAAACCAATGACAGCTTACAGTTAAGGTCTATAGGGTCTTTCCGTCCTTCTGCGGGTAGGCGGCATCTTCACCGCCATTACAATTTCACTGAGCACCTGGTTGAGACAGCGCCCAACTCGTTACACGATTCGTGCAGGTCGGAACTTACCCGACAAGGAATTTCGCTACCTTAGGACCGTTATAGTTACGGCCGACATTCACGGGGACTTGGACTCGAAGCTTCGCGTTGCCGCTAACATCTCATCTTAATCTTTCCGCATTGGTCACGTGTCACATCCTATACTTGGACTTGCGTCTTGGCAGAATGCTGTGTTTTTGCTAAACAGTCGGTTGGGCCGTTTCACTGCGGCCTTGTAAAACAAGGCACCCCTTATCCCGAAGTTACGGGGCCAATTTGCCGAGTTCCTTAACCAGGGTTCACTCTTACGCCTTGGTATATTCTACCCACCCACCTGTGTCGGTTTGCGGTACGGGTTCCTTAGCATACACCGGAGCTTTTCTTGGCACCGACTTTGATGATGCGGATCGGCCGTGGCCTCACCTAAGAATTCAATCACTTGTTCATCTCCATCGATGCGTCCCTCCGGTTTAAGGGGCGGAAGTGCTGGAATATTAACCAGCTGTCCATCGCCTACGCATATCTGCCTCGGCTTAGGTCCCGACTAACCCCGGGACGAAAAACGTAGCCCGGGAAACCTTGGGTTTACGGCGGACGGGGATTTCACCCGTCTTATCGTTACTCATGTCTGCATCCTCACTTCCCGACTCTCCACGGTCAGTCGCCATCGCGCTTCAACGTGTCGGGAATGCTCCTCTACCGCGCCAGGTCCCAGGACCTGACACCCAGAGCTTCGGTATTGCGCTTATCGCCAATCATTTTCGGCGCGGGATCTCTCGATGAGTAAGCTATTACGCACTTTTTAAATGGTGGCTGCTTCTAAGCCAACATCCTCACTGTCTAAGAAATCCCACATCCTTTCCACTTAGCGCAATTTAGGCACCTTAGCTGCTGATCAGGGTTGTTTCCCTTTTGACGATGAAGCTTATCCCCCACCGTCTCACTGCCGCGCTCTGTTGAATGGTATTCGGAGTTTGATAGGGGTTGGTAGACGGGTATGCCCCCTAGCCCTTTCAGTGCTCTACCCCCATTCATAAACACGCGACGCTGCACCTCAATGCATTTCGAGGAGAACCAGCTATCACGGGGTTTGATTAGCCTTTCACTCCTACCCTCAGCTCATCCGAGAATTTTTCAACATTCACCGGTTCGGTCCTTCACGTCGTATCACCGACGCTTCAACCTGGCCAAGGGTAGATCACCTCCGCTTCGGGTCTAGCACGTGCAACTATGGTCGCCCTGTTCGGACTCGCTTTCGCTTCGCCTGCGTCCCCTAAGGACTTAAGCTTGCCACACATACTAACTCGCAGACTCATTAAGCAAAAGGCACGCCATCACCCCGAAGGGCTCTGACACCTTGTAGGCACACGGTTTCAGGTTCTATTTCACTCCGCTCGCAGCGGTTCTTTTCACCTTTCCCTCACGGTACTGGTTCACTATCGGTC
This sequence comes from Akkermansiaceae bacterium, assembly GCA_019634595.1. Lineage (NCBI taxonomy): Bacteria > Pseudomonadati > Verrucomicrobiota > Verrucomicrobiia > Verrucomicrobiales > Akkermansiaceae > Akkermansiaceae bacterium. The sequence goes on from JAHCBC010000003.1 coordinate 814,071, forward strand.
GCTAACTAGTATTTAGCCTTACGGAGTGGTCTCCGCAGATTCATGCAACGTTTCACGTGTGCTGCATTACTCAGGAACACCCTAGGGCTTCTCGGAATTTCGGATACGGGGATCTCACCCTCTATGTCGTGCTTTTCCAAGCACTTCTCCTATTCGTCGAAGTCCCACGTCGGGGTCCTACAACCCCGGAAGCAAGCTTCCGGTTTGGGCTGTTCCGCTTTCGCTCGCCACTACTTACGGAATCGATTCTCTTTCTTTTCCTCCGGTTACTGAGATGTTTCACTTCACCGGGTATCGCGTGCTTTTCCCTATCTTTGTTCAGGAAAAGACGATGCCGAATTACCAGCATCAGGTTACCCCATTCGGAAATCTCCGGATCAAAGCGTATTTGCCGCTCCCCGAAGCTTATCGCAGCTTATCACGTCCTTCATCGCCTGTTAGCACCAAGGCATCCACTGTGTGCCCTTTAAAGCTTGATTCCATATTTTGAAATCAGCTGTTAATGAAGTCCAAAGCCTGGACCTTTCGGTCCGGTTCTTTCTGATCTTCTATATTAACGGCCGGCATCTCTGCCGGCTTGCCGTAAAAATTTGATGTATATTTGGGAATTAGAATATTTCCAAGGACCGTTGTAAGAATGGCTCTTTTTTGAACAATCTTAACTTTGCAGTCTCTTAAAAAATGTCATTTCTCCATGTGGATGTCAAAGAGCGGACTTCATCCGACAGTATCGCTTCGTTCAGAAGTTCTTCCTTTTTCCGGTTCCTGGATGGTGGGCCTGACTGGACTCGAACCAGTGACCCCACGCTTATCAAGCGTGTGCTCTAACCAACTGAGCTACAGGCCCCTTTGGATTCCATGACTCGTATTCCCCGTTTGACCGGAGCTCGAGACGAATCGTGAAGATGGTGGAGGTTAACGGATTCGAACCGTTGACATTCTGCTTGCAAAGCAGACGCTCTACCAACTGAGCTAAACCCCCTTTTACCGGAGGTCGGAAAAATTGTTTCTTCTGACTTCAAAAGAGGAAAAGAGACTGAATTGAGCGCCGCGTGATCTGATCAAAGACGCGGACGGGATTCTATTCAAGTGTTCAAGTTGGGAACCATCACTGGTTGCCCTAAGCCAACGTCTTTCCATCGTTGCCGATGGGAAGCGGGGCTTCGACCTTTCGCAGGGACCGTGAGAACGGTTTGCGAATTTCTCCGTAGAAAGGAGGTGATCCAGCCGCAGGTTCCCCTACGGCTACCTTGTTACGACTTCATCCCAGTTACCAGCTACACCTTAGGACCCTGCCCCCTTGCGGTTGGCGCAGGCACTTCGGGTGCGACCGGCTTCCATGATGTGACGGGCGGTGTGTACAAGACCCGGGAACGTATTCACGGCGCCGTAGATGATGCGCCATTACTAGCGATTCCAACTTCATGGAGGCGAGTTGCAGCCTCCAATCCGAACTGGGCCCAGTTTTTTAGATTTCCTCCACCTCGCGGTCTCGGTTCTCATTGTACTGGGCATTGTAGTACGTGTGCAGCCCAAGGCGTAAGGGCCATACTGACCTGACGTCGTCCCCACCTTCCTCCCAGTTGATCTGGGCAGTCTGACTAGAGTTCCCACCATAACGTGCTGGCAACTAGTCACAAGGGTTGCGCTCGTTGCGGGACTTAACCCAACATCTCACGACACGAGCTGACGACGGCCATGCAGCACCTGTGCAAATCCCCCGAAGGGTCACGCGCTTTCACGCGCTTAGAGATGCATGTCAAGCCTTGGTAAGGTTCTTCGCGTTGCATCGAATTAAGCCACATACTCCACCGCTTGTGCGGGTCCCCGTCAATTTCTTTGAGTTTTAGTCTTGCGACCGTACTTCCCAGGCGGTGCGCTTAACGCGTTAGCTCCGGCACAAGGGGGGTCGATTCCCCTCACACCAAGCGCACACCGTTTACTGCCAGGACTACAGGGGTATCTAATCCCTTTCGCTACCCTGGCCTTCGAGCCTCAGCGTCAGATATTGTCCAGTAGCTCGCTTTCGCCACGAGTGTTCCTCTTGATCTCCACGCATTTCACTGCTACACCAAGAATTCCAGCTACCTCTCCAATCCTCTAGCACGGCAGTATCGGATGCAGTTCCGGGGTTGAGCCCCGGGATTTCACATCTGACTTACCACGCCGCCTACGCTCCCTTTACGCCCAGTGATTCCGAACAACGCTCGGGACCTTCGTATTACCGCGGCTGCTGGCACGAAGTTAGCCGTCCCTTCCTCTTCCGGTACTATCAACCCTGCCGGCTATTCACCGTCAGGTCTTACTCCCGGATGACAGGAGTTTACAATCCGAAGACCGTCATCCTCCACGCGGCGTTGCACCATCAGACTTTCGTCCATTGTGAATTATTCTCGACTGCTGCCACCCGTAGGTGTCTGGACCGTGTCTCAGTTCCAGTGTGCCTGATCGTCCTCTCAGACCAGGTACCCGTCGTAGCCTTGGTGAGCCGTTACCTCACCAACAAGCTGATAGGGCGCGAACCAATCCTCCAGCGACAGCCTTGCGGCCACCTTTAATCTTGCGATACCATGGGGTATTAATCCAAGTTTCCCTGGGCTATTCCCCACTGAAGGGCATGTAATTCACGTGTTACTCACCCGTGCGCCACTGAACCAAACGAGTATTACTACCAATTTGGTTCCGTGCGACTTGCATGTCTTAAACACGCCGCCAGCGTTCGTTCTGAGCCAGAATCAAACTCTCCGTAAAAATGCCGTGACTGTTAGTTTTCTAAAAAAACCACTTAGATCACGGCGACGTTCGGACTTTCGTCCGGACCTGTAAGGCTATCTCACCTTACTCCCGCGCGTCGGGGCTTAACCGACCGCGCGGCGCACAATTCAATCTTTTTCCTCTTCCCAACAGACCCACTTGTTATCCAGTGAAGAACGGTTTCTTTTCCTTGGTTTCCCTCGGAGAATCCCCGCCACTGGCACGCGGCCTGCTGAGCCATACTGTCAAAGAGCTTGTTTCGAGGGGACTAAAAAGCCGATCAGTGTGGGGAGGTGTTAAACCTCTCACCGATCGACTTGGTGTCTCTCGCGTCGCCCGCTGTCGTGGCGACGGGGAGACCCTACCAGAACCGACCCCCGCAGGTCAATGTCTTTTTGAATAGTTTTTTGGAATTTGTTCGGAGGACTTTCGATAACTTATTCATTATTAGATCACTCGGTAAAATTATTTTTTAACAGGATTTGTGACGATTCTGGAAGCTGACAGGGCGGATTTTACAAATCCAGCCATCGCCCAACACTCATTTCCCCATATGGCTCTAGGCTTCAGCCCACTTTCCGGAGTTGTACGGATGTTTCGCACCGATTCCCTCCGTTTTCGACCCGTCGGGCGTCTCTCAGGACGCGATTTCATCCCAAAACGGCCATTTTGATCCTCGGAGGTCATTTCATGGCCGCACTTTGCTCCATTTCGGAGCCATCGCCCGGCGGCTGGCCAGACTATCCGGCTGGTTTCAGAGGCCTTAGCAGCGCGATCCGTGAAGGAAACGCACCGCTCTGAGCCGGTGGCACCCCTCAATGGGCTGCTTTCGGCCTCAGCAACAACACCACCGCTCCCGCGATCATGCCCCAGAATGCGGAGCTGATGCCCAGCAACATCACACCGGAAAGCGTGACGAAAAACGTGACGATGGAAGCCTCACGGAAGCGTTCCTCTTTCAGCGCGACGGTCAGGCCATTGGTGATCGTCCCCAGCAACCCGAAGCCTGCGATGGCGAGGATCAATTCACGCGGAAAAGCGTTGAAAAGGGCGACGATCGTGGCACCGAACACACCGATCAGCGCATAGAACAAGCCCGCGAACATCGCCGCGGGATATCGCCTGCGGGGATCCGGGTGAGCCTCCGGACCCAGGCAGAACGCGGCGGTGATGGCCGCCAGATTGAGCGCATAGCCGCCGAACGGCGCCACCAGCAGATTGGTGAAGCCACTCCACCCGATGATGCGGGAAACAGGCGGCTTGTAGCCGTGCGCCAGGAAGATCGAGACGCCGGGAAGATTCTGCGAAGCCATCGTCACCACAAACAACGGAATGGCGATCCCCACCACGGCCTTCATGCTGAAATGGGGCGTCACCCACACCGGCGTGGTAATCCCCCACTTCACGCTGCCGACATGGAACAACCCCTGCATCATCGCCACCGCGATGCCTGCCAGCAGCATCACCGGCACGTTGTAGCGCGGCCACCCGATCCGGCCGGCCAGATACGCGGCGAACATCACCAGCACCAACCACGGATTCGACGGTACCGCCGCGAACGCATCCAACGCGAACCTCGCAAGCACTCCCGCCAGCAGTGCGGCCGCCAAAGGCACGGGCAGCCGGTTCATGATTTTTTCGAACCATCCCGTGACCCCGCAGAGCGTGATCAGAAGAGCGCTCACCACGAACGCGCCGATCGCATCCGGCATGGTGATGCCACCTTCCGCCGCCGCGGATGCGATGACGCCCGCCCCGGCGGTGGACCATGCGATCATCACCGGCTGCCGTGTGGCCAATGAAAGGCCGACACTGCCCACACCGATACCAATGCCCAGCGCCCACAGCCATGACGCCGTCTGTTCCGGTGTCGCGGACAGATGATGCGCCGCCTGGAAGATCAGCGCGACCGAACTCGTGAAGCCCACCAGGACCGCCACGAAGCCGGCGATGAGGGATGAAAAGGAAAAGTCTTTGGTCATTCCCGGTATCAGGATCGTAGGCAAAGCCCGACGGGTGGCAACCTCCGCGAACGAGCCTGGCGTTCAGCCGATGAATCTTTCCACTTTCACAGACAACAGTGAAGCCGCCTTCCAACAAGATCCGGGCATCCTTTCCGAAGGTCGCACCGCAGGAGCCCAAGGAACGGAATTTCCTCATTGGTGAAAATAAAACGGTCGTTCATCCTTCATTCCACAACCCATGAAAATCCTCGCCGTCCTGCCGCTGCTCGCCACATCCGTGATCGCCGCCGACCTTCCACGGATCCCTTCAAAGCCCATCGCGGAGAAAAAGGATCTACTTATCTCCGAAGACTTCTCAAATGCAGAACTCGCGAAACCCTGGCACAAGGTCGTCGCGACATTCACCGTCGAAGATGGTGCGCTGAAGGGAACCCAGACCCGTGACAAGCTCATCCCTGCCGCAGATGGCAAGCCGGAGGTGAAACCGCACGCCGCCGTCCATGGACTGGAGATCCCCACGAAGGACAGCGTCATCGAGGCGAGGATCAAACTGGATGGAGCCAGCATGGTCGATGTGGAGTTCGACGACCGCGCCTACAAGGGTTCCCACTACGGACACCTCGCCCGCGCCCAGGTCCGGCTGGATGGCATCACCATCATGGACGAGCGGGACGGAAATCAGAACGAGGAGCTGAAACTGATGCGCAACGATCCGTCGAAGAAGGACGAGGTCAACAAGATCATCGCCGCCCATCAGGTGAAATTCCCTGCCAAACTGGAGGCGGGGAAATGGTATAACCTCACCGTGGAAACAGTGGGCGACGCGATGCGGGTTTCCATCGATGGCAAGGGTGTGGCTTACTTCGAATCGCCCGGCATCGGGCATGAAACCAAGTCGAAAATCGAGTTCGGTGTGGCAGGCAAGGACGGCTACTTCGACGATGTGAAAGTGTGGAACGCCGAACCGGTGAGGAAGAAGTGATCAGGCCCCTCCTTTGCTGCATTTTCGGCGGCTTGCTGGCGGCCCAGCCATTGCGGGCCGCGCCTTGCTCCTTCGCCTATGTCCTGCAAGCGGATTCCTTCGCGCCGGACAAGGCCGACGCCGTCCTGCAACTGGCGGCGTCCGGGAGGGATTGGATCGTCCTCGACAGCCGTTTTAGCAGTGAAACCGCGTGGGAACACGCGGACCTCGATGAGATCCGCGCGGGGAAAAAGGGCAGGAAAGTGATCGCCTATATCTCCATCGGCGAGGCGGAGGACTACCGGTCCTACTGGGATGAAAAATGGAATCGCGGGGCAAAACCCTCATGGCTGTTGGGCGAAAATCCCCACTGGAAAGGCAACTACCGCGTCGCCTACTGGCATCCGGAATGGCAGGCGATCATGCTCAAGGTCGTGGACGAGGCGATGGCCACCGGCTTCGATGGCGTCTATCTCGACATCGTGGACGGCTTCGAAGCCTTCGAGAAAGACGGCGCGCGTTTCATCGACGACAGGCCGAATCCCGCCACCCGCCAGTCGTACCGCAGGGACATGGTGGACTGGGTGAAGCGCGTGGCGGCACAGGCCAGGGCGAAAAATACCGTCGCGCTGGTCATCCCGCAGAATGGTTCCCAGTTGCTCGCCCATCCCGACTTTGTCGCGGCGATCAGCGGCGTCGGCATCGAGGATCTGTTCACGGAGGACGACCGCAAGCAACCCGCGAGCCACAGCGACTATGTGCTGGGCTTCCTCAAGGTGTTGGAGGAAACCGGCAAGCCCGTCCTGGTGATCGAGTATCCCAAGCGTGAGAAGTCCATCTCCTACGCCCGGGAGTCGAACCAGCGCCAGAAGTTCACCTGGCTGTTCACGGACCGCGACCTGGAGACGCTGGGCACCTCCGGTCGCTGAGGGGCCGGCTCAGGATTCCCCGCACGGAGTCCAGACGCCCACCATCCAGCTCACGCCAAACTTGTCCTCCAGCATCCCGAAGCGGGGCGACCAGAAGGTTTCCCCCAGTGGCATGGTGACTTTCCCTCCGTTGGAAAGGGCGGCGAAGGCACGGTCCACGGCCGCTTCATCCGGCAGGGTGAGGGAAAGGGAGATACCGCTGATCTTGTCCACCTCCCCGCAACCGTCCGACGCCATCAGGAGGGAGTCCCCGATGCGGAACGCGGCGTGCATGATCTTTTTTCCGTAGCCGTCGGGCAGCATTCCTTCCGGCGGAGGCTCCGGGCTTTCCTCGAAGCGCATCATGGCCTCGACCTGCGCGCCAAGTTCGCTGCGGTAAAATTCCACCGCTTCTTCACACCTGCCGCCGAACATCAAATAGGGTTGGATGATATGTTTGGATATCGTGCTCATGGTTTCTGGAGGTTCGTTTCAATATCACGACGAACGGGAATCCCGCCAAAGGACATCTCCGGCGGATTTTCCCGAAATCCAGCCTCCGAAAATTCCTCTCGCCGCCATCCCTCCCATCCGTGAAAAGGATGAACCCTTGGAGTCATTCCAATGAAACCCATCCCCATCCTCCTTCTCGCGGCCGCCCTGCCGTGTTCCGCGCAGACGAACCATGCGCTCGGAAAGCCGGTGATCGCCGACTCCGTGCGGGCGGGCTACCCTGCGGCCAACGCGGTGGATGGCGTGCTCAGCGATCCATCCCGCTGGCTGGCGGATGCGGCCTCCGGAGGTCATTGGCTGGAGATCGACCTGGGGGCCGCCATCACCTTGCGGCAGGCCCACATTTACTCGGGCTACCAGAACGAGGCGGGCAGCCCGATCACCTCATTTTCTCTACAGCGCTGGGACGGCACCGCCTGGCAGAGCATCCCCGGAGCCGCCATCCAGCCGAACCGCTCGATGGGGACGGTGTTCCAGTTCGACTCCCCCATCACCACCACGAAGGTCCGTCTGGTGGTCGCGGATACCACCATCATCCGCGTCCGCGAGATCGCCCTCTGGGAAAATCCCACGCCGCTGTTCACCGGCATGGTCGGGGACAACCTGCCCATCTGGCACCCGGCCTACGCGAATCTCGCGCTGGGGAAACCTGCGGCAGCCCACGCTTCCGTGAACTCCGGCGTCGCCAACTTTGCCGTCGATGGGGAGGCGGGTGACAACTCGCGGCTCGTCGCCCAGCCCCCCTCCTCCCCTGCCGGGCCTCTTCATGTGGAGGTGGATCTGACCTTCCCCGCATCGGTCGCGGAGGCGCATGTCTACAGTGGCGCGTCCTCCGGTTCCGCGGATGCCGCCTTCCACCTGGAGGCGGAGAACGATGGAACCTGGACCACCATCCCCGGCAGCGTGGTGACGGGAAACACCAGCCAGTCGGTGCGGGTCACTTTCACCGCTCCGGTGACCACCCGGCGCATCCGCTACGTCCCGGACGGGCTGGGTACCACTGGCTTCACCCGGCTGCGGGAGCTGACGCTATGGGAAACCACCCAGGTGCCCCTGAACCTCGGACTCTTCATCGGGGGACCCACGTTGTTGAACCCCGCCACTCCGGTCGCCCTCAACCAGATCGGCTTCCAGAAAGGCGCGCCGAAGCGTTTCACCGCCATCACCTGCCCCGACGGAACGCCTTTCCACGTCACCCCGGCCACCTCCGCGGAACCGCTGTTCTCCGGAACCATCCAGGGCAATCTCGGAGACTTCAGCAGCTTCGATCCCGCATCACCGGGTCCCTACGTGGTGCGGCTGGCACCGGCGGAAAATGCGCCCGGCACCAGCGATCCTTTCCTCATTCTGGACGATCTCATCGGCACGAAATATCTGCCACCAGCCATCCATTTCATGAACGACGCGCGGAGCGCGATCGGCACCCACCCGAGCGCATTCGGCGGTGCACCGTGGCGGGATGGGGCCTACTATTCGTTCGAGATCCCCTCCCTCGTCCACCTGCTCCTCACCCGGCGGGACGTGGTGGTGGCGCTGCCACTCGAAATCGACTGGGAGGCGGAGAAAGCGACGATCCTGTCGCCCGCCTTTGACGGCATCTACAAGGAGCTGACCGCCAGCACCGGCTTTCTCCCGGCCATCCGCCGCTACTACCAGAACTACGAGGCTCCCCGTAGCAACGCTCCGGATCTGGTGAAAATCCTGCATTTCGGCATGGGCGTGACGCTCGAACGTCCGGCGACGAAAGACTGGTCGGGGGACGAGCGGCCGGAGCAGATCCATTCCCAGACCGTGGAATGGGCGGCATGGATCCTCTACTCCTGGCCCGTTCTCCGCGAATGGCTTCCGCAGTCCTTTTACGTCAAAGTCCGCGACTTCGCCTTTGCCGAGTGGGGGAGATCCTCCGGCCTGGGCACCACCACCCGGACGGATGATGATCCGTCATCACTGGAGATCGACCCGCTCTGGCTCCCGTCCACGTACGGCACCGTGGACAAAAGCCCGTTCAAGGGCCGCCATCCCCCGGCCCATTCGATCTGGCCGAATCTCCTCATGTACCAGGTCGCCCTCCGGGAGGGTCGTCCGGATGCCGCGATCTATCTCCAGGCTGCGAAAACCCAGACCCAGTGGCTGATCGACAACCTCGACTGGAACGATCCCCGGACGACCAAGGGCCACCGCATGTCCGAGAACAAGACCATGCCGGGGCTGGCCTACTTCCTCAGGACTTATCCCAGCGAAGCGCCCGCCGGCCTCGCGGCGAAGATCGAGCAATGGGCGGACATCATGATCTCCCGCTCCGCCAATGGATATGACTTCCGCCGCTATGATGCCACCGAGTGGTCGATCCCCGCACTGAACCAGAAATGGAACGAACCGGGAAACCTCGCCGGCTTTCCCGCGTGCGCTCTCGCCGCCGCCTCCACGCTCTCACACACACCGGAAAAGCAGCAACGTCTGCGGGAAATTTCATGGGCGGCCATCGACTGCCTCTTTGGCAGAAATCCATTGCGGGCCGCCTCCCCCGGCAGACCCGTCACCCTCGCGGATGGCAAGCCCGGCGGCTTTCCGGATGTGGAGCGCGGGTGGCCGCAGCTCTACACCGGACAGGCCGCCTATCTGGAAAGCGCGCGCGGTGCCCTCTGCTCCGGCCCCGGCAGCGAACACTTCCCCAACAACCCTGACGCAGCCCTCCGCCATCCGGAGCCATGGACCAACTTCAACGCCGCGTGGAACCTTTCCCTCGCCTACATGGCGGCGGATCTGGATGGAACATGGGACACCCACCGGATTCCCCAGCCCTACACGGGTGGCGCGGGTGAAGATGAAAACGGCGACATGATCCCGGACCTGATCCACCACGCCTCCGTGGGGCTGCACCGGCCTTTTCTCAGTCCCACCCTCCTTTCCGGCCCCGCACTCGATCTCCTTCACAACCTCCAGGCCTACGACACGACATTGACCGTCGAATGGACCACCACCCTGCGGTCCGACGACTGGCATCCAGCGACCTTCAGCGAAGCCGCGGACATCCTCCACAACGACGGCACCCTCACCCGCCGCTGGATCCTCCCTGCGGGTGAGCCGAAACTTTTCTACCGGCTCAAGGCCACCCGCTGAGATCACCACCACCCCATTTTCGGGAAAAACCGGAGATGCGCCGGACTGGAACGCGCTTAGGGTAGGATGCCATGACGACACGCAGGAAATTCCTCACCACAGCCATGCTCGCCTCCGCGGCGGCGACCGCAGGGTCCACCGCGGCGGAAAAGAAATCCGCGGAAGGAAAGCACTACCGCACGCCGGTGAAGATCGGCATGGGCGGCGTGGCGCTCGGCAACGGATTCGCCGTCACTCCGGACGCGCAGGCGGATGAAACGATGGCAGCCGCCTGGGAAGCGGGCGTCCGCTTTTTCGATACCTCGCCGTGGTATGGCCTTGGCCTGAGCGAGCGCCGCTTCGGCCACTTTCTGGATGGGCAGAAGAGGGACGAGTTCGTGCTTTCCACGAAGATCGGCCGACTGATGACCCCTGACGAGAACTTCAGGCACGGGATGTGGAAAGGCCACCTCGGCTTCAACTACAAATACGACTACACCGCCGCGGGCACCCGGCGCTCGATCGAGGACAGCCTCCAGCGGATGGGCCTGTCCTCCATCGACATCGTCTTCATCCACGACCTTTCCCCGGACAACGGCGACATGAAGGAAAAGTGGACGGAGTACTTCGACATCGCCGCCAAGGGGGCGATGCCGGAACTGACGAAGATGCGGGACGAGGGCATCATCAAGGCATGGGGCTTCGGCGTGAACCGCCCGCAACCGATCCTGAAAGCGCTGGAGGTTTCCGATCCGGACATCTTCCTCGCAGCCACCCAATATTCATTGATGAAGCACGAGGACGCCTTGGAAAATCTCTTCCCCGCGTGCAACGATCACGGCGTTTCATTGGTCATCGGTGCACCGCTCAATGCCGGATTCCTTGCCGGGCTGGACCGCTACGACTACGGCGGAAAAATCCCCGAAGGCTTCAAGGAGAAGCGGGAGAAAATGATGAAGGTGGCGAAAAATTACGACACCGACCTGCGCACCGCCGCCCTCCAGTTCACCGCGGCCCCGTCCGTCGTCTCCGCCACCATCCCCGGCGCACGCACGCCGAAGCAGGTGGAGGAAAACATGGCATCGATGAAAGCAAAGATCCCGCCGGAGTTCTGGGAAGTCCTGAAAAAGGAAAAGCTGATCTCCGCGAACGCACCGGTCCCGGGCTGATCACTCCACCTTTCCCGGCGGCCGGACACCTTCGCCCCGGGTTCCTGTGAGCGAATCGCCCAGATCCTTGCGCGCCTTATCCGCGAGGGTGAGCAACCGTGCCACCACCTCGGGATTCCCCGCGGCCACATCCTTCTCCTCACTGATGTCCATGGCGACGTTGTAGAGCTGGGGGTTGGTGATCTTCCGCTGTTCATACGGCACTGGCTTCCCGTCCGTGCCGCCCGGCTTTCCGCCGAGGGTGCGGTACTGGTGGGGCAGGTAGAGTTTCCAGTCCCCGCTCATCACCGCCTGCAGTTCGTTCTGCTTGTAGTAGAAGAAATAGGCATCGTGGGGACTCTCCGCCCCTTCCTTGCCGGTGAGCAGCGGCAGGACATCCAGCCCGTCGATCTTCCGTGCGGGAAGATCCGCCCCGACCAGACCGGCGATGGTCGGCAGCAGGTCGATCGTCATCATCGGCTCACGGCCCACCGTTCCCGCCGGAATCGTTCCGGGATAACGGGCGATGAAGGGCACCCGCACGCCGCCCTCCCACACGGTTCCTTTGCCCTCCCTCAGCGGCGTGGCCACTCCGGAGTGGTCCCCATAGTTCAGCCACGGTCCGTTGTCCGAAGTGAAAATGACCAGCGTGTTCCCGTCCGCTCCCGTTTCCTTCAGCGCGCCCATGACCTCCCCCACCGACCAGTCGATCTCCTCGATCACATCGGCATAGGCCCCTTCCGGCGACTTGCTCCGCCCGCTGGTGAAAAGCGGCACGTGCGGCATGCTGTGGGCGACGTAGAGGAAGAACGGCTTCTCCTTGTTCCCGCGGATGAATTCCACCGCGCGCTCCGTGTACCAGGTGGTCAGTTGCTTCTGCTCCTCCGCCGTCACTTCCGGAATCTTCACGCCGCGGTCTTCCAGCAGCGGCAGCGGAGGAAACGCCGCCCGCCGTTTGTTCGCCTCCGGATGGAGCGGCCACATGTCATTCGAGTAGGGCAGCCCCAGATAGTGGTCGAATCCCTGGTCCAGCGGCAACATGGGAGACGTATCCCCCAGATGCCACTTGCCCACCGCAGCGGTCGCGTAGCCCTTCCGCTTCACCACCTCCGCGATGGTGGTTTCCTCCGGATTCAGCCCGGTCTTCGCCTTCGGCCCCAGGGCACCCTGGATCCCCACCCGGCTGGGATAGCATCCGGTCATCAGCGCCGCCCGCGACGCGGAGCAGACCGGCTGCGCCACATAAAAGCGCTCCGACCGCATGCCCTCCGCCGCGAGCCGGTCGAGGTTCGGCGTGCGGTTTTTCACCGATCCATAGCAGCCGGGATCCCCGTAACCCATATCGTCCGCAAAGATGATCACGATGTTCGGCGGGGCCGCATGCAGTGGAGCGATCCACGGGAAAAGGAACAGCGACAGCAGGAATTTTCCGGATTTCATGACCGTCCGGATTGGACCGGATGACCGGGCACAAGGCAAGGAAGCCGTTCGTATATCCTTCTCATGCCCACCAGGGACTGATTGCATCCATGGCATCCGCGCCGGAATTCCGCCGCGCCACCAAACCCATCCGCTCCCATGTCCGTCACCCGCGCCCTTACCCTGGCCGCAGCATTCCTCTGCACCCTTCTGCCCGCCACCGCGCAGCCGGAGTCAAAACGGCCCAACATCCTCGTCATCATCGGGGATGACTGCACCTACAGCGACCTTTCCTTCCACGGCGGGGAAAACGCGCGCACGCCCCATCTCGACCGGCTCGCCAGCCAGGGCATGGTCTTCGAGCGCGCCTACCTCAGCATGGCCATGTGCGCCCCCAGCCGCTCCGAACTCTACACCGGCCGGTTCCCGCTGCGCAACGGCTGCGCCTGGAACCACGCACCCTGCCGGGAAGGCACCCGCAGCATCACCCACCACCTCGGGGAACGTGGATACCGTGTCGGCCTCGCCGGAAAGAGCCACGTGAAACCCGCATCCGTCTTCGCCTTTGAGGATGTCCCGGGCTTCGACGGAAACTGCGTCCGCAATCCCACCCGCCCGCACGACCTTGCCGGCGTCCGGAGCTTCGCCACGCGGGATGCCAACCAACCGTTCTGCTTGGTCGTCGCCCTCACGGAACCCCACGTCCCGTGGGTCATGGGGGATGCCTCCGCGTATCCGCCAGCCTCCATCAAACTCCCGCCCAACCTCGCGGACACACCGCGCACGCGCGAAGCTTTCTCCAGCTACCTGGCGGAGATCACCTACATGGACGGCCAGATCGGTGAACTCCTGCGCCTGCTGGATGACAACGGCCTGGCGGAAAACACCCTCGTCCTCTTCACCAGCGAGCAAGGTTCCCAGTTCCCCGGCAACAAGTGGACGAACTGGGACAGCGGACTCCATACCTCCCTCGTCGCCCGCCTGCCCGGCACCATCGCCGCGGGAAGCCGCACCTCCGCCGTCGTCCAGTATGCCGATGTCGTGCCCACCCTGATCGATCTCGCCGGAGCGAAGCCGGACAACGCCGCCTTTGACGGCACCAGCTTCCTCCCCGTCCTGAAAGGCACCGCCGCCCGCCACCGCGACCACGCCTACGGCCTCCACAACAACTACCCGGAAGGCCCGCCCTACCCGATCCGCAGCATCACCGATGGCGACTGGCGCTACATCCGCAACCTCAGGCCGGACCGCACCTATATCGAGAAACACCTCATGGGCCTCGAGAACAACTACTGGGGTTCCTGGCTCGCCCACAGTTCGGAACACCCCGCCATCCTCCACCTCGTCGAGCGCTACCTCAACCGCCCCGCCGAGGAACTCTACCACACCTCCGCAGACCGCTCCGAACTCACCAACCTCGCGGCCGATCCCGCCCACGCGGAAACCAAGGCCCGGCTCTCCGCCGCACTGGATCGGCACCTCGCGGACCAGCTCGACCCCGGCGCAGCCCTGGACACGCCGGAAGCGTTCAAGGCCACCGAAAGCGGAAAGCCCGCCTTTCCGGGGAAGCCGTGAGTCCGTCCCGGTGGCCACCATCCGCCCGTAGAATAGGCTTGAGAACCAACGGATTTCCCGATCCCATGTAGGAGCCATGTACTTGAAAAACCCCTCCCCCGCTTTTTCCCGATCAGGTTCCGGGCTGCTCACATCCTGCCTGCTCCTTGGCGCAGCGCCGTGGTGCGACGCCGCCATCATCGCTAACTATGAATTCACCGGAGGGGTGCTCACTTCCTCAGATCTGGACCTTGACACCACGGCATCCGACTTCACCGGCACGCCCGCTCCCACCACGGCGGTGACCAATCGTCTGACCTACGCGGCCGCAAACGCGCCCACGACATGGAGCACGTCCACCGGCTTTGCCTCATTCACCCTCACACCCGGATCCTCCCCCCTCAGCTTGGCCAGCCTTTCCTTCGATTATGGCTTCAATAACATCGCCACGGGCGGAAACTACACCGTGCGCGTGTTCAGCAGCGTGACGGGATTCACCGATCTCTCCCAGTCACTCTACACATTCACCAACGACGACGGTTCGAATTCCGGCAACTACGCCGTCACCCCCACCAACCGCGTCATTACCCTCTCCAGCCTGCCCGCATTCCAGAATATCTCCACACCCGTGGAGTTCCGCTTTTATTTCACCGATGGTCACACAGGAGCCACCCGTTACCACTTGTTGGACAACGTGGTGCTCAACGCGGTCCCGGAGCCGTCCCACGCCATGCTCTGCCTCGCCGGAGCGGGGGCATTCATGGTCCGCCGCCGGAGGCGCTGAGCCGGTCCGCGGCCAGATCCTCGAATCCACAGAAAAGCTTCGACTCCACCGGCGGCTTCGCCGGGAGCGGATCATCATTGTCCAGATGGGCGGCGCAGATCGCGGAGAACTCCTCCGGCGTCTTCGCCCGGCGGATCTGCTGCTCGAACGTTTCATCCAGCCCGTGGCTGATGTACACCAGCGGCCGCTTCATCCTCTGGACGTGGCCCATCGGATCAAAGCGGATCGATTCCCGGGCCATCTCATCATAGAGATCCCGGATGTAATCCAACAAATCCCGGCGGGTCGGGATCATCGGCTCCATCCCATCGAACGCGGCGGCAAGTTGGCTGAAGATCCACGGGTTCCGGATCGCGCCCCGTCCCACCATCAGGCCCGCGGCGTTCGTTTTCCGCAGGTAGGCACGTCCCGTCTCCACATCCACAACGTTGCCATTGGCGATCACCGGGCAGGACATCATTTCCACCGCGGCCCTGACGCAGTCCGGATGCACCGGCGTGGCATAGCGTTCACCCACGGTCCTGCCATGGATGGTAAGCCCGTCGATCGCATGGCGGCGGAAAATTTCCAGCAGCTTTGGAAACTCCGACGCGTCATGGTAACCGACCCGTGTCTTCACCGTGAACCTTCCCGGAAAAGCATCGCGCAGCGTCCCGATGATGCGGTCCACCATCTCCGGATCCCGCAGCAGGCCTCCCCCCGCGTCCTTCCGGCAGACGATGGGGGCCGGGCAACCCAGATTGAGGTCGATCCCGGCGATCGGGTGCCGCGCCAGTTCCCCGGCCGTCCGGACCAGGGCCGGGATGTCCCGCCCGATCATCTGGGCGAAAACAGGCCGGCCCGTTTCATTTTCATCGATCGAACGGAGGATATACGCGTTCAGCTTCGAGTCCGGATGGACGCGGAAATACTCCGTCACGAACCAGTCGGGAGCACCGCGACGGGCGAGCACGCGCATGAATGGCAGGTCCGTCACATCCTGCATCGGGGCGAGGACCAGGGCAGGCCTGCCGTTTGGTAGAAAGTCGATCATTTCCGGGCACTTCCCGCCGCACGGGAATTGGATTGACTTTGCAGAATGCCCCGCAATCGTCGTGTTGAAATCAAACGACAACGGAGGTTCCAGTGGAAAGCGATTTATTGCATACGGAAAAAATTCTGGCCGATCGGAAAGTCTTCTTTCTCGATCTGAAACAGAACTCGCGGGGCATGGTCGTGAAGATCACCGAAGACGTGAGCGGGAACCGTGATACCATCATGGTGCCTGCCGAGATTCTCGGGGACTTCATCGCAGCTTTGACTGACATCAAAGCGACGGCCGACGACCACGAGTAAAGGCTCCCCGCTCCCCTCGGCGGCGTGTGAGCAGCGGAGCCATCTCCCGACATCATGACCTCGACGCCTTCCGTCAACATCGCCCGCCTCACCTACCTGCTCATCTGTGAGGCCGGTGGCATCGCGGTGGCCATGAGCCTGAACGCCCCGCTGGGCTACGGCCTGGTCGGCGGCCTCCTCATCGCCGGGTTTTTCATCTGGGTGGAGACACTGGTGAAGGGCTTCACCCTCAGGGGCTTCTCGACCGCCACCTTCGGCCTCGGCGTCGGCCTGCTCTGTGCCTGGCTGCTCACCCGCATCGACTTCACCACGCTCATCCAGACGATGATTCCGGATGATCCGGAACTCCCCCAGCAGCGGGATGCCTATCTGGGGGCGCTGAAGCTCGCCATCGACACCGTCCTCTATTCCAGCTTCGGCTTCCTCGGTGCGGTGCTGGCGCTGCGGAGCAACCACGACGACTTTTCCTTCGTCATCCCCTACGTCCGTTTCCGCCAGGAAGCGACCACCGGCCAGCCCGTCGTGCTGGACCCGGAAGTGGTGATCGACGGACGTCTGCCCGGCATCATCCGTTCCGGCTTCCTCTCCGGCCGTCTGGTGGTCCCCCGCTTCGTGCTGGAGGAACTCCAGCAAATGTCCACCTCCAGCCAGAACGGCGCACGGCTCCGCGGCCAGCGGGGACTCGATGCGCTGGAAGCCATGCAGAAGGCTCCCGACATCCAGATCACCCTCCACGAAAGCAGCGCCCGCAAGGACGAGAAACTCT
Source organism: Akkermansiaceae bacterium (assembly GCA_019634595.1). Classification (NCBI taxonomy): domain Bacteria; kingdom Pseudomonadati; phylum Verrucomicrobiota; class Verrucomicrobiia; order Verrucomicrobiales; family Akkermansiaceae; species Akkermansiaceae bacterium. The sequence continues at coordinate 831,276 of JAHCBC010000003.1, forward strand.
CCAAGCTCCTCATCGAAACCACCCGCCTGCTGGGAGCACGGCTGATGACCGGGGATGAAAATCTCGGAAAAGTCGCCCGGCTCCAGGGCATCCAGGTCCTCAACATCGACGAACTCGACCAGGCGCTGAAGCCCCCCGCCGGAGTCGGCGACAAGGTGCGCATCACCCTCGTCCGCAGCGGCAAGGAAGACCACCAGGCCGTCGGCTACCTTCCGGACGGCACCATGATCGTCGTGAACCATGCCGTCGCGAAGATCGGCTCCGCGGTGGATGTCACGGTGGTCAGCACCTTGCAGACCAGCGCCGGCATCATGGTCTTCGCGGAACTGGCTCAGGCGTAGAAATAGACCTCCGCGTGCGGATCGCGGAGGGAATCCACGAATCGTTCCCACTGCGCCATCTCCTCCGCGGCCACCTGCACCGGAGATCCGCCCGTCTCATTGGCGACGAGGAATTTCACCGGCACCGTGTTTCCCGCAACCCGCCGGATCTGTGAGTGCAGCGCGCTCATCCTCGCCGGGGAAAGCGCCCATCCCTCCGCCAGCAGGACCACCCCGGCGGGTGCCTGCGCCAGCGCGGCGGCGGCTTCACCTTCCGCTCCCGGATCCAGCACCGCGGTGGTGTGCCAGGACGCCGGGTGCACCCTCAGTTTCTGGAGCAGGAAAGGCCTCAGGACATCCGGCAGGAAGCCACTGCCTCCCACATCCAGGACCAGCACGCCATCCAGTGGCTTTTCATCATTCTCCGCGCGGTCCACTCCGGTGAGTTCCCTCCACAGCGCCCGGTGGTGCCTGGCCTGGAAGTCGATGGATGCCAGTGCCCGGCGGCTGGCGAATCCCGCCGCCATCCAGAGAAAGAAACGCGGCAGCAATCCCCAGACGACCGTCGCCATCAGCAGGAACAGCCACCATGACGCAGGCCCTGGCGGCAAGGTTCCGGAACCCGCGGGCAACAACCGCGTCGCATCAATCGTCGCGGCGTCCGGCACCGCTTCCGGGAAAACCGCCGCCCATGGCAGGGAAAGGAAACGCACGGTGGCCGCCAGCGACTCCCGCATGGTCTCCTCGGTCGTCGTTTCCCAATGGAAGCCGATGTTCTTCGTCAGCACGAATGCGCCGAGCATGCTGATGATCCCGATGTTGAACCAGACTCCGAACATCTGCGCGAACGAAGCGAGCCGCCAGAGCAGGGCCGCCTTCGGAAATGGCCCTCCATCCATGATGCGGGCCCACAGCTTTCCCTCATGATCCTTCGTCACTTTCCGCAGGAAGCCCCCCATCGCCGCCTGGACACCGGTGAAACCGCTGGCCGACCGGCGTCGGAAAAGCCATGCCGCCACCGCAACCGCGAGGACCAACCACTGGCTCCCCAGCCCCAGCGCCAGGTAGTGGACGACATTCATCCCGCCGATTTTCTCATCGACCAGAAAGCGCACCACATTCGCGCCGAGCGCCCAGCCCATGGCAATGACCAGCGCCCGCAATAGCGTCTCCGCGATCAGATAGCGGCGGCCCGCCGGGACCGGCTCCCTCGCCGCTTCCAGCCAGGCGCGCAGGCCCGCACGCCGCGCGGCGGTGCCATCAAGCCCGTGCGCCGCGGCCCTGACCTCCGATTTCACCGCTGGCGATACCTTGAAACCCGCATCGAGCGCCTGCTCGAAATCCACCAAATTTTCCAAAGTCCAGCGCGGCATCCACTCCGGATATAATAACGCAGGGGAGACGCCGCAAGGCAGGACCGTCTCCGTCCCCGGGCCACCTCATTTCAAGCGCCACTTGGAGGAAAGCGGGTGGATCACAACTGATTCCACTGATTTACTGATTTAAAGAGAGAAGAATGAACCGCCTTTCGGCGATACTGCCCGATTCTGAATCAGTAAATCAGTGAAATCAGTGGTAATTCTTTCAAATTTCGGGTGGAGCTTCCCGAAATGAGATGGCCCTGGTCTCCGTCCAATTGGTCCTTCTTTGGAACGCAACCTGCCGCAAGGATTCAAACGGACTTGACCCCGGAATAACCCTCATTTATGATGAGCGACTTACGATGATCCTGCTGAGCGACAGACAACCCGTTGCCCAAGGCAAGCAACGCTTTGTCTTCACCCACCCGGACCATTCGGATCTCATTATCAAGGTCATCCGGCCCGACTCGGTGGACCGCGCTTGGGGTAAATGGTACAAAATGCGCCGCTGCTACGGCCAGTATCTTTCCTACATGCGGGAGATCGGCGAGTATGTGGCCACCCATGCCCGGGAGGGCTCCAGCCCGCCCTTCGTCCAGCGGATCAAGGGACTGGTGGACACGGACATGGGACTGGGCCTCGTGCTGGATGCCGTCCGTGGAGAGAATGGCGATCTGGCACCGTCCCTCCGTGCAATGCTCGCGGATGGCACCTTTGACCGCGCTGCCGAGCACGCCCTCGAGGAATTTTTCCGGGATCTGATGGCGTCCGACGTGATCGCCGCGGATCTCAACGGCGGGAACGTGGTCTACGCGCAGGACGGGGAGAAAGGCAGCCGGTTCGTGATGATCGACGGCCTGGGCCAGCACAACCTCATCCCCCTCAAACGGTTTTCCCGGACGATGAATCGTCGTGGCAAGCTCCGCCGCATCGGCAAACTGCGCCGCCAGATCGCCGCAGCACGGGGCCAGCACACTCCTTCCCGGAGGATTTCCCGACGCGTTGCCAAGTCGCGTAGCCTCCTGCTGGCCGCCGGGGCGGCATTGGTCGCGCTGATGGCCACCCTCTCGTTTCCGCCAAAACCCGCAGGACTTTCGGAAGCGGAAAACGGCAAAAGTAGCCCCGGTTCCCCGGTGAGCTGGGACTGGCAGGGAGGTTTCGGACTGGAAAGTTCCGATCTCCTTTCCTCCCAGCAGGCTCCCGCCGTGATCAGCGGTAAAATGATCCCGGACCGGGAACCGGCGATCCGTCTGGCCCCGTGGCTCCAGTTGGTTCGACCATCCCTGGATTCCAACGGCCCCATGCTCATCAACCCCTACGCGGGCGATGAGGACGGGGAGTTCGATGTGATCACGTCGATTGACGACCAGAATCCGATCATCCAGTGATCCGGCCTTTGCCGTTCACGCCTTCTTCTCGATCAGGCGGAAGCGGTCGTGATAGTGGCCGCGGCTGAATTTCCGGCAGCAATCGTAGCAGGCCACCGCCCTGCTGATCGGTTTCACCCGGTGGATGGTGGTGAAGCAGTTCGGGCAGATATAGGAATGGTTGCGCTTCATCCGCCGCCGCTTGAATGGCAGGGTGTGGAACGGCTGCTCGTTCGGAATGCCCAGGTCGGCACATGCCTCCTGCCACTCCCTGCCATGAGGTTCGATCCGCCGCCGCCCGCTCCTCTCGTAGGCCACCAGATGCGCCAGCTCATGCTTCAGCGTGCGCCAGAGTTCCTCCGGCTCGCATTCCTTCAGCTTCGGATTCAGCTCGATGGACCGGTGCGGCCACCAGGCACGGCCAGCCGTCGTCTGCATGCGGCTGTTCCATGAAACGCTGACCTTGCGGGCCAGTTCATGGAGAGCGAGCGACTTGGAAGCCTCCACGCACCACGCGGTGAGGCCCTTGTCCTCGGCACCGCTTTTCGGCCGCACCTCGGCCACCGCAGGACGGAATCCGAACAGGGAAGCCCATCGGAATTCGAGTTGCGGTTTCGCCTTTCCCATGGGTCCAACCGCTAACAAGAAATCCCCTCCAGCGCAACCGGAAGCTCGCCGTAAAACGCAAATTGAAGGAGCGCCGGCTTCAGCCGGCATTTCCATCAGGACCGTGGCCGCGACGCCCGCCGCAATCTTCAACCGTGGCTGGGCCATCTTGGCCCAGGCCGTTGCAGGGGCGTCCCGCCCCTGTCTTCCCCATGGCATCGGACCCCGTGGCTGCGACGTCCCGCCCGGATTCGCCGGAGGAATATCGCTGGCCCATATCCACCGGGGCCGCTGCGGGAATAGCGGAATGGCTCCGCCATTACGGCGGGGAAATCCACTTGCTCCCTACAGGTTCCGCTTGGTGAAAGGATGACATCCATCGCACGTTGGCATGGAAAGGCCGCACCCATTCACCCGGCGGACTGAAATCCTATGCCTTCAAGGCATAGGGCTCAAGCCGACGGCCCATCCTCCCCATGGATCGCATGCGCCACGCTCATTCCCGGAGTATTGCCGGTGACCTTCATCACGATCTTCATGACCACGACGAAGAACACGGGCACCAGGAACACCGCCAGCACCGTGCCGGAGATCATGCCCCCGGCGACACCCGTGCCGATCGCGTTCTGGCTGGCGGAACCCGCACCGGAGCTGATGACCAGCGGCACCACGCCCAGCACAAACGCCATCGACGTCATGAGGATGGGGCGCAGACGGAGTTTCACCGCTTCCAGGGTCGCGTCGATGAGGCCCTTGCCCTCCTTCATCAGGTCGAGGGCGAACTCGATGATTAGGATCGCGTTCTTGGTGGAAAGGCCCACGGTCGTGAGCAGGCCCACCTTGAAATACACGTCGTTCTCAAGTCCGCGGAGGGTGGCCGCACCAAGTGCACCGATGATGCCGAGCGGCACCACCATCATGACCGCCGCCGGAATGGACCAGCTTTCGTAGAGAGCCGCGAGACAGAGGAACACCACGAGGATGGACACTGCATACAGGATGGGAGCCTGGTTTCCGGAAACCTTTTCCTCCAGCGACTGGCCGGACCATTCGTAGCCCAGGCCGGGCGGGAGTTTCTTCGCCATCTCCTCCATCTGGTTCATCGCTTCACCGGAACTCAGGCCGGGAGCCGCTTGTCCCACGATATTGATTGCCGGGACGCCATTGTAGCGTTGTAGCTGCGGGGAGCCATAGGACCACTCGACCTTCGTCACGGACGAAAGCGGGACCATGCCGCCGTTCTTGTTCCGCACGAACACCTTGCCGATATCTTCCTGGGTCATCCGGAACTTCGCATCCAGCATGACGATCACCCGCTGGACGCGCGGACCATTGACGAAGTTGTTCACGTAGGCGGAGCCGAACGCCGTCTGCATCGTCGTATTGATATCCGCCAGCGACACACCGAGCGCGCTGGCCTTGTCCTGATCCAGCTCGATCTTCATCTGCGCCACGTCAGCCAGACCCTGTGGCCGGACTTGCATGAGCTTGGTGTTCTGCGACGCCATCCCCATCAACTGGCCCTGGGCCTCGATGAGCTTCTCATGCCCGACCCCGCCGAGGTCCTGCAGCCAGAAGTCGAAGCCAGAGGAGGTTCCCAGCTCGGGAATCGCCGGCGGGTTGAGCGGATACACGATGGCATCCTTGATGCCGCCGAAGCCGACAAGAGCCCGCTGGATGACCGCCTGTGCCCGGTGATCCTTGCCCGGGCGTTCCTCCCATGGCTTCAGGCGGATGAACGCGAGGCCGGAGTTCTGCGCACGGCCGGCGAAGCTGAAGCCCGCCACCGTGAAGTAGTGTTCCACCTCGGGCTGTTTCGCGAGGTATTCTTCGGCCTGCTTCAGCACCTCCTGGGTCCGGGCGTCCGTGGCACCCACCGGCAGGGTGAAGAGCGTGAGGAAATACCCCTGGTCTTCTTCCGGAAGGAAGGAGGACGGCATCTTCTTGTAGAAATGCACCACGCCGAAGATCACCAGACCGAACGCCAGGAGGCCGAGGATGGTGTGCTTCAAAAGTCCGCCCACGGATTTCTGGTAAACATTGGTCGTCCGGTCGAACGAACGGTTGAACCAACCGAAGAAGCCTTTCTTCTCATGGTGGTGACCCGCCTCCACTTGCTTCAGCAGGGTGGCGCAAAGCGCGGGAGTCAGGGTCAGGGCGAGGAAGATCGAGAACACCATACAGGACACCATCGACATCGTGAACTGCTTGTAGATCGCACCCACCGAACCGCCGAAGAACGCCATTGGCAGGAACACCGCGGTCAGCACCAGGGTGATGCCGATCAGCGCGCCGGTGATCTGGTTCATCGCCTTCCGGGTGGCTTCCTTCGCAGGCAGGCCTTCCTCGGACATGATCCGCTCCACGTTCTCCACCACCACGATCGCGTCATCCACGAGGATACCGATGGCGAGCACCATGCCGAACATGGTGAGCACGTTGATGGAGAAGCCGAACGCCGACATCAGCGCACAGGTGCCCAGCAGGGCGACCGGCACGACCAGTGTCGGGATGAGGGTGGCGCGGAAGTTCTGCAGGAACAGATACATCACCAGGAACACTAGGATGATCGCCTCGACAAGGGTCTTGAGAACCTCCTTCACGGAGATCTTCACGAAGGTGGAGGTATCCAGCGGGAACACCACCTTCACACCCGGCGGGAAGAACTCCGAAAGACGCTCGATCTCGGCACGGACCGCATCCGCGGTATCGAGCGCGTTGGCGGTCGGGGAAAGCTTGATGGCACCGGCACCGGTCGGCTTGCCGTCGATGTTCGCCTTGATGGTGTAGTCCTGGCCGCCCATTTCCACCCGGGCGACATCCTTCAGATAGACGCGGGATCCGTCCGTGTTCACCCGCAGGACGATGTTCTCGAACTCATTCACCTCCCGCAGCGTGGCCCGCCCCTGGAGGATGACGTTGAGCTGCTGGCCCTCCACCGCGGGAAGCTGGCCGAGCTGGCCGACCGGCACCTGCGTGTTCTGTGCGGCCACGGCGGCGTTCACGTCGCCGGGAGTCAGCTTGTAGCTGTTGAGCTTGTCCGGATCGAGCCAGATCCGCATCGCATACTGCGTGCCGAACTGGATGACCTCACCCACGCCCTGCACCCGGCGGAGCGGGTCGAGCACGCTGGAGGCCAGGTAGTTGCCCAGGGCGATGGCATCCATGCTGCCGTCGTCCGTGGTCAGGGCGATGAACATCATGAAGTTCCGCGTCGCCTTGGCCACCACCACACCCTGCTGCTGCACGGTCTGCGGCAGGCTCGGCGTGGCGAGCTGCACCTTGTTCTGCACCTGCACCTGCGCCGTGTCCGGATTTGTCCCCGGCTTGAAATACAACGTGATGGTCGCCACGCCGTTCGCGTCGCTGGCGGACGTCATGTACATCAGGTTGTCGATGCCGTTGAGCTGCTGCTCGATGACCGAGGTCACCGTGTCGCTCAGCGTTTCCGCGGACGCACCGGCGTAGTTCGCCGTGATGGAGATGGAAGGCGGCGCGACCGCAGGATACTGGGCGACAGGAAGCTGCGTGATCGAAATGATCCCGAGCAGCGAGATGAGGATGGACACGACCCACGCGAAAACGGGGCGGTCGATGAAGAAATGGGCCATGTGGGGAGGTGCTTAGCTTTTGTCTGCGGCGGACGGGGTCGCCTCCGGCTTTTTCTCCGTGAACGGCTCCGGCTTCACCGGTGCCTCCGGGCGGGCCTTCAGGTGGCCCTCCATGATGACCCGTTCTCCGGGCTTGAGCCCGCTGGTCACCACCCACTTGTCGCCGATGGCTTCCGCCGTATCGATCATCCGGAGCTGCGCGTGGTCTTTGTCGTCAACGATGAGGACGCTGCCCTTGCCGCCCTGCATCCGGGTCACCGCACGCTGCGGCACCGTGACGGCATTCGGCTTCACGCCCTGCACGAAGTGCGCCCGGGCGAACATGCCTGGCAACAGCAGCCTGTCCGGATTGGGGAACTCAGCCCGCAGGGTGACCATCCCGGTCGTCTCATCCACCGTGACCTCGGAGAAGAGGATCTTGCCCTTCTTGTCGTATTCGGAGCCATCGTCCAGGATCAGCGTGACCGCAGACTGCTCCGGAGAGGCCTCCCCCAGGGTTCCGGATGCCATCGCCCGCTTCAGGGAGATCAGCTCCGCCGTTGACTGGGTGAAATCGAAATAAACCGGGTCCATCTGCTGGATCAGCGCCAACCGCGTCGCGGTTCCCTGGCCGACGAGTTGTCCCTCCGTCACCTCCGCCCGGCCGATGCGGCCGTTGATCGGCGCGGTCACCGTGGAGTAGCCCAGATTGAGGTCCGCGGTTTTCAGCGCCGCCTTCGCCGCCAGCACATCCGCCTGCGCCACCTGGAGGGAAGCCTCCGCATTGTCGATGTCCTGCTGGCTGACGGATCTGGATGCCGCCAGTTCCCGGAAGCGGACCGCGGTCGCCTCGGTTTGCTTCACCGTTGCCTCCGCCCGGGCCAGTGTCGCCTCGGCGCTCGCCTTGGCGGCTTCCAGCGGAAGGGGATCGATCTTGAACAGGACATCTCCTGTTTTCACATCCGCACCTTCCTGGAAGGTCTTCTCCAGCAGGATGCCCGGGACGCGGGCGCGGATCTCGGAAACCCGGACCGCATCGATCCGGCCGGGATATTCGCGGACGATGCTCACGTTTTCACTCGCGGCGGGCACGAAGGTGACTTCCGCCGGTGGCATCTGCGGTGGGCCCTCGGGCCCCTTCTTTCCGCACCCCGGAAGAAGGAACAGCCAGCTCAGCGACAAGGGGATCAGGACGTAGTGTTGCATACAAAATTGACGGTGGGCCGAATTCCAAAACGATTGTTTTATTTTGGCCGGAGTTGAAATACCATCGGACCTGTTATCCCGGAATTATTTTGAAGTTTCCAAGCTGGTAACTCGATGTTACCAGTCTGGCGGATGGAGCTCCGGCATTTGAGATATTTTGTAGCAGTCGCCGAGGAGCTGAATTTCCGCAAGGCGGCCGAAAATCTCAGCATCACCCGTCCCGCCCTCAGCAAGCAGATCAAGGATCTCGAGAATGAGATCGGTGTCAAATTGCTGGACCGGGACACCGTCAGCGTTTCCCTCACCAAAGCCGGTGAGGTTTTCCAAAGCGATGCCCGCACCCTGCTGGATTTGGCGGACAGGGCCATCGAACGCGCGACGGAAGCGCAGGCAGGCCGGATCGGGAAGCTCCGGATCGGCAGCGTGGGTGTCATCGCCACGGACTTTCTCCCGGCGACACTGCAACTTTTCAACAAACGCTACCCCGGCGTGGAGGTTTCCTTCGTCGAAATGCACCCGGAGGAACAGTTGGACGCGCTGGAAAGCGGGACCATCGATGTAGGCTTTGCCTACGGCACCGACCCACTGGGCCAGGCGGAGATGGATTTGCTCTGTGTGATCAAATCCCACTTCGGGATCGCAGTGTCGAAGCACCATCCATGGGCCACCCGCGAGAGGATCGATCTGGCCGAAACCAAACCGGAAACGATGCTGTGCCTGGGCAACGGATCACGCTCCCATCGGGAGGAGGTCCACCGCTTCATCACGGAGGAAGGCCAGCCGCCGCCCCGCATCCGCTCCATCGAGGGCTTCGACTCGTTCCTGACCATGATCGCCGCGGACCAAGGCATCTCCATGCTTCCCGTGGTGCTGGATCTCACCACCCAAGGAATCGTGATCCTCCCTTTCATCTCGAAAAACATCTTCGAGTTCAAGATGTGGGCGGTCTGGAAAAAGGACTCCCCCTCTGAAATGGTCACCCATTTCATCAAGCTGCTGGAGGAACGGATCTGAGCCCCTCTCAGACCCCGGCGGCTGCGATGATGCGTTTCCTCATCGCCTCGTCCGGAAGGGGACCGCGGCAGGCGCCCATGTTGTCCCGCAGGTGCTTCACCTTTGACGTCGCGGGAATGGCGCAGGTGATCGCCGGGTGGGAGATGATGAATTTCAACATGAGCTGCGCCCAGCTCGTGCAGCCGATCTCCGCCGCGAAGTCCGGCAGCGGCTTTTCCCGCAGGCGGGCGAACAGATTTCCCCCGGCGAACGGACGGTTCACGATCACCGCCACGCCGCGGTCCTTTGCCATCGGCAACAGCTTTTCCTCCGCCTCCCGCTCCGCGAGGGAGTAGTTGATCTGGAGGAAGTCGAGCGAGTCCGACTCCATCACCTTCATCACGGCGTCATGGCTGCCCTCATGATAGTGGGTGACGCCCAGGTAACGGATGATCCCTTCATGCTTCCACGCATTCAGGGTGTTCAGGTGGGTCTTCACATCCACCAGGTTGTGCACTTGCATCAGATCGATGACCGGTGCTTCCAACTTCTTCATGGAGGCCTCCATCTGCCGGATGCCCGCCTCCTTGCCGGACGTCCACACCTTGGTCGCCACGAAAAGGGATTTCCGCAGCGAAAGCCGCTCCATCAGATCGCCGGCGGTTTCTTCCGACGCCCCATACATGGGTGAGGAGTCGATCAGTTTTCCGCCCAGCGCGGCGAATTCCTTCAGCACCTCCGCCAGCGGCGCGTGCTGGTCCGGCGGCACGTCGAATGTCTGCCACGTGCCCAGGCCGATCGCCGGGAGCATCTCCTCGGAGGAGGGAATTTTCCGCCGGATCAGATCCCCGGACTTTTCCTCCGCCGCACGGGCACCCGCACCCATCGCGGCTCCCGCCGCCAGGATCCTCAGACTGTCACGCCGGCTCATGTTCATGGACCCAACCGCTATCACGGCTTCGCTGGTTTCGCAAACACCACCGACTTTCGCTTCCGGTCGATACCGACCAGGCCTCCTGTTTCCGGATCAAGCGCGATCCCCTGCCCGGGAAACGGCGACGGATGGGTGACCACCCACTCCACCACTTTCCCCGCCTCCGGAACCTTCAGTCGATAGATCCGCTTTTTGTCATGACCGGTGGCGAGCAGCTCCCCGCTCTGCCACACCGCCCCGGACAGGCTCATTTTCCCCCACTCCGCGACAAACTCCGGAGGGTAGGTCCACCGCCCCGTTTCCTTCCAATCCGCATCATACCTGACCAGAACGGAGTTCCCGTTGTCCTTCCCGTAATGGGCGAAGTGGCACCACCAACTCCCGTCCCTCTCCAACGCCCACGTCAAGCTGCCCGGTGGCTCGCTTAACTCATGGAACGTCTCCAGTTTCATCGTCTGTGGATCCAGCACCATGATCTCCCCTTTCTCCGGCTTCAGGGGGAAATTGCTGTGCGCGCAGTAGATCTTCCCGTCCATCACGACCGCGCTGTTGAGGTGGGACGCCTTCCCTTCGCTGACCGCAAGCTCCCTGCCATCGGCACGGTCGATCTTCGCAATCCCCTTGTTGGCCACCGCGTAGATATAGCGGTCATCCACTGCCGCCGCCTGCGTGGCGTATCCGGAGGGAACCACACGGGTTTCCACAAACGCGGTCTCCGCTCCCGCCATCATGCAAACTCCCCACCCGATCAAAGCCTGCAAGATTCCACGCATGACGCGATCTTCGCCAGAAAGATCATTCCGTCAGCCCCTTTTTTCAGAAACCATGTGGTTCCCCGTCGACTCCGGTTGGAAAGATCAAGGGCCGCGTCTCATCCGTCTGGATCAGGCGCGGCCCTTGTCTGAATGCTTCATTGGACCGCTCCCTCACCCGAGGGTGGTCGGAACGGACCCTTTCACGGGCCATCCCTCCGGGCCATGTCCGTTGCATGACACTAATGTCGCATGTCGGGATCCATTCCGCGGACGGTCAGTGCTCTTTCTTCCCGCCCTTTTTCTTGGAACCTTTGTTCTCCTTGCGGGCGGCCTTCACGGCTTTCTTCGCCTTCCGCACATCCCGCTCCGCCCCCTCGAGACGTTCGCGGGCCTGCTTCAATGCCGCCTTGGCATCCTGGAGTTTTGAAGGAGTGGCTGTTTCGGCGGGCGGAGTTCCGGTGGTGGCAGTGGGTGTCGTTTCCATGAGGTTCGCGTGAATGAAACAAAACCGTAACAAACCTCCACCACGGGCAACAACCGCCGGATTGTTACAATTTCACAAGAAGGGGCCCTCCCTCTCCCGCCCCCCGTCATGCGGATCCGCGGGGGGGTGACATGCCATGGAACCGCTCCGACCCGGCCTAACGGCCGAGTCCTTCATCTGAGCCCCGGGATCATCTTCCTCACTTGGATTCTCTCCGGACCGCTGAACACCTGATACCAGAGCACAAGCGCCATGACGGCAAGGTACCCCATACCCAACAGGAACAAATGGTCGTAGGCCGGAAGGATGAATGTCCGAACCGCCACCCAATAAAAAACGGCTGCAACCAGAATCTTCACCGCAGGTACGAGGATCTCGCGAAAGTAACGCTTGATCGGCACCCCGATCCTCCCAACCAGCCAAGGCATCCCGAAGCCATAGGCAAGCGCCATTTCCACACATGTGGCCCATACCACCCCCATCCAGCCCCACCGCCATGCCAGCAGGAAACTGAGGATCAGATTGAAAACGCCACCCACCAATGTCATAACAGCCAGCCACTGTTGTTTGTTCTGGCTGTAGAACAGACTCCACACCGGATACTGGCACAGGGAAAGCGCCGTAACGGGTGCCAGTATAAGGATGACATTACCGGACACCATGAACCCCGGCCCCACCCAACGGAGAATGAACGCCGGCCCGAAAAGCATGAGTCCGCATCCCCCCAGCATCGCCAGTATGGTGCTGCAACGGATCGCCTGCAGGAAGCGCTGGTTCAGCGCCTCCGCATCCCCTCTGCCGTAAAGCTGGCTGAACGCCGCGATGAGACCTCCTCCGAAAATCGCGTTGATGATGTCGCTGAACACGCCGAGCAAACGGGTGCCAACCATATAGGGAGGCAGCGAACCCAACCCCGAAACGTGCGTGATGATCATTGGGTCCATTCCCTGCCTCAAACTGTTCCCCGCATTTGTGATCATGGCTGTCGCGCTGTAACGGATCAACTCCGATGCTCCCGACCCCTTCTTTTCCGCCCCTGTCAGACGAAGGTCCTTCTCCACCCGCTTGGCAAAGTACACCAGCAAAAGCTGATCAAACACATCGACCAGAACATGGGCGACCAGCAAAACCATCAGTCCGTGGCCCATCAGGAGCAAGGCAATGATCAATCCCGCCTGAACGACGGTCTTGAGAATGGAGGAAATCCCAATGAGATCATACCGGACATGACCCTTCAGAACCACTTCATAGATCCGCGTGAAAAACCGCAGGGCCGTGGACACCCCCAACCCCGCCAGCAGAACCCTGACGGTTGAGACAATGTCCCCGTCCTTGATGAAAAACGGCAGCCCCCATACAGCCAGCAGGGTCAGGGCGAGCGTCGCAATCCCCAAGCGCGTGAAAAAACGAAAGAGGTGGCAAACCAAAGACTGGTATTCCTCACGGTCATTCGCACCCAGTGCTGCTCCCAGGAAGCGTGATCCAGCGAAGGAAACCCCGAGGTCAAGCAGCCTGAAATAAGCGATGATGGCTCCCGCCAGAAGCCATGTCCCGTAGTCTTCCTTCCCCAGACAGCGGATCATCAGGGGAGTGGTGACAAACATCACCACCATCTTCAGCCCATGCTCGATGACGTTGGCGGATGCGCCCCGGATCAGTTTGCTGAGGAGTGACAAAGATCGGTAATGTGGTCACGCCACCGGCGGACGATTGCCCCAATTCACAAGCGGCCTGTATCCGGAGTCATCAGAATCCGAAGACCTTTTCAGAAACCACCACCACATCACCGTAGCCGATGGCCGGATCCGGAATACTCCCCTGACGGATCAATTTGATGTTCACTGGAATCCGATGCCTCATGCCTTTGGCATCCATGCGGGTCACATAGACCTTCTGTTCATCCGCGAAACGGCCCAGTCCACCGGAAATGAGAATGGCTTCATAAACGCCGAGGGATCTGCCTTCAGGAATACTCAGCATGTGCTGGCCCGGTTTGGCGACCACCCCAGTCATATAGACAAGCATCCGCCGGGCGCCTGGCACGGAAGATGTCTTATCCTGATTGCTGGTCCTGTCCAGAATCACCGTCGCATCCTTGATCTGCCCCTTTTCGATGTAGCTTTCCACCCGGCGTTCCGCGGATGGGACATCAAGACCGGCGACAGGAATCCGACCGATGTCCGGAATAATGATGTCCCCGCGTTCACGGACACGGTAGGTGCCGTTGAAAACAGGATCCTCTTTCACAAACAATTCAAGATCATCACCGATGCCGATGGCACCACGATTGCCAGGCTCCGTGCTTTTCGGTATTGCGGCTGCAGGCACATCCCCCGTGGAGGATGGCCCGTTGGAGCAACCGATTCCGCCTAGCAGGATCGCGGCCATCACCGCAGGCTGCAACAACAGGAAAAACTTTCTCGTCACTGGGTTAGGAATGCGGGGATCGCAGATATCGGGATGGATGAATCAATGCAGAGGCGTACGTTGGGTGCACCCAATCTCAGCGCGGGCTGATCCATACGCCCTCGGCGTTGTTATTGATGAAGTCCTTTTTCGCCGGCTGGGATCTGACCGTGAACAGCATATGGTCGAAGCTGGTGCGGAAAGTTTTCACCCAGGATTTCCGTTCTTCGGCATAACCTTCCGCCGTGGTCCCCGGCTTGCGGCAGGAGACACTGGTCAGAAGACGGACATCACCCGTGAATTCGCCGGAAGGGCGGACACCTTCCACGTAAAAGGTGCGGGGAACAACACCAGGGAGATTCGCAGGGTATTGGGCGGAATCCATGATGAATTCATAAACCAGCTTGTCTGATTTCCCTGAATCCAGAAGGAGTTTGGATTTGGAAGCATCCTGCCAGACACGGACGCGACCGACGGAGGCTTGCTCTTCTTCGAAGGTGGCGAAGGTGCCGGTCTTGGAAGCCCGGTTGATCCCGGCAACCTCGATGGTCACCACAACTTCTCCTTCGAAGTCGAGCCGGTAGGGGCTCAGCCGGAGAACCAGTTTCGACATTTCGCCGACACCGATGACAAGGCCAGGAGGGGTTCCTTCGAACGCGCCGTTGTCGCCTGGATCGGTATTGGAAACCACGCCGTCGTAGTTGAGGTCGCCATCAACATCGATCTTTGCGACCTTTTTCTCCGAGTCCCGGTAGTGGGTGGCGTTTTGACCGTAGTACTTGTGGAAGGTGGTGGGGAGGTCCATGTCGGTTTCCGCACCTCGCTGCTGCTCGGCAGGAATGCCTCCTTTGGCGGTTTCACCGGCAAAGAGGCCGGTATTCATTCCCCCCAGAGCAAGAATCGCGCATACGGAGGCTGCGGTGGGTGAAATCGAGACGGTAATATTTTTTTTCATGATGTTCTCTTGCGCCTGTTTTGAATACTCGTGAAAAGTGACAGAAGGATCAGTTTAGCGGTGGTCTGGTGGATCAGAAATATTTCCGGACTGTGGTTCCGAACACTTGTTCGTTGAAACTTGGAAAGATCGAAGACTCCTCATACTGGTAGTAGATCTCAGCCCAAGTACGGGAGAACAGATTCTGTGTGTAGCTCAGACGGCCCAGCCAGCGGTCACCCGGGAAGGTGCCATTCCTGTGCTCATAAGCGCCGCGGAGGTTGATAGCGCTTTTATTTCCGTTCAACAAGGAGTAACGGAGATTCAAGGTCACATTGGTGCGCTCGCCGTCGAAGACCCTGCCATCTTCATCCGAATACTGGATCCATGCCGATGCGGAGAACGACCTGGTGAATCCATGGCGGATGCTGTAGCGGATGTAACCGGCAACGGTGGTGTCTCCGGTGAGATCATAGTCGAAATATTCCCGGCCGGCCGACAGCGAGTGCGACGTGTAGCTGGAAAGCTCATGATGGAGATCCAAGGAGTAGAGATAGCCACCGTCATAGGAGTGGTCACCGTTCCGCCACAGGTAGCCGCCACGAGCTTCCATGCGGAGGTTCTGGGCGAGGCGCCCCTTCAGGACCAGATAAAGGCGGTTGTCCAGGTAAGAGTCACCGGTATCCGAATAGTTGTAATGGTCGAAGTAATACTCCAGAGCCGGGGCGAATGCGACGTCCTCACCGTTGTAGCCGATGCGGGCGAAGACCGACTCGCGGCCCAGATGGTTTTCGAAATCGAGCGTCCTCCAGGTATCGGCGCGCTTTCCGGAGAGCCAGAAGCGCCAATCCTGCCCCACCGGAGTGGTCGAGTCGAAGCCGATGGCGTTCGTGAAGTAGGTGTTGTCACCATTGTAGAACTCACTGGTCCGGCGCGTGTCATGGAAGCCGAAGCTGTAACGCCCCGCCTGCTGGTAGGCGCCTTCATCCAAACCACCGAAGAGATCGTAGCCAGCACCCACGTAAAACGTGTCATAAAGCCGGAAATCCCAGTCACCCTTCTCGAAGAGGTATTCGAGAGAGGCTGCCGCCGTCGGGGCACCACCTGAACCGAGGCGGAAACCGATCTCATTTTCCAGAGGAAGATAGACGAGAGTCGCCGCAAGGCTGAGGTAGAACTGATTGGTGAACTGAACCATCCCACGGAGGCCAAATTCGACGCCCATCAACCAGCCATCTTCGGATCCTCCGCGAAATGCCTGGTTACCCTGGTAGTCGGAATGCAGCACCGTCAATCCGACAAACATCAGGTCCAAGTAGGTCGGACCGGCCTTGAACATCGCCCGTTCAGGATTGAAATCCCTGATCAGGATCGGGAACGAGGAATCAAGTTCGAAACTGAGACCGGTCGGCCAAGTGTTTTCATCTTCCAACACCACCGTCTGATGAGGGGTGAAGAAGCCGAGGTATGGATTGAGCGGGGAAAGGGAATCCGCCCACGGCGCACGGTAGGTCTCAGCAGGATTCGGATAGGCATAAAGCCCTTGGGCGACCTGGTTCGGAAGATCCGGGCCGTTGTTGCGGCGGCTTCCCCGGCGGGGATAGTCGCCCCCCAAAAGCATGGTCTCCTCAATGGTGGGATAGAACCCCTCGTCCTCCATCGGAACCGGCTCCACCGGTCCGGTTTCATCCAAAGCCCCAGCCACAACAGCCGCGTCCTCCTCAGCGGCACGAACTTCCGCACCACTCAAAACCAAAACAGCGGCAATGCCGGAAATGGCCAGATGCAACGGAGAGTTATATCCACAGCGTAGCCTAGGTATCATTGAAATTTTTGGTGTTGTTTTACTCCGTTAGATTAACGCGGCCAAGTTTCCCCCAAGCCGTCGAGCAGGCTCGCTTTACACTCTAACATGCCGCAAAATGCAAGGAGTAAAAATTTGGATCAGGAACTCCGCCCCTTCCTCTTCTCTCCCCATTCCTGTTTTTCAAAGAGATAGGGAAAATTCGGATTTTCTAACGAAATTTTCGCCCACGTGCGTTTCGCCCGGAAAATGTTGCGAATCTTCCGGTTTAATAGCCAGCACGCGCTGATTTTCACGATTCTGGAAAATTTTAAAAAACCACACAAAAACCCAGCAAATCCTTGATTTTCCATGAAACATATTGCCCAAAGCAGCTGAGGGCTTGCCGCAAAGCCAAATTGGCATCATCCATCGACTTCCCCAAAGAACGCAAAATTCCTGCATGGAAAGCGCGCTGAAATCAAAAACCATCATCAATCTTCAGGATTCTCCCAGGGCTCCTACATTAGGGATGGGCAGCTTCCTGATCCCTGCATTTTTCAACTGCAATGGAAGCGAAGCGACATGGACGAACTGACCATGTCGCTTCGCTTCCATTGCGGTTGGATTTCTCCCTAATGTAGGGACCCTGAGGATTCTCCCCGGCAGATGATTTTGACATCCGTTCAGCGGTTCCGGAGCCTTTGCCTGATCCTGCAAACAAGGACCAACCCGGTGATCAGGAACGCCGCTCCAGCCACCAGTGGCATCCAGTTACGGTCCGCCAATCCCGCGGCTCCCAGCACCACCCCGATGGAAAGGACCCCGTTGCACGCCAGCGAAACTCCGAGATAAAGGCGGAAAGGAACCTTCAACAGGCCGAGCACATAGTTCTGCACGAAGAACGGGAACCCCGGAGTCAGACGGACCAACAGGATCACCCAGAGCTGGTTGTCTTCATGCAGTTCCGGCACTTTCATCCCCATCCACGCCAGAAGTTTCACGATGAGCTTTCTGCCGGCACCAGCCGCCAACCAGTAGGTCCAGCTCATGTTGAGCGCCAGCGCGGCCAGACAGATCATGCACGCCACCACCGGCCGGTCCCTCCATACGGTTCCCGCCAGCAGCAACAGCAGCCCCGTGGGGATGGGCAGCGCGGGAAGCACGACCAACGCTCCGAAAAGCAGCCATGGCCGCGGTATCAGGAAATTTTCAAACCCCTTCCACGCCGATTTCACCACCCCGGCGTCCAAGCCCAGCGCCCAGGCGATGAGAAGCGCCGCCGCTGCCGCCAACAGCGCCCCCACCCCGAGGTATCGCAGCCGCCTGTTCGCCAAAATTCCGCCCAACAATCTTGCCATCGGAGGACGGCACCCTGAACGCCATGCGCCAAACGTAAATTCCCAAATCCATCCACGCCGCTTTCCTGCGGCAAGGTCCCCGGTTTCCATTCCCCCAGCGCATCTTATGCGCTTTATTTGTCCTTGAACGCCTGCTCCCGGATTCCACCCTTCCCGCCATGCGCATCCTCGTTACCGGTGGTTCCGGCTTCATCGGCAGCCATCTCGTCGAACACTTCCAAGGCTCCGCTGAAATCATTGTGCTGGATGACCTGAGATCCGGATACCGGCGCAATCTGGAAGGCTTCTCCCACCGGTTCATCGAGGCCAGCGTGACGGACCGGGCCGCGGTGGAGGCGGCGATGGAAGGGGTGGATGTGGTCTTCCATCTGGCAGCGATGATTTCGGTCCCCGAGTCGATGAACGCCCCCTGCCAATGCGCGGAGATCAACGTCATGGGCCTGCTGAATGTCCTGGAAGCAGCAGCCGCCAGCGGAGTCAGGAAGCTGGTCTTCGCCAGCTCGGCGGCAATCTACGGCGATGATCCGGCCGTTCCAAAGATCGAGTCGATGACGCCCCAACCGAAAAGCCCCTACGCCATCACCAAACTCGATGGGGAATACTATCTGGAGATGTTCCGGCGCGAGGGCAGGCTCAACACCGCCTCCATCCGCTTCTTCAACGTCTTCGGCCCCCGCCAGGATCCCAACAGCGCGTATGCCGCCGCGGTTCCCATCTTCATCCGGAACGCGCTCGCCGGGAAGGACATCACCATCTTCGGCGATGGGGAGCAGACCCGTGACTTCATCCATGTGAAGGACATCGTCGCCGCCCTGGTCCACGCGGCGGATCATCCGGATCTCCACGGCACCTTCAATGCGGGCTACGGCGCCAGCATGACCATCAACGATCTGGCGGCCCGGATCATCCGGCTTTCCGGCTCCACTTCGAAAATCGTCCACCTGCCCGAGCGGCTGGGGGACGTCAAACACTCCCGGGCCTCGATCGACAAGCTGCTCGCCACCGGATTCAGCCACGTCAGCTCCGTTGAAAAGGGCCTCGCGGAAACGCTGGCTTCCTTCCGCGACCGTTAGTCCGCAGCCTCACCCCACATCACCATGAACGAACTCAAGGAACGCCTCAAAGCCCTCGGCCTCAGCGAAGAGATGACCGACAAGACCCTCGCTGTCATCGCGGACTTCGCGAAGTCCAGGCTCCCCAGGACCCTCCACCAGCCCATCGATGATGTTCTGGCGGGCAAGTCACCGGATCTCGGCGGCCTGCTCGGCGGTCTTGGCGGGTTTTTCAAATGATCGGCACGCCGCCAGGTGGCGTCCCCCGGCCATTGTCAGCCTGCGGCCAACGTTTCACAGGGCGGCGGGCTCAGGGCGGCCGTCTTTTGACAGCACCGCCTCCAGCGAAACCCTGGTCCCCACCTCCGCCCGCACGGAGAAACCGCCTCCCATCTCCTCCATCCTCCGGCGCATGTTCCCCATGCCCCGGCCGTGTCCGCTGTTCACGGAGATGCCCCGGCCATTGTCGAAGATCACCATCGACAGCCGGTCCTCCTGGAACAACACGTGGATCCCCCCATCCTTCGCGCCGGAGTGACGGACCATGTTGTGGGCCGCCTCAAACGCCACCTTCATCAGCGAGGCGGCGGACTGCGCATCCCGGATGATGCCTTCCGGAACCGGTCCCTCCACCTTCCAGTCGAAGGAAATGCCAGCCATCGTCATGATCTTCCGGGCATAGCTCTCCAGATCACGCAGCCAGTCCGACCAGCGGAAAACCTCGTTCTCCACGGAGGTCATCAGCCCCTGGATTTCACGGCTGCCCTTGAGGGCCATCTCCTCGAAGTTGGAGAAAATCTCCGAAATCTCCCCCTCTGCCTCCACCCTTCCCAAGCTGGCCAGCATCGCCATCGTCGCGGTGATCCCGCCGATGCCATCGTGCAGTTCCCTCGCCACGATCTCGCGCACGCGCCGCGCCTTTTCACGTTCGATCTCATGCTTGGCCTCCAGGAGTTGCTGCTCCATCGCATGGCGTTCCTCGCTCCGCATGGCCACCTCCCGGATGTGATATTGGTTCACCAGGAACAGGACGCTGAAGATCCACAGGAAGGTCATCGCCAAGGCGGCCAACGCCAGCGACGCATTCTCCCAGGATGTCCCGGAGACCCAGGACTGGAGCGGTTGACGCACCCACGTGAACATCCGGTAGCACATCCCTATCCCCGCTATGCCGAAACCCAACGCGGCCATCCTGGTGGAAAAACGCAGCCCTTCCCTCCGGTCCCTCCAGATCAAGACCGCCGTCACCAGATAAACCGCGGCCGCCCAGGCGCTGGCCACCTTCACCCTCACCGCCTGGTTGTCCTCCACGAACAGATACCAGAAAATCACGGCAAGCGGCACCGACCCCGAGATGGCGAGCCATTTCCAGCGGACCTGCTTCTCCCTGAACTGGATGACTCCCGTCAGATAGCACAGGATGGCGGAGCCGTGCAGGACATTCGGCAGGACATGGGTGATGAACCGGTTCTCAAGCAGTCCCTGGAAAAGGAACAGTGGCAGGCCCAGACAGGTGAAAATCGCCCCCAGCGTCCAGATCCCCACACCCGGAACCTTCCGGTTCGCCATCCACACCACCGAAATGGCGATCACGCTGACAAGGCAAGCGACGGCGACCGCTACAAAGAGGGTGCGCACATCCATCGTCATGGGCACAAAAAACGCGTCCCACCGCCCTCTTGTCGATGGTGGATTTCAGGGATCACCCCTTGATCCGCCGGATTTCCAGAAAGTTGTGTGCAGTTCCAGGGATCAAGGTGGGATCGACGGACCCGGGGGACACGGAAAAATCAACGTCCACCTTCCCCGGAGCGCTTCAGTTGCTCCATGATCGCGGAGACCAGATCCGCGCCGAAGGCCCGGGAGGTTTCCGCATTCACTTCCCCACCCCGGGCATTCGCGTAGGGAAGCTCGAAGGTGGCGGCCACCTCCACCCCGGGGATCGAGGCCGCCCAGCGCGAACCACTGGTGCCGGCCTTGTAGTTGGCGGCCGTGTTCCAGGACTCACCGAACGGGACATTGTCGGAAACCTGATAGATGAGGGGGCCTTTGCGGTGCTTTTCGAGCAGCCCGCAAAAGGCCGTCTGTTTCGCGAACATGGCGGACGATTCGTGGCCCACCAGATAGATCTTCTCATTCACCTCACCCCGGATGTGGGGGCAGTGAAGATCGAGGGCGATGCGCAACCTGCCGCCAGCCCACGCCGGAATGGTCCGGAGGAGCGCCTGCGTTTCCGGATAGAGGCCGCCGGGGTCGTAGTCCCTGTTATGGTCATGCGGAGCGCGGTTTTTTCCCTGATCCCCGTCCTCCACTCCATCTTTATCGACGAAGGGGATCACCTGCATCTCGACATTCTCCCGGAACCAGGATCCGCGTTCATCCTTGGCCAGAACCGCCCGGATGATGCCCTCCACGGTGTAGGACATCATCATTTCACAGGCATGCGAGCGAGCGGTGACCAGCACCCGGTGGCGCGGCTCTCCGTTGATCCTGCCGATCCGCAGGCGTTCGACATCCCGTCCTTTCCGGCTCTTGCAGAGAACTTCCCTGGACAGGGCGGGGTCCGGACCCAGGTCGTCCAGGAACCGATCCAGATCCGCCTGCGTGTACGGCATGCCAAAGGAGAAGCGGACCTTGTCCTCCGATGCGGGAAACGTGTAGGTGAAGGATTTTTCATCCGCATGATCCGTTCCGAGCCAACGCCAGTTCTTTCCCTGGTCCGTGGAAACAGCGGGCCCGCGGACACCCACCGGGCTGCCATGAGTGAAGTTGAAGGTGAGCGTCCGGCCCGCCACCCCGCTCACCTGGAAATACCAATAGAACCACCCGCCCTTCGTATCCCGCAGGTCGGTCCGGAGATTCACCGTATTTCCGGAGATCCCCTCCACGAGGATGTTCCCTCCCGGAAAAGCGGAGTCGATCCTGAAAGGGACGTCATCCGCCGCCGGGGATATCAGGGCACCAACGGTGCAGAAGATGAGGACGGACAGTGGGAGCGCCACCGGGGATTTCGTTTTCATGTTCCGGCTTTAAATGAAGGTTGGATGACCTGTGCTCCGACAGCGGAAAGATCTGGCGGCCAAACTGATGGGTCGGCTCAATGGGTGGAGACAAGGACCCGTGCGAATCTCACCGGCACCCCGGAAGGCACGTGAATGATGACCCTTTCCCATGCATCGTCGATATAGGAAATCTCCTCGACCGCGGTAACCGCACGCCAGGCTCCTTCCCCGGACGCCAGGAGATTTTCGGAAATCTGGGGAATGTAGGTGATCCCCGGATTGGAGGAGGCTTTGCGGCGGATATATTCAAAGCGCAGGGATCTGCCTTCGGGGGTATCGATGGCACGGATGGCAGGAAGGCCGGCGACACCGGTGGTTTCCGTGACAGGATTCGCGTCCGGGTGACGGGCGCGGAGTCCGAAGGCGTATTCCGCGAGGTTGGACAGGCCATCGTGATCGGGATCCATGGTCCAGCCGGAGATGGCGGGATCTTCCACATCCTCACCGAACGCCTCTTCCAGCCAGATCTCCGCGACGCTTGCGGCAGGTGCCGGGAGATAGGTGGCCAAAGCCCTGGCAAAGTCCGCGCCCAACACCTTCGCACGCTCCTGCGTCACCTCCACGCCACGGATCACCGAATAGGAGATTTCCGCGGTGGTGATGAGGCTTGCGGACGGGAACGTGTCCCTCGCCCATGCCGAGGAGTTCCTGCCCTGCGAGTAATTGGCACTGGTGTTCCAGCCCTGGCCGAAGGGAAGGATGTCGTTGGCCTGCACCGGCAGCTCGCCTTGCCGGGTCGCCGCCAGGTGGGTGAGGAAGGCCTGCTGGCCGGCGGCGACATCCTGCTGGGGCGCTCCCACGAAATACATCCCTTCCTCGCGGGCGGAAGGACAGTGCAGGTCGAAAAATGCCACGACCCGGTCATGGTATTGCGCACCGAGCTGCATGACCGCGGTCACCTCCGGATAGAGCTGGGTGGCGTTATAATCCCGGTTATGGTCGTGGGGGTTGCGGTTTTTTCCCTGGTCCCCTTCTTCCACCCCATCCTTGTCCATGAACGGGACGGCGAGGATGGTCCTTTTCCGCAGGTTCCTGCCGGTCACGTCATCCGCGAGCGCGGCTTGCAGGAAACCTTCGAGGACATAGCTCCCAAGGACCTCACAGCTATGATGGCGGGTGGCGAGAAGGATGATCTCCGACGATGTGTCCGTGACCGGTTTCCCGATCCGCACAAGCTCCGCCCCGCGGTTGTTCCGGCTGCGGCAAAGCTCGGTGACCTCCAGATGCGGGTTGCTTCCGTTCGCGCTCCGCCACCCGTCGAAGTGGCTCTGCTGGTATTGTGGACAGAAGGCATAGCGCGCCTCTCCTCCTTCCGGAACCGGTGGAACGTAGAAGGCCCTGCCGGGCATCACGCTGCCAGCCCCCAGATAAGCCCACGTTTTTCCCTCGTCATAGCTCACCGCCGGGCCGCGCAGGCCGATGTGGTCGGCGGAATTGAAGACCGCCGTGAACCCGGCAGTGTCCCGCGTGCGGAAGCTCCAGTAGAACCACGTCTGGCCGGGCTGCATGTGGCGCTGGTCCGGAGTGAGGGAGACGCGCCGTGGCTCCGTGGAGGAAGGCTGGGTGACGGAAAGCACCCGGACATTCGCTCCGGGGTAGTCCACGTCGATCAACGGGGGATCCGGATTCTCGATGGGTATCGGCGGATCCTGCGGAACCGCCGTAACCCGGAAGTTTCCGAACGCGCCGGAAGCCAGCGGGCCATGGTTGAAAATCTGGATGGAATTGACCAGCCGGGTGCCGAGCGAACCCACGGAAGGCCAGACTCCGTCAGCCGGGTGGCTGGCCGACAGCAGGGTGGAAGTCACTACATCCTCGACCAGCCAGCGGTACTTCCAGTTGTCGGGGTTCGCGGTGTTCAACTGGATGGACAGTCTCCAGGTGCCCGCGTTGGAACCCAGCGTGCCGAGATGATCCTGTGTCAGCCCGGTGTCCGCGGTTCCCGGGGAATTCCGATGCCAGCGGCGGAGAATCTGGAAAGGACCGGCGCTGCTGGCGGCGTTGGGGGTGTTGTCAGGACTTCTTGCGATGGTGGCGATGACCGGCTGCCCGCCGACGGCGGCGGCGGTATTCGGGGTCGCGTTGTACAAGGAGATCCCCACATAGGTCAGCGTCGTGGTGGGATTGGCCGCAACGGGGACCGCCGTGGTATCGACGGAAATGGTGTAGAGATGGCCGTTGACCGGTGAAAACGGCACGAAGGCGGACATGCCCTGGTTGGCCGCAGGACTCACCAACCCGCCATTCGCCTTGAATCCGGTGGCCGCCGTCCACGTGGCGGAGGCACTGCCTCCCGCCTCTCCGGACCGCTCGTCCAGCGCCAGGCTGTTCAGGTTCGCGCTGCCCGCGCCACCAAAGTCGTGCCGATAGATCACGGACTCCCCGGTTCCGGCGAACAGGCAGTTCCAGGAAAACGCTGAGGCAACGATGGTCGCAACGGATAAGAATCGGGAAATCATGGGGATCATTTTCTGGGTTTCATGCTTGGGGCCGCGCACATGGCGGGCGAGCCGCCACCCTTTGCCAAAGGAGACGGTGAATTTCTCAAAACCGGGGAGAGATGCCGCTCACCTCCTCCGCCGCAGTCCTGCCACCGCAAGGGCGAAAGCACCAAGCAACGCCGCGCCCGGCTCGGGAACGGCGGTGACGAGGAAGTTGTCGAAGGTGCTGGAAGCCATCGGCCCGTGACTGTGGAGCTGGATGCTGTTGATCGGGTTCGATCCCAACGAACCCACGGAAGTCCAGTTCCCCTCGGACAACAGGGCGCTCGTGCCCACATCCTCCACCAGCCAACGGTACATCCAGCTGCCGGCGTTCGTGGTATCAAGCTGGATGGTCAGTCTCCAGGTGCCGTTGTTGTCGAAGGTGGGTTCGAATGTCCCGATGTGGTTGGCGGTGATGGCGGGCCCGACATTGGTTGACGGGTTGGTGCGGTGCCAGCGGCGGAGGATCTGGAATGGCCCCGAGGGGTTGTCGAGGGAGTTGGGAGTGTTGTCGGGGCTTCTCGTGATGGGTGCGATGACAGGCTGCCCGCCGACCGCTCCAGCCGTGTTCGGGGTGCCGTTATACAGGGCGATTCCGGTATAAGCCAACGAAGTGGTGGGGTTGACCGCGGTGGGCGTCGCGGTGGTATCGACCGAGATCGTGTAAAGGTATCCGTTGACCGGCGAGAACGGCACGTAGGCGGACATGGATGTCTGACCCGATGGACTCACGATGCTTCCATCAGCCTTGATATTACCGCTGGAGTTCCAGGTGGCGCCGGCGTTCCCGCCGGCAATTCCGGACCGGCTTTCCAGCGCGATTCCGTTGAGGCTTGTGCCGCTCGTACCGCTGAAGCTGTGCTGATAGATCACCGCGGCATGCACGGCCGGCAGGGTGAGCGCCGGGATGGCGGCCATACTGAGGAGGAACGATCGGATGGTCATGGGGAGTTTATTGGTGGGTCCTTCGGGTTTCTTGTTTCCGGCGGGTCACCGGATCGGTTTTCCCGGACAAGCGGCACTTGTCGGGCATTCCATGGGAGGAAGTGTTGTTTGATGGGAAAAGTAACACTTCCCCTGCCATGATTTTCCCCCTCCAGCAGTGGGGGCCCCATCGGGAAGGCATCCCGGCATCACCTGACAGGGAAGGCGCTGTCCCTGATGGCAAGGATTTCGCTTTGTGAAAGGGCGTGGTTGAAGATGTGGAGTTCATCGATCGCGCCGCGGAAAAAACTCCCCTGGAAGCTGCCCTTGGCGAGATTCCTGCCGATCCAGATGCCATGCCCGTCCGGTCCGGAGTCGGTGCGGACCTCTCCGGTCATGCGATAGGTGAACTGCTCCGGAACTCCATCGACATACATGATCACCTCCATCGAGACGTCGGGCAGAACCTCATCCTTCAACACCACGGCGATGTGGTGCCATCTGCCATCCCGCAAATCCGTGCGGCCGACCGAGGCGCCATGATACACGCCCACCCGCAGCCTGCCCAGCGGCCCTTGGTTCTCGATCGGCTGGACCGAGATCTGCCATGCCTTGTCGAAAACATGGCTTCCCCAGGCAACCATGGCGAACCCCTCCTTGATCCCGGAGTCCTCCGGCACCTTTGCCCAGAAGCAGACGGTTCTGGGAGCGCCTCCTTCGATGCCCCGGTGGACGCTTTCCGCGAAAGCGCCCTTTCCGTCGAAATACAACGCACGTCCGGAAACCCCCTCCACCCACTCCGGAATTTCACCGCCTTTCTCCTGCTTCAGTCCGAAGTCCGCCTTCTTGCCGGCCAACGCACCCTCCCCCAGCCCACGGGCCGTCGTTCCAACTCCTTCATCGAAGGACCAATAAATCCCGCCACGATCCGCCGTTGAGCCATGGGGCAGGCTCACCCGGAACTGGCCGACTTCCGCGGCGCGCCGTGTCCTGTCCCGCAGACGGAAGACCTGGGAACTTTCAAGAAGCCATTTTTCTCCGGATCCGGAGGACACCGCCACCCGCCCCTGGAGAGCATGGGCCTCAGCCCCCCATTCATCCCTCATGACGACCCCCATCATGGAGCCTAATCCCGTCAGTTCACCTTCAGGCGTGCCAATCCGGTAGCCTTCCCCTTCGGGGGAAAGGTGCGCCACCAGATGCCCCTGGTGCAGGAATGCCCGGGATTTGTCCAGGAACTCGATCCGCGCCGGCCCGTCAATCACGAGGCGTCCGCTGTCGCCGATGGCGACCTCGACCAGACCTTCGCCAAAAGCAATGATCCTCCCCTTCCTGATGGTATCTCCGGCCGCAAACTCCCTGGATCCGCCATAAACCACACCATACATGTCATGGATCCTGCCGACCGTCCCCAGCGAGTACCACCAGGAGAACAGCGCCACCAGGAAAGCCGCCGCCACCGCGCCGAGCCATGCATTCCTCCGGCGTCTGAGGCGTGCTTTCAAACCGAGCACGAATGCCTCCGAATCACTGCCCGCCACCGTTTCGCGGATGCGCAGCACATTGTCCGCACGGGTCAGCTTGTCCTCGAGGGCGACGGACAAAAGCGCTTCCAGCTCGGCGGCAGCGGCATATTCCCGGCGGACGTTCTCGTCCGCCCGCATGAGATCCGTCAGACGCCGGATCCCGGCGGCATCCGCCTCCCCTGCGAGCACCTTCTCGATCAACTCACGGTTCTTCATGCCAGGGTGTCTTTCAGTTTGTCCCTCACGCAAACCGCCAGCAATTCCCGCAGGCGGTGGAACTTCATCGTCAGGGCGGAGTATCCCGCGCCACTGTCCCGGCAGAGATCCCGCAAGGTCCTCCCCTTCACATAACGCTCGTAGAGCTGGTCGCGGGAATGGCTGTCCACGGAGTCGAGACACTCCATCAGGGCGTCGAGCGCGGCGCTTTCCTCCAGAGCCGGCTCCGGATGCTTGATCAGCAATTCCTCTAGTTCCGCGAATCCGCCGATGTAGCTCTCCCGCCGCTTGCGGATGTAGTTCCGCAGGTGGTTGACGGCGATACCACGGAGCCACATTTCGAAAGTTCCATCCCCCCGGTATTGGCCGATCGATCTGAAAGCGGTGACAAAGACATCCTGGGCCAGATCGTCCGCCGCGGAGCGGTCACGCAGCCTGGATCTCAGAAACGCACGGATCCAGCCTTCATGGATGCGGACCAGCTCCCCGAAGGCATCCGTGTCGCCACTGACGATCTCCTGGATGATCGAAAGGTATGAGCTCTTTGTCATGATGCGGATGCGGGGGCTTCCGTGCCGGTCTCCCCGGGGAGAAGTGTTTTCACTTCATGGAAATAACACACCGGAATCCCAAGCGCCCATCCGAAGGGGGGTCAGGGATTCCGCGGGGATCGGAAAAAGAAGGTGACATCACCGGCGGTTATGACATTCCAGAGGATAAATGAAAACCCGCTTCCATCCCCGGCGCCTCTCCGCCTTCGCTTCCTGGTTGCTCCTCGCATCCGCCACTCTATGCCCTGCGGGGGAGAAAAAGGAGCTGACCGACACGCAAGGCCGGAAAATCCAGGCGGACGTCGAGGAACTGACACCGGAAGGCGTGCTCAAGGTCCGGGTTTCCGGAAAGGCCTTCGACATCCCGCTCGGGAATCTGGTGGAGGAAGACCAGGAGTGGGCCAAGGGCTGGGAGGAGGACCGGAAGGCCGCCGCCGAGGGACAGGAATATGCCAAGGTTCTCTTCGAGGATGATTTCTCCAAGGAAGGGTTCGGCGAACGCTGGGGGCACTACAAGAGTGGCAGCACGGTGAAGGATGGCGTGCTCCAGGGATTCTCACCGGACCCGTCCGACCATGCGGCGGTGGACAATGTGAAGATCGAGGGCCAGCAGGACATGGAGGTTTCCGTCAAGTTCCGCTTCATGGGGGAGAAGGGCAGGCAGCTCGATGTATGGCTGGATGACTGGGGTTTCAAGGGTTCCCACGCCGGACACATCTGCCGGGTCTCCGTCGGCCGCAACCACGTTTCGATGATCGACGCGAAGGAGGGTTCCTTCCGCAAGGACATCTACGAGAAGAAGAAGGCCGGCGGGGAACTGGACGAGGAAACCCTCAAATCCCTGGAAGGAAAGTCCGCGAAGTTCGACCTCAGGATGAAAGCGGACGAGTGGCACACCCTCACCGTCCGCACCAAGGGGGATGAAGTCACCGCGCTGGTGGACGGGAAAAAGATCGGCTCGCTGAAATCCCCGGGCATCGCCCATGAGACGAAGACCCTCATCAGCCTGACCACGAACGAGGCGGACATCCACTACGACGACTTCATCATCCGCGGCAAACGCAGCTCCGGGAAGAAACGATGAGCGGCATCACCCACCGGCGGGCATCCGCCGCATTCCAGCCGGAATGCATGCGCCCGCCGCTCCATGATGGTCAATCCTTCTGGACGTATTCAAGGCGATAGAAGCACCGCCCTTCCACAGATGCCGCATCGATGACGAACACCGTCTGGAGATCACCGTCCCTGGAAAGGTTCTCCGGCTCCGCCTCCAAGGCCCTCCAGCTTCCCGCCGCCAGGGTACTGCTGTATTGCACCACGATGCCCACTCCGGCGGTGGCCGTCACATCGTAGGTCCATCTCAGTTCCACTCCTGTGGACGGCGAAGACGGAGGCCTCACCGAAAGGAGTCTGTCCGAACCGGCATCCATCCCCTTGGGGTTGAGTCCATGGGCGTACTCCGCAAGGTTGGTGATACCGTCGTGCTCGGCATCCGCGGTGGGACCGCTGATCGCCGGATCCATCTGCTCCGGCGTTGTGAATTTCAGTGCTTTCCAACTGTCATACCCCGTCACCACCGGATCCCGAGGGGTGGTGAGGATCGTCCCCCGGCCCGAGCTGACGCCACCGACGGCCATAAACCTGCCGTCCGCGAACAATGCACCGAAGAGGGTGCTGGTGACCCCTGAGGTCACGGGAGTCCAAGCCGTTCCGTTGCCGGTTACCCGGATGTTCCCTCCATCACAGACAGCGACCAGCGTATGCCCGTCCGTCACCATCGAGTAGATGTCCGTGTAAATCCCGGTGTCTTCGGTACGCCAGTCGATGAGATCCTCTGATGAGAAACACTCTCCGTAGCGGCCGCCGGTGTAATAACGGCCGCGGAAATACGCCATGGTGTAAACGTCACTGCTGACAGGCAGGGTGACCGTGGTCCACACGAGTCCATCCTGGGAGGTGCGGACCGTGCCATGGATCTCACCATCCTCCATGGCACCCTCCTGCCCATACGCGAGGAAACGCCCGCCCGCGAAAACCACGCCCTGGAGGAACTGCCCCGCAGCGGTGGTATCAACCCCTTGCCAAGTCGTTCCATCCGCCGAGCTGATCGCCATGCCAAAGCCCCCTACCGCAACGAACTTCCCCGCACCGTAGGCCACTCCCGAAAGGAACGCGGTGGTGGTGGATGCCTCAGCTTTCCAGGTGATCCCATTAACGGATGTCAAGACGGTCCCCGCCGCGCCCACGGCAACAAACCGTCCGCCGCCGAAACAAACGGATCGCAGCGAGTTGGTGGTGGTGGAAGTCCGGCTGGTCCATGTCACGCCGTCCGGAGATGTGACGATGGCCCCCGAATCACCCACCACGGCATACAACCCCGCTCCATACGCCGCACCACTCAACGACTGTGTCGTGGCCGATACCCGTGATACCCAGGGGCTCTGGGTTTGCGCTTCCAGCTTCGCCACCGCAGCCAAGCCTGACAGGCAGATCAACAAGCACGAAATCAAATGGCGGGCAGAGTTCATCATCTGGGAAGGAGAATCACCGGACACCGGAGGGAGGCGGGTCACGCACCGAAACAGCTTCCGCTTGAACCGTCCAGCCTCGATTTGACCTAGAATCCGGACAGCATCCAGGGATCAACCCGATTGACTCCCCATCAGTGCTACCCCAGACTCCCGGCCGGAGTTCAATGACATGGGTTTAGAAAAAATCGGAGCGGCCACATTCCAAAGCCTGAAGAAGCGGGGGATCAAGATGGATTCCCTGCTCACCTTCGGGCGCCAGCATTTTTCAGTTTCGCCGCTGGACTTCGGGAAAGTTCCGGGACTCGCCGGGATCGTCAGGGCAAACCCACGGTTGCTGGAAGGGAGCAACGCCTACGCGGAGCCGTTTTTCAAAGCCATCGGCATCGGAAATGTGGAGTCCATGGATGTATCCGCCTACGAGGCGTGTTCACTGGTCCATGACTTGAACCACCCCATCCCCACGGAATGGCATTCACGCTATGACATGGTGTTCGACGGCGGAACGCTGGAACATGTCTTCCATTTCCCGAATGCGATCGCCAACGCGATGAATCTGGTGAAGGCCGGAGGGGTGTTCATCACCGCCACGACGAGCAACAACTTCAACGGCCACGGCTTCTATCAGTTCAGCCCCGAGCTTTTCTTCAGATTGTTCAATGAGTCGAGCGGCTTCGAGGTGTTGCTGATGGCCCTGTCCGAGTCGTTCGGGCGGCGGCGCGTGTTCAAGGTGCAGGATCCCGCCGAACTCGGGAAACGCATCACGTTCCTGGGCGACGGCCCGCTGGAGATTGTGATGGTCGCCCGGCGCACCAAGCTCATCCCCGCCCCATCGATGATCCCCTACCAGAGCGACTATTCCGCCACGTGGGAAAGGAACCACGCCCCGCAACCGCCCGCCGCCGGCCGGGCCTCCGGCTTGCTGAAGCGCGCCATCCGCAGGAGCCTTCCGGAGCTGTGGATGCTCCGCTACGACACCTTCCGCTGGGAACAACACCAGAAAAAACGGATGCACGAGGGGGTCACGCTGGTCGATTCCATCGATGAATGCTTCCTGCACCCGGAGCAGCACGCCGCCCATCCGGCACATTCCTGAATGCCGGAACCCGGCTGGAGCCGCCCATCACCCTTTCCTGAGAGCATGATCTCCTTTTTCGCCAAGTCTCTGAACCTGATCCTCAAACCATTGAACCTCGAGTTGGGCCGCAAGCCCGCGGCGAAGGACAAATGGCCCTACGATCTGTCCGAACTCCAAAAGAAGATCCTGGCCAAGGTGGAGCCATACACCATGACCTCACCCGAACGCATCGCCGTTCTGGTCGATGCGGTGCGGCACATCGAGATGAATGGCATCAAGGGAGATATCGTGGAATGCGGTGTGTGGCGCGGAGGTTCCTCGATGGCCATCGCGGAGACCCTCATGGCGGGAGGCTCGGCCGAACGCCATCTCTGGCTCTATGACACCTTTGACGGCATGAGCGCCCCGACCAACGAGGACACCAGTTATGATGGTGAATCCGCTGCGGACCAACTGGCGCGGACCGTGAAGAACGAAGACAGGACCATCTGGTGCGTCTCCCCACTCGATGACGTGCGGGACAACATGGCGGCGACCTCCTACCCCGCCGGAAAGGTCACCCTGGTGAAGGGCAAGGTGGAGGATACCATACCGGGGACCATCCCCGAAAGCATCGCGCTGCTCCGTCTCGATACGGACTGGTACGAATCCACCAGGCATGAACTCGAGCAACTCTATCCGCGGCTGGCCAAAGGAGGAATCCTCATCATCGATGACTACGGCTTCTGGCAGGGAGCGAGGAAGGCCGTTGACGAATACTTCGCGGCCCACCCTCCGGCTCCGTTGCTGTGCCGGATCGACCCATCCGCCCGCATCGGGGTGAAACCATGACCCACAGGAAGTTCCGCCGATTGGTCAGGGAGGACCTCTTCCGCTATGATGGCGGGCAGGGGGCCGCCGCCTTCTTCCAGGCGTGGCGTCATGAGGCCGGGTTCCGCATCACCTTCATGATGCGCCTTTGCCGGTTGCTCCGCGCATGCCCCCTCACCCGTTACGGACCCTATCACATCGTGGCTTTCCTCCACCGGCGTTCCGCGGTGCGCCATGGGGTTTTCATCGATCCGATGACGGAGGTCGGAGGCGGACTCTATCTCCCCCACGCCCTCAACATCGTGGTCAACCGCCGCTGCCGGATCGGCACGAACGTGAATCTTTCCCATGGGATCACCCTCGGCATCGCCAACCGGGGCTCCAAGGCGGGGACGCCCGAGATCGGCGACCGCGTCTATATCGGGCCCGGTGCCGTGATCTTCGGCGCCATCCGCATCGGCGATGAAGCTGCCATCGGCGCCAACTCCGTCGTCACCAAGGACGTTCCCGACCGCTCCGTCGTCGTCGGCATCCCCGGAAAGGTGATTTCAAATGACGGCTCCGACGGCTATGTGAACCATATCCTCACGGACACCGCGCCCGTTGCGCCCCACCACCTGCCAACCACGGAAAACTCATGATCCCGCATCCCGAAAAAACGAAGATCGCCGTCATCGGGCTTGGCTACGTCGGGCTGCCATTGGCCGTCGAATTCGGCAAGCAATACAACGTCCGTGGCTTCGACATCTCCTCCGCGCGCATCAATGAACTCCGGGAAGGAACGGACTCCACCCTGGAATGTTCGGCGGGGGAACTGGCGGAGGCAACGCACCTCACATTCACCAGCGACCCGGAAGCGCTGCGCGGGTGCGATGTGTTCATCGTCACCGTTCCCACCCCCATCGACTCATCCAACCGCCCCGATCTCACGCCTTTGCTGCGCGCCAGCGACACCGTGGGCAGGGTCATCCGGAAAGGGGACCATGTCATCTACGAGTCCACCGTTTATCCCGGAGCCACGGAGGAGGACTGCATCCCTGTGGTCGAGCAACTCAGCGGACTGAAGCTCAACGTGGACTTTTTCGCGGGTTACAGCCCTGAGCGCATCAATCCCGGCGACAAGACACACCGGCTGACGATGATCCGGAAAGTCACCTCCGGATCCACCCCGGAGGCGGCGGACTTCGTCGACGCCCTCTATGCGAGCATCATCACCGCAGGCACCCACAAGGCGGCATCGATCCGCATCGCCGAAGCGGCCAAGGTCATCGAAAACACCCAGCGGGATGTGAACATCGCCCTGGTGAACGAACTATCCCTCATCTTCAACCGCATGGGGCTGGACACGCTGGAGGTGCTGGAGGCGGCCGGAAGCAAGTGGAACTTCCTCCCGTTCAGGCCCGGACTGGTCGGCGGACATTGCATAGGCGTGGATCCCTACTATCTCACCCACAAGGCGCAGCAGTCCGGCTACCACCCGGAAATGATCCTGGCCGGACGACGCATCAATGACAACATGAGCGGCTACATCGTCTCGGAGGTCATCAAGCTCCTCCTGCTGCGGAAGCTGCCGGTCAACGGCGCGCGCATCCTGGTGATGGGCCTGTCGTTCAAGGAGAACTGCCCCGACATCCGCAACACCAAGGTCACCGACATCATCCGCCAGCTCCAGCCATACGGCTGCCAGGTGGACGTGTACGATCCATGGCCGAAGCCCGACGAGGTGAAGCGCATCCATCATCTGGACTTGCTCACCTCCTGGGAGGATCTGCGGCCCGGCACCTATGACGCCGTCATCCTCGCCGTCGCCCATGACGAAATCCGGAAAGCCGGCCCCGGGCGCATCCGCAGCCTGATCCGCGATGGCGGCATCATCTATGACGTCAAATGCCTGCTCCCGCGCGAAGCGGTGGACGGCCGCCTCTGACCACCGCCGGAGCCATCCCTCATGAACAAAACGATCGTCAACTCACGGGTGCTGGTCACCGGCGGAGCCGGATTCATCGGCTCGAACCTGATCGACGCCCTCCTGGCCCAGGACAACGAAGTCGTCTGCCTCGATAATTTCTTCACCGGAAAGCGCGGAAACATCGCCCACCATCTGGAAAATCCGAGGTTCACCCTCATCGAGGGGGACATCCGCGATCTGGCTACCTGCCGCCGGGCGTGCGATGGCACCGGCTACGTGCTGCACCAGGCCGCCCTGGGGTCCGTGCCGCGCTCCATCGACGACCCGATCCTCTCCACGGAGGTCAACGTGATGGGCTTCCTCAACATGCTGGTGGCAGCCCGTGATGCCAAGGTGAAACGCTTCGTCTATGCGGCGAGCAGTTCCACCTACGGTGACAGCACCGCCCTGCCGAAGGTGGAGGAGAACATCGGCAAGCCGCTGTCCCCCTACGCCATCACGAAGTACGTGGATGAACTGTATGCCGGGAACTTTTCCGAACTCTACGGCATGGAGACCGTGGGGCTCCGCTATTTCAATGTTTATGGCGCGCGGCAGGATCCCTCCGGCGCATACGCCGCGGTCATCCCGTCGTTCGTGAGCGCCCTGCTGAGGCACGAGAGGCCGGTCATCAACGGCGACGGCACCTTCTCGCGGGACTTCACCTACGTGGACAACATCGTGCAGATCAACCAGCTTGCGGCGATCACCAGCAAGCCGGAAGCGGTCAACACCGTTTACAACGCCGCCTGCGGCGAGCGCACGAACCTGACGCAACTCGTCGGGGCGCTGCAGCGGCACCTCGGCGAATTCGACCCGGCGATCCGCGACATCCAACCGGCTTACGGTCCGTCCCGCCGTGGTGACATCCCGCACTCCCTGGCATCGATCGACAAGGCGGTCACGCTGCTCGGCTACGCGCCCCGGTTCAACTTCTCCCAGGGCATCGCCGCGGCGGCGCAGTGGTACTACGAGAACCTGCGGGCGGACTGAACTTCGCCACCGCCGGCTCTTTACGGCCAGGTCTTCCGGGAACAGGCCGGGGGTATTTCAGATCACCCTCGCTCCGTTCGTTCGTTTCCATTTCACCGTCGTCGCCTTCACCTTCATCGGTTTCCTCCCGGCAGTCCATGATAGACCCGGGCCAACTCCGACACGCATTCCTTCCAACTCTGGGTCCGCACCATCCATTCCCTGGCGTTGCGCCCCAGTTCCGCTGTTCCCTCCCCATCATCGAGAGTCTCTGAAATCCCTTTCTCCCACAACGCCACCTCATGGGGAATCTTCCGGAATTCCCTGTCCGTGTGGCCGAATTCCTCCCCCTCGTCCGGGAACCCGTGGAACGGAGCGAACAGGCACGGCAAGCCGGATGCCATCGCCTCCAGAGCCGCATTCGGAAGCCCCTCGCGGCGGGATGGGAAGACGAACAGGTCGGCGGCCCGGTAGTAGGCCTCCACGCCGCCCACTTCCCCCGTCATGATCATCCGCTCCCGTGACACCAGCCCCTCCACCAGCGGCGTGATGGTGGACTGGAATTTCTCCATCTCCACCCGGAATGCCGGATCCCTGAAGGTCTCCCGCATGCCCTGGCTGCCCACGCAGACCAGGAACGCGTCCGGGTGGCGCGCCTCGATCCTGTTCCATGCCTCCACCAGCAGGTCGCACCCCTTCCGCGGCATGAAACCACCGACATAAAGGATCATCCTGCCGCCTTCGGGGAGGCAGAGTTCCCGCCGGAGATCCGCGCGTTCGACGGCGTCCCGGGCCGGCCGGAAGCGTTCGAGATCGACACCATTCGGCACGAAGGCCATGCGGTCCGCCGGAAAGTTGCCGAGGGAACGGTACGCGTTGCCAAGCGCGCTGCTGCAGAAAATGAGCTTCCGGAATGGAAGCAGGCAGAGCGTGATGCGGAGGCTGGCCCGGAGCCTGGCCCACCCGCGCAGATCCCTCTCGGGAGGAAACATGCTGAAGTAGTAGGTGGCCGGTATTCCTTTCAGCCGCGCCTTTGCCAATGCGAGGGTGGCTCCCCAGCTTTCGCCGTTCGGCTGGATGCAGCCCGTGCCGGGGTAGTTCTCCCCGATCAGTGCGAGTGTCTTCCCGACGATCAGCTCGCGCTCACGGCGGTGGCTCACATCCTCGCAGCCGGGAAACCGCAGGATCTCGATCGAGTTCCACTCCTCGCTTTCCGAAGTGTGATGGGCGCGGAGCGCCGTGCAGACATGGACGATGACTCCGTTTTCGCGCAGCCCGGACGCATAGCGGACGAACTGCAGGAACCCGCCGCCAACCTGGTCCGGATAAAAGATTTCCGTCGTCAGAAAGAGATGCCGCAGAGTCGAACTGTTCGTCACAGGTAAGGAGGCTTCAATGGGAATTTCCGGCCGGGAACCCCTTTGCCAGGGAATTCAGGATCGCTTCGGTGAATAGCTCCGCACCGGCCTCCCCCAGGTGGTAGTGGTCCGGAAAAAGGTCCGGGGTGATCCCGGGAACCACCGCCAGGTCGTGGAACGGCGTGTTCGTCTCCGCGAGCAACCTTAGCACCGGAGCCGCGACCTGATAGCCTTCCGGCATCGGCACGCTGATGACATGAAGTTCCGCCCCCATCTCCCGGGCTGTGGCGATGAAACGCCTGAGCGCCTCCACGCTTCCGGCATCAGAGGGATCTCCGCCACCTCCGGACGGTTCCGCCTGTGCCGCCTTGGGACCGATGTCCTTTCCTGCGGTCAAGACCGGCCATGCCGCCTCAAACCCCGGCAGGTAGGAGTAGCCGATGCGGGTCCGGACCCGGTCCTTGTTCGCGAGCAGGTGGGAAGTCGCCCCCATAACAAGGCTGATGGCATCATCATTGCTCCGCATCGAGCGCGCAGCGGCCAACAGGTCCTGCGCCCCCACGAAGTAAGCGCCCAGCGTCTCCGGAGTGACGGGTTGGTCGAGCAGGTGGACCCGCCCGGTGAACAGCAGGATGACATCCGGATGGGAGCCGGCGTTCGCGAAGTAACGCTTCACCCCCCAGTCCCATTGGGCCACTGAGCTTCCATCCGGCGCGAACAGCTCCGCCTGGGTCCGCAGCTTCTTGCCATCCTGCGGCCAGCCGCCCCCCCCGCCGAGTTGTTTCAGATCCACACCGCTCCGCGACAGCGAGTTCCCGACCACCAGCACCGTCCGCACCTCCTCCGGCGCGGCCGCGATGCGGGCGGCGGTTTCCGGGGTGGCGATGATGTTGAGCAGGTCCAGGGAGAGAGAACCCGCGAAGTTCCGGACCAGCCCTTCCAACAACAGGAAGGACATCACGAGCACGAGCACCACCTTCCACTCGTTCCTCTTCGGCTTGTCTGTACCTGGATAGTCCTCTTTCACAGCAGTTGGGGATCAGAACCGGAAATAGATGAACTCCTGCTGCACCGGTGAGCCGAAGAACAGGATCATCCAGAGCATGTAGACATAAATGACGGCGCGCCACCCCCAATGCGTCTTCGTCAGCGCGAGCAGGTCACCTTTTTTCTCACACCACCACTCATAGGCCACCAACGGGACCAGATAGAGCGCCATCAGTGAAAGCATGCCGGTCTCCAACCCGCCGAAGTGCCAGCCGCCCCCCGCCAGACGGCCCAGCATGGCGAATGCCTGGCTGGCGGAATCCGCACGGAAAAACAGCCAGCAAAGGCAGACCAAATGGAATGTGACCGCCATCTTCACGAAGGCGGCCAATCTTCCGTCACCCTCCTGCCCGTCCCGCGGCTGCTGCTTTCCGGACACCAACCGGTGGACCGCCAGCCACCCGCCATGCAGAGCCCCCCATATGATATACGTCCATGCGGCGCCGTGCCAAAGGCCGCCGAGCAGCATCGTGAGAATGAGGTTGCAGTAAGTCCGGACCGACCCCTTGCGGTTGCCTCCCAGCGGAATGTAAAGGTAGTCCCGCAGCCAGGAGGAAAGGCTGATGTGCCAGCGCTGCCAGAACTCCTGGGGCGACTTCGCGAAATACGGATGGCGGAAATTCACCACCAGGTCGAACCCCAGCCACTTGGCCACCCCCTGCGCGATCGATGAATAACCGGAGAAGTCGCCGTAAATCTGGAAAGCGAGCGCATAGATGCCCAACAGGATCTCCCACGCACCCAGTTCCGCCGCGGGACGGGCGAAGATATGGTTCGAGATGAGCGCCATGTTGTCCGCGATCACCACCTTCCGGAAGAGGCCGCTGAGGACAAGATACAGCCCATCCCGGAAACGCTCCTCATCCAGGGGTTTGCGCGGGTTTGCGATCTGCGGCAAGAGGTGGGACGAACGCTCGATGGGACCGGCGAGCACCAGCGGGAAAAACGAGACGTAGAGGGTGAAATCCAGCAGGTTCCGGGTCGGAGAGGTCTTGTTCCTGTAGACGTCGATGGTGTAGCTGAGCTTCTGGAAAGTATAGAACGAGATGCCGACCGGCAGGACCAGATGGATGCCCGGAATGCCCCCTGTAATCCCGATGCCGGCCAGAAACGAATTGAATTCGTTGACGAAAAATCCAAGATATTTGAAGATCCCTAACAGCCCCAGGTTGAAACACACTGAAACAATCAGCCAGGTCTTGCGTCTGGGACCCGCCCCGGCACCGGCGATCCGCTGCGCGACAAAGAAATCAACCAGTGTGGAAAACGCGATCAACCCGAGGAAGCGCCAGTCCCAATAGCCGTAGAAGGTGTAGCTGGCGATGACGAGGAAGCGGTTCTGCCACCGGTGATCCAGGAACCGGTAAATCAGCGCAACCAACGCGAAGAAAATCCAAAAAGTGTAACTATTGAATAGCATGAAGCTGGATCCGGCACCCGGTGTTCCCCCCGGCCCGGGCGGCATGATAGCAATCCGTAATGCCGACCAATGGCAACAAACTTTTCCGGGGCGACGCCGGACGGACGGCGACCTGACGCCCACCCGTTCACCGCACTCCCGATGTAATCCAGCCCGATGAGACGCCTGCTTTTCGTATCAAACCTCTTCCCGGACGCGGAACACCCCATCCGGGGTCTCGACAATGCCACGTTGCTGCACGCGCTGCGTGATGAATGGGACATCCGCGTCCTCAGCCCCCGCGCGGTGATGCCACCGTGGCGCAAGGCCGGGGCGCGCCCGCGGGAACAGGACCGGGTATTCTCCCCGCAGTACATCCCCTGCCCCTACGTGCCGAAGTTCGGAAGCTTCTGCAATGACCGGCTGATGGCCCGCTCCCTCTCACGCGCCTTCGGACACACCATCGGCGAATTCAAGCCGGATGTCGTGCTGTGCTCCTGGCTCTATCCGGATGGCTGCGCCGTGGTGGATCTGGCCGCGCGTCACCAGGTGCCGGTCGTCCTGATCACCCAGGGCACCGACACCCACGGCTATCTCGGATCCCCCACACGGCGCAGGAAGATCGTTTCCGCGATCAAGCGCAGCGCGGCCGTCATCTGCCGCAGTGGAGATCTGGCCCGCCGGCTGCATGAAGCGGGCGCGGACAAGGAACCGCTCAAGGTCATCTACAACGGTGTGGACATCCGCGATTTCCGCCCGCGTGACCAGCAGGAGGTGCGCGGGCAACTCAACCTGGACCGGGAACAGCCGGTGCTGCTTTTCGTCGGCAACTACCTGCCGGTGAAGAACCCGTTGATGCTCATACGCGCCCACGCGGAACTCAACCGGCGGCGTGAAGGGCGCGGCGAATCCCCTGCCCGGCTGGTACTGGTCGGGGACGGGCCGCTGCGGGAGGAAATGGAGGGCGCCATCGCGCGGGAGGGCTATCGCCACCTGGTGGATCTCCGCGGGAGGGAAGCCCCTGCGGAGGTGGCCCGGTGGATGAATGCGGCGGACCTCCTGTGCCTCACCAGCCACAACGAAGGATTCCCCAATGTGATCCTCGAAGCGATGGCCTCCCGCCTGAAGGTGGTCAGCACGGATGTCGGCGGCATTTCGGAACTGGTGGACCGCCCGGAGCGGGGGATCCTGACACCAGCGGGAGATCCCGGCGCCTACGTCCACGCACTGGAACAAGCCCTCGGCGGAACTCCCCCCTTTCCACCCGGGCCGGCCCCGGCCAACGCCACGGACTTTGGCTGGAGCACCGCCGCGAACCGATATACCGACATCCTCCTGGACGCCTGCCCGCCCCGGCGGGATCCGGCCTGACATGCCGCTTCACACGGCCCCGCTGATACCCTAGCGTCTCCGCCGACACCTGATGGAATTCTTCTTCGCTGTTTTCTTTTTGCTCTTCTACTTCCTGCGCCCGCAGGACTGGGTGCCGGGACTGATCGGGATGAATCTCATCAAGCCCATCATCGTCACGTGGGTGGCCGCGCTTTTCATGGGCCGGTCGATGGCCTCGCCCTTCCCCGGACTGCTGAGGACGCCCCATGACTGGGTCATACTCTCCTATTTCATCTATGTGGTGTGGACGGCCCCGGACTCCACCGGAGCCTTTTCGGGGTTTCTCCCCCTGGTCGCGTTCTATGCCCTCACCGTGCAGTCGATCACCTCCTGGGAACGCCTCCTTTCCTATCTGAAATGGTGGACGATCGCGCTCGTGATCGTCTCGATCATCGCAAACCTCATTCCGCTGGGAATCGACCTGACGGGGGGGAAAGCCTATATGGAGGAGTTCGGCCGCCTCTGCATCGGAACCTGGATCCACGGGAATCCGAACTCACTCGCGCACTCCGTGGTGGTGGTGATGCCCGTCGCCTACCTGCTGTATTTCTGGAAAGGCAGTTCCCTGGGGAAATGGGTGATCTTCCCCCTGTTTGCCGGACTCGCCTACTGGTGCGTGTTCCAGACAGCATCAAAAGGAGCGTTCGTGGTGGGGGGCATCACGCTCGTGAGCGTGTTCGTCATCGGCAGGCCGAAGATGGTCCAGGTCTTCATGGCGGTGGTTTCACTCACCGTCGGGATGAGCGCCCTCAGCTTCCTGCCCCGGATGGCGCAGATGAACGACCTCCGGGCTGATGAAGGGGTGCAGGGACGCCTGCTCGCCTGGGAAATGGCGCGCGGGGTGACGAAAACACGTTCCACGGGAGCTGGCTGGCAAGAGTTCGTAGCGCTGATCGACTGGAAGGAAGGGAACACCGTCATCCATGACATTCCGAAGGCCACCCACTCAAGTTACGTGCAGGTGGGTGCGGACCTCGGCACCTACGGGCTTTTCCTCTATGTCGCCGGCCTGTGGTGTGCGGTGCACACGCTGTTGAAATTCCGGCCGGCCAATGACGACGAGGACCGCTGCCGGAGGGCCCTTGCCGTCCTGCTGCTGGCCACGGCTGCCTCCGGCTGGATGATCAACCGGCAGTATCATACGGAATACTTCCTCGTCATCGCCGCAACCGCCGCCTTGCACCGGTTGCGCATGAGCAGGGAAGGGGTGGCACCACCCGCCGTGGAGGCTCCGCCGGAAGACAATAATCCCCTTTCCGAAGATCCCGATGACGAGGAATCCGCCGCAACATACGAAATGCCGGAAACCGAACGGAGGGAAGACGAAGTGGCCCCGATCTTCAGCACCAGGGAAGATACCGAAACGGCCCCTCCCAAGCCCTTCTGGAACCGCCTGAGCCTGATGGATCTGGCAGCCTGTTCGGGCCTGACCTACGCGATTTTCTGGTGCTGGGATTATATCCTCACGAGCCTTTGAGCGCTCCCCATCCCGGGTTTCCACCACCCCCGGGATCCGGCCGTCCTCAGTCTCCGGAACCGGGCTTACGGCCCGCCAGTTCTTCGTAGAGCCGGCTGTAACCATTGACCATGGAAGCCAGTGAAAACCGCTGCTCCGCGGTTCTGCGGGCCCCCGCCCCCAGTTCCGCGAGGAGAGGAAGATCCGAGGCGATGTCCCCGAGCACCCGGACCAATGCCTCCGGGGTGGCCATT
Organism: Akkermansiaceae bacterium; assembly: GCA_019634595.1. Lineage (NCBI taxonomy): Bacteria > Pseudomonadati > Verrucomicrobiota > Verrucomicrobiia > Verrucomicrobiales > Akkermansiaceae > Akkermansiaceae bacterium. The sequence continues at coordinate 873,432 of JAHCBC010000003.1, forward strand.
TCGCGCAGGAAACCGTTGACACCCTCAACCACGACTTCGTTCGCACCACAGGCGGGATGCACCAGGCAAGGGACCGCACAGGCCATGGCCTCGAGCATGACGTTCGAGAGGCCCTCACTGTCGGACGGAACCACCAGCAAATCCATCATCCGGTAGAAATCGACGGTTTCAGACTGGTAGCCGGCCCACACGATCCTCTCCTTCACCGGACTCTCCGCGATTTTCCGCAGGATGTCCTCCCGCTCCGCCCCGTGATCCCCGACAATGAGCAGCCGCAGCCTGGGATGACCGGCGGAAAGCCTCCCGAACGCCTCGATCAATCTAGCGTGCCCCTTCAATGCAACGAACCGGCCGACAATGCCCAACACCACGGCGTCCTTTTCCAGCCCCCAGGCCTCCCGGAGCAAAGCCCGCTCCCCATCCTGAACGGGAGCGAACCGCGCGCAGTCAACGCCATTGAGGATCACCCTGATCTTTTCCCCTGGGAAACCATGGTTGACCAGATCCGTCCGGAGGCCCGCGGAGACGGTATGCACCCCACCGCAAACACGATAACCGAGCTTCCGCAACCATTTGCGCCTCCAGACCATCTCCGCCGGACGCATCTGCCCGTGTTCCCCCTGGAGAACCGCCGCACGCCCACCAGCCAGAACGCCAGCCAACGAACCGTAGATCAACGGCCCGAGATTGTGGGTATGGAGAATGTCCGCCGCCTCGCTGCGGATCATCCGGGCAAGCGACCGGGCCGCGGAAAATCGGAAACCGGGCGCTTTCCCCAGACAGACGACCTTCACATCATTCCGCAGCCTGCGGGCAAAATCCCCCACCCGTTCCAAGCAAACGATGGCTGTACGGAATTCCGAAGGATCCAGCCCATTGGCAAGGTTCACCACACCGTTTTCCAGTCCCCCGGGTTCCAGCGATGTGACCAGATGGAGAACCTGGATTTTCCCCCGTGGTGTTGCCTGCGGGGAGGTTCCCGGGAAATCTGGATTTCTCATCTACTGACTTGCTGAAAGGTGGGCTGACAGACGGATTACCGGCAAAAAAACCGCTGCGGCGCAAGACAAGAACACAAGCCGCCCCTAGGGAAGATGACCCTTGACAGCCCATGCCCGGAGGACAACAACTGGCCGGGGAATTAGCTGATCATGAGAGGGATTGCCATTCATTTTTTACAACAGGAGATCATGAACCTGCACCCCATGATCTATTGGGGGATCGCTGTGGTTTGGCTATTGCTTCTGATCTCCGCCGTGACCAGCATCCGGACCCTGGAGATTCCGGTCGCAGTCAAGGTGGTGTGGCTCCTGCTGATCCTGCTCCTGCCCGTCGCCGGACTCGCGCTTTACGCTCTCCGCTGCCTGTTCAAGTCCGACTGGCAGGCACTTGCCCCCCTGTTCCACTCCCGGAAATTGAACCAGCAACTGCCATCGGGCAAAGCGTCCGCCGCCCCTCGCGGCAAAGCGTGATATAGGATCACCAGCATGAGCGACCCTTCCAACAAACCGAAGTTTGATCCCCTCAAACTCATCTCCCAGCTCCTGTCTTACGCGAAACATGTAAGACTCATGCTACTGATGATGGCGGGCGGCCTGATGGCCGGCATCGTTGTCTACATGTTCGCCACCCCGACCTACCGTTCAACGGGGCTGGTGAGCATGCACGGCTTCGGCGCCCCGCTGGTTGACCGGGAGGTCCCCGAGACCTATCAGACCTCGGCTTTCCACAGGAGTTTCCTCACCCGCTTCCGCTCCGCACCCATCCAGCTCGCGGCAGCGAAGCGACTGGGGGTGGTGGGTGACGGAGCCACCAGCGAGGATCTGCTCCGCATCATTCCCAGCCTGGTGGTCCTGCCCGTGGACGGCCGGAACCTGGAACTGACGGTTGTCGCCCATGACCCGCGTATCGTCCGGGAGTTTCCTCAGGCGATGGTCAACGCCTACCAGGAACTCCAACAGGAGAACTACGAAGAGTACCGCGACGAGGCGTTGAGACGCTACACTGAACAGGTCGATCGCCTGGAGCAGGAAATCTCACAGACGATCTCATCCCTTTCCTCCGTCGAGCGGGATCAGAACCTCACCGAGGCGATGCTCGAACAGCAGAGCCTCCTCGACATCCCCAAACAACTGATCCAGACGCGGGAGAAGCTGGCCCGCATGAGAGACGTCAGGACACTCCTCACCAACCTGGAGAACCAGACCCAGGCTGATGGGGACGACACGAGCACAGGTCCGGGCAACAAGATCGGAAACATGATGTCATTGCTCTCACTGTTGGGCTCATTCGAAAATGAGACCGAGGTGAATGTGGGTGATGTCATGCCTGCCGCAGGACAATTCAAGGGCTCCCTCACCGCAACCAGAAGCAAAGAAACCAACCATATCGTCTCGCCTGCGGAAGTTGACGCCATCGAGCCATGGCGAAAGCTGGAAAAGGAGCGCCGCCTGCTGATCAGCCAGATCCAGCAGAACTCCGGCATCTACCAACCCGGCCACCGGGTGATGAAGGAACTCAACCAGAAGCTTGAGGACACGGAGCGCGCTCTGGAGACCGAGTTCAAGATGCTGCGCCAGAAGTTCGACCTGAATTACGCCAGCCTCGAGGACAAGGAAAAGCAACTTCAGGCACGGGTGCCCGAGTATCACGCCGTCACCGAACAAGTGGGGAAATCCTCACACATCTACTCCACCATCGCCGCCAAGCAGAAGATGTGGGATCAAGCCAGGGAGCGTCTCGCCCAGAAGCTGGCGACAGTGACGTTCGCGGAGGATTTCGACTGGGTCGAGCTTCGCTTCAAGGGACTGGTCAGCCTGCGGGATGACATCCCGGTCTCCCCGAGCAAGGTCAAGATCGCAATCCTCGCCGTCGCCGTCGGTCTCGCCGGTGCTTTCGGGGTTCCCACCGCCCTCAACCTCCTGAACACATCGGCTTCCACAGTTCCCCAACTGGAACAGCTCACCGGGCTCGAAGGCATCGGCATTGTCCCGCTCACCTCCAAAGCCATGCTGGAAGATGTGGCCCGCTCGCCCGCCCAAGGGGCGACGGTTCCAAACTATCTCCTGGAGTGCTTCCGGGTCATCCGCGCCAACATCATCATGCACCCCAGCCGGCGGAACCGCTCACAGGTGGTTTTGGTGACCAGTGCGAGGCCGCAGGAAGGAAAAACCACCCAAGCCACCAATCTTGCATGGGCGTTCCAGTCGATGGGTGAGAGAACATTGCTGCTGGACTGCGACCTTCGCCGCGGCCGGGTTCACGGAATCGTCGGCATCGACAAGGCCCCCGGGATGACCCGCCTGCTTTTGGGGGAATGCAGCCTTCAGGACGCGATCCACAACATGGGGCCGGGCGGATTCGATGTGATTCCCCGCGGCCCCGTCATCGCCGGAACCACCGAGCTTCTCTGCCAGGACGTGTTCAGCAACATGCTGGATCATTTCCGGAAGACCTACGACCGCATCGTCATCGACGCCCCCCCTGTCCTGGGCCTCAGTGAATCCAGCTCCCTCCAAAAGGTGGTCGATGGTACGGTTCTCGTCGTGCGGGCTGAAGCAACCGGCCGCAAGGATGTGCTGGATGCCCTCTCCCTCCTCCGGCGCTCACAGGCCCACTTCTTCGGCTTCGTGCTCAACGCAGTGGACCTTTCGAAGCTGGGGAATTATTACAACTACTACTATTACTCCGCGCCATACTACGATCAGATGGAGTCGGAGGAAGAACCCGCGCAACTGGCTGGAAGCCGGTCCTGATGACCGGCAGGCTTGCCCGGGCCTGTTCCAGAATATTCTTGAATCGGGCATGAATTCTGCGGCATTATAGCCGTGGAGGGATCGCCATGATCCTACTATAACAGCGGCGTTTCCGGCATGCGCTGACCGCCCTGAAGACAATGACCCGGCACCAACCGGGGATCCACCCTGCCATCAGATCGAAAATCATGCCAGGCCGCTCCGCCAACAGGTCCAAGGGCCATGCATTGAAGCGAAGGTAACGCTTCCTGCGAACAGACCACTCATTTCCATACCATGCGCCTCTCGACCCATCAGCATCAGGACCGGCTGTCCGCACTGCGGAGACTGGGACTTGATATGGTGATCTGGGTCACGGCGTTTTTCGTTGGCGCGGGCATCCGTTTCGTCGGGAATCCGGAAAGATTCCAGGAAGCTCTGGCCAAGTATGCACCCGGCTTGGTTGTGAGTTCGTTCGGTCTCGTGGCGGTAGCCTATATCTGTGGGCTGTATTCCGCCGGAGGGCCGAAGATCCGCTTGGGCCGGCGGCTCATCCTGATCACCTGCTGCCTGCTCGCCGCGTCCATCGTCCTGCTGTCGCTCGGCTTCATCAACTCCCATTGGCAGGTCGGCCGCGGGGTGCTATTGCTGGCCGTGGTTCCCGCCATCATCCTGATCTGGATCCACCATGTGATCATCCACAAGGTGATGTATGGCTTCAGGGAGCGTGCGGCGGTGGTGATCTCCAGCGAGGAGGACGAGGTGGAAGCTCTCCTGCTCAAGGCGATGGATTTGCGGAACTGCTCATTGCTCGGTTGCTACGCGCGGACGGGATACGTTCCGAAATTGGACATGAGGTGCCTGGGAAGCCCTGATGACGCCTGGCGGCAGGCGGGCAGTGCTCCCATCGACCGGATTTTCTGCACCACCAACAGCCTGAAAGACCCCGAAGTCGCACTGCTGCTCAGAAGGCTCCGGTATTCCGGAACCGCCATTTCTTCGATCGCCCTTGTGTGTGAGGAAACCTATCAGGCCATCCCGCTGGATCTCATCGACGACGAATGGCTCCTTCACGCATGCGGCCAACCGGACCACATTTACATCGCCAAAATCAAGCGATTGGTGGACATCATGGTATCGATCAGCCTCGGGATCGTTTTGCTTCCGTTGCTGCTGGCGGGCGCGCTGATGGTGAAGCTGTCCGGCGGTTCCGGAGGGATCTTCTACCGCCAGGAACGCCTGGGCCGTTTCGGCCGCCCCTTTGAGGTGCTCAAGCTGAGGACGATGGTTGCGGATGCGGAGGCGGGAGGGGCACGCTGGTCCACCAAAAACGATCCCCGGGTGACTCCCATCGGGCGTTTCCTCCGCAAGTTCCGGATCGATGAAATCCCGCAGCTCTGGAATATCCTGCGGGGCGACATGTCTTTTGTCGGCCCCAGGCCGGAGCGCAAGGAATTCGCCGACCGGCTATCCGAGGAGATCCCCTATTTCCCCGAACGGCTCCTGATTCTTCCCGGCCTGACCGGATGGGCGCAAGTGTGCTATCCCTATGGATCCACCGTCGAGGATGCCAGGCGCAAGCTGGAATTCGATCTCTACTATCTCAAAAACATGGGACTGGTGATGGATCTCTTCGTTCTCCTGGATACGATTAAAATCGTACTCATGGGCGGAGCATCCCGCCGCCGTGGCGACAAGCTGGCCGAGTTCGAGGACAAACTGAAGGATGCCCGCGAGCAGGTCCGTTCGAAACGCCGCCACACCTTGCTGGACGCGGGCTGAGACAGGGACAAGGCCCTCTCCCCAACCCGGAGGCGGCGCTCAGCGCTCGCCGACGATGGTGACCGACTGGTAGCAACGCCGGCTCAGCGCCTTGCGCAGGTTCGACGGCAGCAGCCCCACGCCTCCCTCAACAAGCTTGTTCAAGTCGGCCACCAGGCGCGACGGCCAGAACCTCCCTTTCCGGAACACCCGGACCCGACGGAAGCCGGCGGCTTTCAGGGCCTTCTCCAAAGAGCAGAACGTCCATTCCTGGAAATGGAAGCAGACGAGATCATCACCGAAAAAGCGTGAGATATCATGCGGCCCGGAGAACCGGTGTGGTGTGTCGATGACGTATTTCCCGCCTGGTTTCAGCAGGCGGTGGACCAACTGCAGATGGGGGCCCACGTCGTCCGGATGCAAATGTTCCAGGAACTGGTAGCTGAAAGCCACATCGGCAATCCCGTCGGGAAGATCGATCCGGTAGCCATCATATACCTTGAGGAGAAAGTTGGCGGGGGCCTGTGCACCCGCGCTCCGCTGGTCGGAGATGTCCACACCAACCACGCTCTTGCACAGACGGCTCGCCGCATGGGCCAGGCAGCAGTCTCCCGGGGCGATCTCCAGCAGGGTGCTGTCGGAACGCAGGAACGGACGCAGCAAACGGAGCTGGCCCTCCACTTTATGCCGGCTTTGTTCCGGTGTCTCCCGCCTGACGAGCCGCGGGTGGTCCGGCACCCTCTCGAACAATTCCGTGTAGAGGGTCTCAAAGAGTTGCACCCTTTCCGATTGGCAGGAATTCCGCAGTTTCGCTGCGAGTTCCTTCTCCACCTCATAATGGTGGCGGACTCTCTCCGGTGTTCTTGGATCCGTCATTGCTTCGGCCATGAGGATTCAAACTCCCTCGCAGAGTTGCAAGAACTCATCGACGACGCCCTTCCATCCGTTCTCCCGCACCAACCGGACATGTGCGGCATCCGCCAGCCGGCGACGCCTTCCATCATCCACGAGAAGCTCGGCCGTACAGGCCGCAAACGGGCCGGCGCCGTCCGCGATCTCCAGATGGACCCCGCTCTCAAGGCCCAGTCCTTCCGCACCGATCGTCGTTGAGACAACGGGCACGCCCATCGCCATGGCCTCCAGAATCTTGATGCGCGTGCCACCTCCGGCGAGCAACGGCACCACCATGAGGTCGCACATCTTCAGATAGGGCCGGACATCATCCACGGATCCTGTGACCGTGATGGAATCATCATGCGCCGCCAGATTCCGGATCGACTCGGGAGGGTTCCGCCCGATCACCATGAACCGGACCTCTGGGATGGCCCGCTTGATCACCGGGTATGCTTCCGCCACGAAGAACTCAACCGCCTTGATGTTGGGGAGCCAGTCCATCGAGCCAAGGAAGCCGATGACATCACTGCCGGAAGAGATCTCTTTGCGGGGGGCGAAATAATCGACATCCACCCCTGTGGCCACATGCCCGCGGACGTTATCCAGCCGGTAGGTTCCCCGGGCGTAGGCGGAATCATCCTCCGACACCGTGATCACACCGTCGAACAGCGCCGAAAGCTTCTTCTCCCATTTAGAGAAGCGCCTGAACTGGTCACGCAGGTAAAGGCGTCCGACGGGATTGGAAGAGCTTTCCGCCAACCGCTTCCAGATCATCGCTTCCATGTTGTGCTGGAAGAGAATCATCGGCGCCCCACCTTTGATATGGAGGAAATTGGGGGCGGGCTGCAGGAAATCACAGATGACGAGATCGAACCGGTCACCCGTGGCCTCCGTCTCCAGCCAGTCCACCATCTCCTTCGAGCGGTACTTCTCCAGCGCATAAGGGTATTCCGAAAGCACGAAATTGCGCAGGAGATCCACATGGAACCGCCACGTACGTTTGGGAGTCTCCTTCCAGGTGAGCCACACCTTTTCCGCGGCATACGGTGCCGCCGCCTCATCCGGATGAAGCTCCTGACCGTCCGCCAGCAGGGCGAGGTAGGTGACATGGTGGCGCCTGCTGATCTCCTCCAGCATTGCATGGGTCCTCTTTTTCCCTCCGCTGTCGAGCGGGAACAGGGGGCCTGATTTCACCCAGAGGATGTTCATTGGTTTTCTCGACATGCTTCAGTGGAGGAAATTGGCGATGGTGAGGTGGCCGAGGTCGCCCCTGCGCTTCAGGGGCATCTCCAGCACCGAGGGGAACCTGTCACGGTGATTCCGGATGGCGGCACTCACCGCCGTCTGGTGCTTCCAGATCGATTCCCCGGGAAGACCATCATCAACAATGACATGTGTGATGGCAGCGGCATCCAGCAGAGTGAACAGTTCGTCATCCGTTGCGAAACCCATCTGATACCCCCGGCCCAGCCAGTCGCTGGTGGAAAGCAGTTTGGTGCCCCGCTGGACCACGACGCGTTCGGGCGCCATCAACGCGGCGGCCGCCACCAACGCCCCTTCGCCTTTCGCATCCGAGCAGACCAGGAGGTTCACGGGGCCTTTGGAATCCTGCAACAAGCGGGCGATCACCGGCGTCGCCCCTTGGAATACCTTTGTCACCGGACTCGCTACTTTCCAAGTGGCTGCCAACGCAAACACCAGGATCAGGATCAGGGATGGGAATGAAGGATATTTCCGGGTGACCGCGGACGCCAATTTGTCCAGGACTGCAAACCCCAGGATCAGCACCGCTGGAATGACCGGCAACAGATAGCGCTCATCCAGCCCTGAAGGGATGGCGCAATAAAACGCGAACACCGCCGCAACGGATCCCCACAGCACGGCGTCCACCGGCGGCAGTTTCCTTTCCTTTTTCAAAACCATCACCGCAGATCCCGCGGCTCCCCCCATGAGGAGGGTGAGCACGGGACCGAGAACCATGAGTCCGCCCGCAGCATAGTAAGGAAGCGCCTGGAAGACATATTCACCGAGGGGTGCGGCGGACATGCCCTCCGCCGTGATGTGGGAGGTAGCCACCAGCCAGGGAACCGCAAACAACAGGACTGGCAGAGGTGCCAGCCACAGCTTCGGCTCCAGCACGGTTTTCCAGCGTCCCGTCAACAGGATGGCGGCCGGAGGCACCAATGCCAGAAGCAGCCCCGAGCCTTTGGTCAGAATCGCCGCCGCCGCCAGCAGACCGAAGGCCAGCGACCACTTCGCCGCGCCCGTGGAAAGGAACCGCGCGAAGGCCAGAACCGCCAACAGGCACAAGAGCACCAGTAACATATCCGACATGACGATCGCCGTGTAACTCCGCACGAGATGCATGAGGGTGAAGAGAACCGCTGCCGCGAGCGCCGCCGCAAAACCCATCATCCGCCGGCCCGCCATGAAGACGATCCATGCCGTGAAAGCTGTCAGGAATGCGGGCAGCAGGAGCGCGGCGGTTTTCGTCCGGGAGGGGAGCAACCACAGTCCCTCCAACACATAGAACCCCGGAGGGTAATGGCCGATCGCCACTTTGGGAAAGCGGGCGTAATAGTCTTCCGCATAGCGCATGGGGTGGGTTCCGCTCCAGAGCGGCCCGGCCAGATAGTCGCGCACCATGAGGCCGGTCACCACATGCGCGGCCTCATCCGCGTGTCCGCCAAAATCGGATTGATAGGCTCCGCTCCGGATCTGTAGCGTCAATGTCAGGGCGAGCAGGAGACAGAATATGCCGACCGGGATCCATCCCGACCCCGCTCCCCCAGGTGATCCTTCTTTCGACGCAATCAATTCACTATATTTGGATGAAAATTTCCGGGGCATTACGTTCACCTGACGATGAGGATTTCGACACGAGTGCGGCCACTTATGACGAGCAGCTCCAGCGCGGGCTCTCCATCAGCGGGGAGACCAAGGAGTTCTTCGCTTCCCAACGTATGGAGTGGCTGCGCAGACGGTTGGACGGCCTGGGTTTCCAAGCGCGGAACTGCCTTGATTTCGGATGTGGCACCGGCACTTCGACACCGTATTTTTTCGATCTCCTGAACGCAACCTCCGTGATTGGCGCGGATCCTTCGGAAGCTTCGCTTGAGATCGCCCGCTCCGACTGGAAAGCGCTGGCCGCCACATATATCCAACCGGATGCGGCGCCTGTGGGCGGCGTGGACTTCGCCTTCTGCAACGGCGTCTTCCACCACATCGACCCCGTGAACCGTGCCGGGGCGGCCACCCTGGTGTACCGCAGCCTCCGCCCTGGCGGCGTGTTCGCATTCTGGGAGAACAATCCCTGGAATCCACTCACCCGGTTGTCCATGCGGAGGGTCCCCTTCGATGCCGATGCCATCATGCTCTGGCCGGGGGAAACCCGCCGTCTCCTCAAGGACTGTGGATTCGAGGTGATGTTCACGGACTACAAATTCTTCTTTCCCCGTCCCTTGGCGGCGCTGCGGTTCCTCGAGCCGAGCCTCCGCTGGTGCGTGATGGGCGCACAGTATCTCGTCCTGTGCCGCAAGCCCGGCTAGTGGGCCCTTTCCCCCTTCTTGAAAACGTGGATGGCCAGCAGGCCGATCGCCCACAGGGCGGGGACGCTGAGGAAGTGGATGATCGGGATCAGAACCTTGGCCAGGTCCAGCCCACCGAAATGGACCATCCCCCACTTCACGACGATCCCGCCAACGCAGAGCGTCTCCAGCAGCAAGAGGCCGAGCAGGAGGAAAAACAGGCTGTCCTCCTCCAGGCCGATGAGCTTGCGGGTAAGGGCGGTCGACTGTTCTTTCCCCACCAGGAAAAGAACGCAACTGAACACATACAACTGCGCTCCGGTCAGGCCTCCGAGGAGAAGCAATGCCTGGGAGTGCACGTCGAACACGTTGAATATCCCGATCTGGACCGGGCCGAAGATGAGCGCGGCCACCTGAAGCACCGTGCTGGCAATGAGAAGCAACAACCCGACCGATTCGAAAAACTGGGGGCGCTCCGAAAGGATGAACAACAGGTGCCGCATCCCGTCCCGCCAGGTCTTGAGGTGGGCGACCCGTCCGGCGCGGTGCGGGCGGAGTCCGGAAGGGATCTCCACCATCTTCGCCTTCGCCTTCAATGCCTTGATCAGGAGTTCCGAAGCGAACTCCATCCCGGATGAGCGGATGCGCCAGGTTTTGTAAGCCTCCTTCCGCACGCAGCGGAAACCGGAGTTGCAGTCACTCAGCTTCCCTTTGAAAAACAGGTTGATCAGCGTGGTGAGAACCGGCGTCCCGAGGTAATGGTGCATCGGCGGCATGGCGCCCGGCTCCACGGTTCCTTTCAATCTGGAGGCGATCGCCATATCCGCGTTCTCCCGGATGGCGGCCTGGTAAAGCTCCAGGCTGTGCTCAAGCAGGTAGGTCGCGTCCGCATCCGCGAACATCACATAGCGGCCTTCCGCCGCTTCGAATCCACCCCGCAATGCCGCACCGTAGCCCTTTTCACCCACTTTCACCACGCGGGCACCATGGGTCCGCGCGATTTCACGGGACTCATCCGTACTGCCATTGTCCGCCACCAGGATCTCGAACTTGATGGAGGCATCCCCCTCCAACGATTTCCTGACTTCCGTGATGCAATGAGCGAGGGTTTCCGCCTCATTCAGGCAGGGGAATAAGAACGTCAGATCCATAATATATAAGCCGGCACCGCTTCCAGGGACAAAAATCTAACGGAGAATCGTCGGCGTCACTTGCTTTTGACAAGGAGAATTGCAACCGCATCGACCGGACCCGGCGATTGCGTGTTGCACTTTCTTCACCAAATCCCTTTAATCCTGCTTGGAATTCCGCAAGATTCAGAATCATCCTCACTCCCGCCATGAAAAATCTCCCGCTCCTCGGTCTCACGAAGAAATTCGCCGGCATTTCGGTCATCGCCATCATGGCCATGGGGGCCGTCGGTTGTGTGTCCCAAAGCGAAAAGGACTTCCAAGCCCAGAACGGCTTCAAGCGCTCGGACTACTTCGGCGACAAAAACCTCAACTACGTGCCGCGTACCGTGAGAAAGATCAATGAGCCAAGATACACTCAGACCGGGGAAGAGAGTACCGCTGGTTTTGCATACAAATGATCCCTCCCGGCATCCGGGCTACCGGAGAAAGCGTCTTCCAGCGCGTGGATGAGGTTCACCGTCTCCCGCGCTGATACATAGTGCAGGCGCACTCCTGCGGGCAGGGAGCTTGCCAGCGCTTCATGGAAGCGACGGGCCGGCTCCCCGAAGAAGGCTGGCATGTTGTGCTCCACTCCGGCATGGGTATGGAGCTTCACGAACACCCAGTTCGGGCGATCCCGCACAGAGATCCCCTGTTCCCTCCACAGGTGGAACCTTTCAATGCCAGGGGGGTTCGCACCACTCAGTTCAGCGTTTTCCAAACGGGGGAGGAGGCCCCATTTCCGCTTCCGGAAATTCGGAGCCAGAGGCCCCTGGACACACAACAGGCGGTCGGATTCATTCCGGAGCGAAGCCGTGTTCCCCAACTGGGCATGAACTCCCCGGTCATGTGATTTGGGCAGGTCGGTCTGCCGGGCATAGTAAATGGAATTGACCATCCTGGTCTGGGCGGGATGAGGTGCGGAGGGCATGGTGAAATCCGCATAGCACCCGGCGGCCCGCAGCACTTCGAGTTCCCGGTGCACCCCGCAGTTGGCCCCGCATGGGTCGGAATTGTCCAACGCCCAGTTCCCATGGACGAACCCGAACCGGGCCGCACCATCCGGGCCGGTGCCCAACAGGCCATGGCTGCGGTAGCGGTCCACCCCTTCCTTCAGAACCGCCGCCAGATTGTCCGCATCATCATCGTGGTGATGCAACTGGAGTTCCACCTCGCTGCCCGTCTCCCGGCACAAGGCGGACAGACGGTCCAGCACTTCGCGGTCGTATTGCTCGATCGGATAAAAGAACGTCTGCTTCGGGGGGGCTCCGTCCACATCACGGAACTCCCTGATGAACCTGGGGAAGTCTTTCTGCCACTGATCCATTCTCCGGAGAGCTCCGTCACGGTCCGTGCGGTGGAACGGCTCGAAATGATCACAGACGCTGAGCATGACATCTGTCGGCAGATCCGGGTCCGCCGGTTCGGGGCGTCGGCACAGCCAGGGTAGCAACCACTTGTCAACGGCACGTATCATAACTTTTTCACCAGCCCACTGGTTTTCCCGCAGCCCGCATCCTGATGTATCGCAACAGCCCGAGGACGCACAGGTATTGCAGGTAAAGGAACCCACCGGGAATGCTGAAGATCTTCAGCCTGCGGAGGGACGATCCCATGCCCATGAAGGCGAACAGGTAGCAAACAAGCTGCAGCAGGAAGAGCGCCGGATAGATGCCTCCGGAGAGGGCCAACAAGGCATTGCCGGCGAAGCACACCAACAGCAGGAAAGGAACGGCGAGCCGCAGATACTTGTGCGACAACAACTGCCACCAAAGACGGTTGCGGAAAGGATGCAGCCATGCCGGGTAACGGAAAAGCATCTGGAAGTTCCCTGCCAGCGTCCGTGTCTTGCGCCGCCGCTCGTTGCCGGTGGTCAGTTCCTGGGGATCATAGGCGCGCGCTTCCGGCTGGAACAGGATGCGCCCGCCCGCCATCTGCGCCTGCATGGGCACCACGACATCATCCAACAGGGTATCCGGAGGCAACGGCAGATAGCAATCCGCCCGCAGCGCGTAGATGGCCCCGGTGCATCCGATGCAGGAGTCGATCTTCGATTCGGCCAACCTGATGAATTTCTCCAGCCGCCAATAAAGGTCGATTCCCTTTCCGGGACCGTCCTTCGTCTCCTTGATCTCCAGACTGCCGCTCACCGCGGCGACGGAGGGATCCGAAAATGGCATCACCAGCCGCCGGATCGCGGATGGATCGAACTCCTGCCTCACATCCGCGAAAATCAGGATGGCACCTTTCGCGGCGGCCACCCCTCGGTTGAGTCCTTCCGCCTTGCCGCATCGGGGGGATTCGATCGTCCTGCCACCCTCCCCCAAGAAACTCCGGCTCAGATCCGCGGTGGCATCCTCACACCCATCGCACACGACGATGATCTCAAGCTCACCTTGATAGTCGCTCTGCAGGAGATTCCGCAGCTTTCCGGAGATGCGCTTCTCTTCATTGTGGGCGATCATGACGACCGACACGAGAGGCCACTGCCCGCCGAAATCTCCGGAATGAACCTCCCTCCGCCGCAGACGGCAATAAATCCGGAGCAACGCTGGATACCCGATGTTGGCGTATGCGACCAGCAACAGGCTGAACCAGAAAAGAAACTCTAACATACTCCGGCACGGAAACACTTTCCCCGAACGCAGGCAGGGTGCCAAGCCCGCGCGGCGACTGTCAAGGGCCGGCGGGAATCATTCCTGCGGCTCCATGAGCAAGCGCACGCCGGAAAGCCGGAACTTCCTCGCAGGTTGGCCCACGCCGGTGAAAAGCACCACCCTCTTCAACCCACCGTCACCAGCCTCCGGCACCCAGTGGATCTTCAGAACCGCATTTCCCCGGGGAACCAGAACGGCCGCGTTCTTCCTGCTGCCCGTTGTGACGTCCACCCTGACCCCCAGTTCGAAAGATTCACCATCATTGGCTGTTTCGAATACCAGGCCGGAATATCCAGCCGTATCCACCCCGCGGGGGAACATGTAGCGCAGCCCTTCATAGTCGCCATGAGGCATCTCCACCTGTAGCCCGCCGGACTCCGTATCGACCACATGGAGACGGGTGCCTCCCTGCCCCTGCCACAGAGCGCCAGGAAAACCCCGATCCATCAACACCGGAAACACCTTGTGCTTGCCCGCAAAAATGGAGACTTCCCTCACCAAAGGAGCGGCCGCAAGCGCGAACATCCCCACGCCTGCAAGCAGCAACAACCGCCGGAGGGTCACCAAACGCGTGCCCGTCCCCCGCAACGACACCACACAGGCCAGCAGGATGCCCGCGAGGTCCGCACCGAAATCCCCAACCGATGGCGTCCGGCCGGTCAACCCCTGGAGGATTTCTGAAAGTCCCCCCAACAATGCGGCGGCAAAGGCGCAGATCCACAGCGACCGCCAGCGGGGAGGAACAGACCGTTGCAGCACGCGCAACAACAGCATCACGGCCATGAACAGCGGCACATGCAGGAGGTTCCGCACATCCTCCAGGATTGGCTCCGGTTCCGCCGGGCGGGGAAAAGGAACCAGCAGCAGGCACATCAGCCCGCCGAGCGCCAGAAGCGCGCGCTGGCGGAAAACGGCTGAAAATCCTCTTTCTCCCATACGGTTTGTCCGCCACATGATCCCCACCGATCACGGCAAAGCAAAAAAGAAAGTGCCGGGTCTTTCTTTCCAAAGTCACGGAAAGCGCCGGTTCGCCAGATGACAGGATGTTGACATTGACCACACTGGAGGCATCCCCCATCGTAAAAATTTAATGCAATCTGACACATCACCCAAAGAGCAACTCTCCATCAGCGTCTTCGGACTGGGTTATGTCGGCAGCGTCGTCGCGGCCCTTCTGGCCAGCCGGGGACACAAGGTCATCGGAGTGGATGTCATCCAGTCGAAAATCGACGCGATGAACGCGGGCGAAGCGACTTTCCACGAACCGGGACTGGCCGAACTCACCGCTGAGGCCCACCGCCTCGGTCGCCTGCACGCGACCACCAGCACCGCCGAGGCGATCAACGTGACTGACATTTCCCTGGTCTGCGTCGGCACGCCCTCCACCGCCGCCGGCTCTCTTGATCTCTCCTTTGTCGAAGAAGCGACCTGCAATATCGCGGCGGCCATCCGCGGCAAATCCACTCCCCACCACCTCATCTACCGGAGCACCATGCTGCCGGGCTCCACACGTGGGCTTGTGGACACCCACCTGAAGGATCTGGTGGCCGAACAGCGCCTCCAGGTTCTTTTCTACCCGGAGTTCCTCCGCCAGGGCTCAGCGGTGAGCGACATGGTCGAGCCGAGCCTTTCAGTCGTCGGCTCCTACGACCGCAACGACGATATCTCCCCGCTCCGGAGGATCTTCGACGCCTGCACGGAACAAACCGACCTGGAATCCGCGGAGTTGATCAAGTATGCGTGCAACGCGTTCCACGCTGCTAAAATCGCGTTCGCAAACGAGATCGGCCGGATCGGCAAAGGCATCGGAATCGATGCGGTGAACATCATGCGGGTGGTCTGCCAGGACACCCGGCTGAACATTTCCCCATACTACCTCCGGCCCGGCACCCCTTTCGGCGGCTCCTGCCTTCCGAAGGATGTAAGCGCGCTCAACCAGCTTTCGCGCTCCCATGCCCTCTCCACTCCCATGCTCGACAGCCTGCTCGCGAGCAACGAGGACCACATGGACCATCTCACGGAGATGGTGGAGACCGCCGGCAGCAGCCGCGTGCTGCTGCTGGGCCTTTCCTTCAAGGACCAGACGGACGATCTGCGAGGCAGCGCGGCGTTCGAACTCGCCACCCGGCTGCTGCTCAAGAACCACGACGTCGGCATCTACGATCCGTTGATCGTCCCCGCGAAGTTCACGGGTGCCATCGGCCGCATCGCGAGCCTCCGGCTGCCCAACCTCACCTCAATCCTGAAAAGCGACCTTGCGGCGGCACTGCGGGAGAAAGATACCATCGTCGTCTTCAATCGCTGTGCCAGCGTGGCCGATCTGGAGGAAAATCTCGCACCCCGTCACAAGATCATCGACGTCGCCTCCTGGCCGGAACTCGCCGATCTCCCGGGCTCCTATACCGGCATCTGTTGGTAACGGGCCCGCCACCGCCCGTGTTCGCACCGCTTCGATTGCCATCGCCGCCTTCCAGTGTTATCCAAGGCCCTCCAGCCACCTTCCACCATGGTCACAACAAGCCCGCGCCCACCCCATCCCAAGGGATATACGATCCTTGAATCAATCATCGTCCTGGGGATTCTCGTGATTCTATCCTGGGTGGCTTTCGCGCTGTACAAGCACGAAGAGAAGCCCGCGAAATCCACGGATCAAAATCCCCCCGCCATCTCCGCCGCCGCCGACGACAAACCCGTGGACCCTCCTCCCGCCGGAAGCGACGCACCAAAAGAGTGACTCCTGATCCGGCGGATATGAGGACGCTTGATTCATTTCTGGAGAGAGCCGGAAAGGCACTCCAGAGCGTTGAATCCCGCAGGCGGCTGTCACACCGCATCGGCCGGTATATCCGCCTCCTTCTCCGGATCCTGACCGTCGGCTATGCAGGATGCCTGGTTCTCCTGCCGGTGGCGGCCGCTTGGATCGGGGAGCGGAACATCACCCTCGCATTCCTGCTCTATCTTCCGCGGGCGATCATCCTGATACCGCTCCCCTTCCTTTTCATCGGCACGTTGCCTTTCAGTTGGAGGCTGGCCTTGCTCCAGTTGGCCGCCGCCGGATTCTTCCTGACCTATGGCATGGGCTACGAATGGAGGGGAAACACGGCGAAGCACTTCGACGGAACACATGATCCATCCCATCTGACGGTGGTTACCTGCAACTACGGCCAGAACGCGAACCAAAGCCTCCAACCGTTCAAGAACCTCATCAAACCGGACATTCTGGCCCTTCAGGAAACCGCCGGCCGGGCGAAACGATATCTCGCGGACCCGAACTACTCCGAGTTCAAGGATGGGATGAGCCTCGGTGAGCACACGTTTCTGAGCCGTTATCCCATCGTCTCCGGAGAACTGGTGAAACTGGAAGGAGGAGTCAAGGACGACATGCCCGCAGCACGGTTCGTGATCGATTTCGAAGGCCGGGAGGTGGTGGTCTATAGTGTCCATTTCCTCACCGTCCGGGACACGCTCACCCACTACCGGAAGGGAGCATTCCTTTACGGGATCCTGGGGATGATACCCGGCACGTCATTCCATCAGAAGAAGACATCCTATGAAGGCATGTGGCGGGAGCGCATACGCACGGCGGAGGCATTCAAGGAATTGACCGACCGCGAAACCTTGCCGGTGATCGTGTTGGGTGACTTCAACGCACCTGCGGGCGGATACATCCAGAGATCCCTGACCAAGGGGCTGCAAGACACCCACCAGGTGGCGGGAAGCGGCCTCGGCTACACCTTTCCGGGCACCACCCGCAATCCACTCAGCGGCGGCGGCCCATGGATGCGGATCGACTACATCCTCGCAAGCAGGCACTGGAACGTCACCGCCAGCCTGACGGAGGAAAAGCGCCCCTCCCAGCACCGCGCCGTTGCCACGAAGGTGAGACTGGACAAAACCACCGCGGAGTAGAAGCCCCTCCCTCTCCCTCCACAACAAGCTGCAAATTCTTCCCCGCAGCTTCTGTTTCCACCACAAAGGATCAGTGAGTCCAGCATGACCGGTGGCCCTATCCGACGATCATCCGTGCCTCGGCGGCATTGGCGATGAGCGCGAGAGGCGGCTCTGTCCCGGGATGTCTTTGCGGCCGCCGGAGGAACGTCCGCCCTCCTTGTGCCCACCCCAAAAAAAAGCGGGGCCGTCCTGATGAAGGACGACCCCGCCGGATCCTTTGGAACAGGCCGCTCTCAGCCCGTCAGTTCGGCGCCGAGCCGAGCAGGAAGATCCCCGACTTCGGCCCCGGAAGTCCGGACAGCGTCAGGTTGAACACAACCTCCCCGGAATCGTTGATCGCACGGCCATAACCGCCGGTCCCTCCTCCGGAGTTCACCGAGGTGCTGATCTTGATCCCCGCCACGATGTGCTTGGCACCCATCACCTCGAAGCTGTCGTTGCGGCGCATGGCCAGCAGCGGCGCGGGGTCCAGACCGTTGCCGCGGTTGATGAACACCGCCTGGTTCGTGGCCGTGGTCGTGTCACCCACCCCCGGAACCAGCGTCGCGTCATAGACGATCCCGCCCATGTCGTTGCAGTCGAATCCATTGATGTTGAGCAAACGCCCGCCCGCCGTGTTGTTGGCCAGATCCCCCTCACGGGCCAGCAGCGTCAGCCTGCCACCGCTCCAGCGCCAGATGCTGCCGTCGTTGTTGGAGTTGACCACCGCGACCGCCGTGGCGTCCTGCAGGAACGCGTGGAAGACCACCGAACCGTCATCCTGCATGTGCAGCGCGGTGAACCGGCTGAAGGCGATCCGGTTGGCCGGAGCCAGCGGGACGATGGCACCCTTGCGGGCAACCAATACCGGCGGGGAACCCACCGCTCCGGAGTTGCTCCAGATGCCGTCATTGTTCGCCGCGGTCACCCCGGTCCCGGTGATGGTGGCGCGGAAGGCGATCTCCCCGGCGCTGTTGACCGATTCACCCAGGAACTGGAAGATCCTCGCCCCGGTCACCCCGTTGGCCGCATTCCCCTCGCGGACCACCAGGTCCGGCGCTCCGCCACCCACGGTCCCCACGAACAGGCCGGTGTTGGTGTCAGGGTCGAACACCGGCGTCTCCAGGAAGGCGGAGAACGCATACTTTTCGTTCGCACGGCTGGCGACCACACGCGGGTGCAACTGGCCGTAGCTCACTCCGGCGACGCCGGTGGGGCTGCCTTCGCGGGCGAGCACGCCACCGCCGCTGGTGACCAGGAGCGTGTCATTGGCTACAGTCACCCCGGCTCCCGAGCCGAGCTGCAGGGTGGCCGGTGTGAGCAACAGGCCGTTGGAGGACATCGCCGGTTGGTAGAGCGTGCTGAACGCTTCACCGCCGCCCGTCGGCGCGGCTCCGGATTTCGCCGCGGAAACCACCGCGGCCGCACCGCCGGCGCTCCTGAACTGCGCGGGGGTCGAACCGACCAGCGACTCGAAGCCGGCGTCACCGAGGTGGTTGAGCGTCAGGTTGCTGAAGGCTCCGAAGTTGCCCACCCCGGAAGCGGTCCCCTTGACGGCGAGCACGGTCTGCGCCCCGTTGAGCGGGCCGTAGAACACCGCGGTGTCGTTGGCTCCGGCTCCGGAGAGGGCCGCGTCATAGATCACGTCGCTGCGGTTGTTCACGAACGCGCGGTTGACGTTGAAGATGGTGCCGAGGGGGGCTCCGGTGGCAGGCTCACCGCGGTAGGCGATCACGTCCATGAAACGGACGCCGGGCGATTCCTGGTGCTCGAGCACGATCACGTCGAAGGTGGTCGTGGCGGTGTTGCCGCTGGGGTCGGAGGCCGTCGCGGTCACCGTCGTCCTGCCGACCGGGAAGCGGGTCCCGGTCGGGTGGGAGAGGGTCACCAGGCGGTTGCCCGTCGCCACATCGCTGGCGGTCACGGTGGGGGCATAGAAGACCGGATTGGACAAGGTCGGCCCCGACGGGTTCTTGACGACGGACGGGATGAGGATGTTCGCCGGAACCGTGATGACGGGTGGCCGCGTGTCCACCACATGGATGGTGCGGGTCACCGAGGTGGAAAGCCCCTTGCTGTCGGTGGCGGTGTAGGTCCTGGTGTAGGTGCCGACGTGGGTGCGGTCCACCGTGCCGGCGATGGGGGCCAGCGTAAGGGGACCGTCCTCGGGATCGACCGCGGTCGCGCCATACTCCGTGTAGAAGTCCACATAGCACTCCAGGGTGATCGGGTTCGCGCCGTTGAGCGTCACCACCGGTGGCAGGTTGTCCGTCACCTCGATCGTGATGTCGTAGGTGCTGCTGAGGATCGGCGAGCCGTTGTCTTCCGCACGGATGCGGAGAGTCTCGGTTCCGGCGGCGCTCGGCGTCCAACTGAAGGTGCCGCTGACCGGGCTGGTGCCGGGGGTCGATGTGAACGTGCTTCCGGAGGGACGGATCGGCGCGGTGACCGTGATGGTCTGTCCCGCGGCATCCGTCACGGTGATGGGGATGGTCAGCGGCTGGCCGACCTGCGCGGACACGGTCGCAACCGGGGTGATGACGGGAGCCGCATTACCCGCGCCCACGGTGATGTTGATGGTTTCCTCCGTGTAGAGGTTCGGAACGCCGTTGTCGGTGATACGGAACGTCACACCGGTGACGGTATTGTCATACTGACCGGCGGCCGGAGTCCAAGTGAAGGCACCCGTGGCAGCATTGAAAGTGGCCCCGGCAGGCAGAAAGTATTCGCTGAGCGTGATGGTGTCTCCATCCGGATCACTCCCGCTGACAGTAAAGCTCACAGTGCCACCATTGGCGACGGTCTTGTTCCCGATGGGATCGAGAACCGGAGGGGTGTTCGAGCCAGTGACGGTGATCTGGACCAACTGGCTCGCAATGATCGGCACGGGCCTGTTGCTATCGAAAGCCTCGACGTTGATGGTATAGACGCCTTCCTGGCCGGCGATGGGCGTCCAGTTGAACGTGGAACTCACGGAGCCGTTCGGTGCCACCACCTGCGGGAGGGTCGCTCCGCTTGGCAGAAGCTGCGCGCGAATCGTCAGTTGGTCGTTGTCGGCATCCGTCGCGGAAACTCCGAAAGTAAGCGGGGAACCCACGGCAACCGTCCGGTTCGGAATATATGCAAGCACGGGGGCATTGGGGTTATTTCCTGCTCCACCTGTCGAATTTTCCACGACCACGGTGACGTCGCGGTCGGAGTAGGCTCCATCCGCATCGGTGACCCGTGTTTTGTACACCCACCGCCCCGTGGCGAGGGTCGCGGTGTTCGCCGAAGAAATGTTGACGTTGCCGAGACTGTCCAGATTGATGCCCGGGATCTGGGTGGTCGGGCCGAAGTAAGGCGCCGCCGAGCCGGTAAGGAACTGGAAGCTCACCGGCTTTCCGTCCGGATCCACGCTGTTGAGGTTCTGGGTGTAGGTGTGACCCCTCGCAATGATATCGATGGTCGCTTCCCGCTGGGTCGGACTGGCGGCGGTAGTGCCGGCCCCATTCCATTTGATGCAGGTTTCCAGAGCCCAAGTACTCTCCGGAGCATTGTTGATCCCTCCAACGCGGTTGCCACCCGTCCAATATGCATAGTAAGTGCCTGCTGATGAAAGCGTAAAGGTAGACACCGAACGTCTAACCGTGAAACCACTACCACCCAACTCCGTCCCGGAAGCGTGGTTAGAGTGAGTGGCGGCAGCTATTCCCAAACTGGAGCCACCGCCATTCGCACCCGTACGGATGGTGAATGATGGCTGGCTCACCTGGTTTGAGGCCCATACGGTATATGACTCAATCGTCACCACACCGGTGGAACTGACAGTGTGGGTCACGGAGCCACCGCGGTAGTGGGCGTAGTGGGTGCCGCGCAGGCTTCCGGGGACGGACCCTTCCGCCTGACCCTTTGCCGGAAGCAGACGCACACCCTTCGCATAGAAAGCGAACATCACATCCTGCGCATCACTGAAACTGTCCTCAAGTCCGAGGGCATGGCCTTGCTCTTGGAGCACGACGCTCAACACATCCACCCGCTTCGCAAGATCCCCGTCGCCAGCGAGCTGGGTGGCGGAGCCTACGTTGCGGAATTCCTCATCCGCATCCGGAGTGGCATCGACATACCAACCTTGGCCGGCGCCGTTGATGTCAATCCTGATGGAACCTTCCCGGTAAGCACCGAGGACACCATCCTCAAGGTCCGCCACTTCGTAGCGAAGACCGCGCAGGGTTGCTTTCTGAGCCTCCGTCAGACCTGTCGCTTCCCAGCGTTTTGAAGCAGCCTCCGCGATGGAGGCCAGTTCGGAAGCCGATATTCTGGCGGGGTCGGGAGTACCGACCTGACTGGCAGCCGCACCTGCGAAGCAGGCGGCCCCCAGAAAGGCAGCAACGGATAGAAGGGTGGAGGAAGGGTACATTAATCCGTATGGTTGATATGATAGATGACAGGGAGGTGAGGGAGAGGGCGGGACAAAAGGGGATCGCCCGAGGGGTGCCCATCAAAGATATGCAATGCTACAACACATCATTGATACGCGAGCAATTCCTTGTTGAAATTAGTTCACTCTGTCAAACAAAATGCCCGCCACACCCCGAGTATCCGGAATTATGCTGAGAATTCGATAGATTGAAAACCACCTGTCTAACAGAGTTCGAATCCGACCAATGCCCGGCAGAAAGAGTGATGGACCGACCGGAAGCAGGGTGCGGCAACAACCCTTTCTGTCCGGCCTGATACAAAATCCCCGAAATCGACCGGATTCCACCGACCGGGAGATATTCTAACAAATCAGTCAACGCTGCGGATCAACCGCTCGTCGAACTTCTCGGAATTGACCTTCCACCATTCATCCGCCTCTTCGTAGGAACCGAATTGCGAGTTGATGAGATTGACCAGTTGCTGATTCACCTTCGCCACGAATTCCGGATCCCCGTTGGCCAAGCCGTGGAACAGCGCCTCCAGGGCCGGCTTCGACCGGAGCCGCCCGAGTTCGGCGAGAGCCGTGTCCCTGACATCGGGATTCGTTGAGGTGAGGGTGGCGGAAAAGATCTCCAGTTTCGCCTCCTCCACCTGCTCATGGGTCATATTGAGGGCGTGGGCCCTCACCTCGGAACTCTCATCCCAGGCGGCGGCGGTCAGGATATCAACCACTTCGGCGGGAGATGATTGCAGGCTGGAAGTCTTCATCACCGCCTGGATCCGCAGGCTTTCATCAGGGCTTCGCAATGCCCGGCGGAGAACGGAGGGCAGAGAACCGGGATCAGACGCCTGGAGCTTTTCCAGGACCAGGATCTTGTCCTGGGCCGTGTCCGCCTGTTCGAAGGCTCTTTCAGCGTCCGTTCCAGGGGCTCCCAGCCGCCACTTCCCTTCAATGTAGTCGTTATGGGCATGGGCCCGCTTGGACGGAGAGACGGAAGGATTGCTGGATCTGGAACCGCTGCGGGTGGAGGAGGATGACGAATCGCCCCCTTCACGCTTGCACGCGCCGAGGAACATCAGGGTGGCCAACAGTGGCAGGAAAGAGGGGAATTTCATACGACTTTGCTGATGATGGACCAAAGCATCCGGCAGGGCAAGACGCTCGTCAGATGCGGGACTACAAACATGCAGGCGCCACCCGCCGGCCCATCATGATATTTGCGACCGCCTGCCATCATCCCAGGCCGCCTGACCTCCGGTGTCTTTATTACGCACCGTAACACGGATTGCCCCCCGCGGGACCACCTCATTCCGGGCCCCGGCAGGAGGATTACGAACTGATTGCTCTGATCCAGAATCGGGCATGCAGCCGGATTTGATAAGTGCCAATCCATTCTCTCTTCAAACCAGTGAATCAGTGCAATCCGTTGTAATCCTCTTCAAATTTTGGATGGAACATCCGAAATGAGACAACACGGGGAACCCGCTGTCCCCGGGTGCGCTCTTGACACTTTCCCGGACTGTTGCCAATGCTTGCACGTGTGGCTCTTGTTTGTCACTCACGCCAAGCGCCCCCACTTCCGAACACTGTGCTTCCGCAACTTCCCGGCACAAACATTCTCCCTATGAAGTATTCCTTTTCGTTCATCGCGGCCCTTTCGGTTTCCGTGTTCGGCATCGCCCACTCCCAAACCATCCAGCGTCCGCCGCTCAAACCGCTGATTCCCTCGCTGGACAGCATCGACGCCTATATGGACAACAAGGATCATGTTTTCCTCTACGAAAAGGACGGCAAGCTCCAGACCGGCATCTACGAACGCCATCCCCAGCCCGTGATTCCCGGGGAGCCTCCTCCCGCCGGTGATCCGGTGAACATCAGGACGCAATGGCGCATCTTCGAAGGTGAGCTTTTCGCCACGACCGATTTCAACGGCAATCCCGCCGTTCGTTCCGACCGTCCCGGCTGGGCGAATGATCCATCCACGCTGCTCACGGACTATAAATTGACCCCGGACAGCAGCCTCAGTGCCACCGCCTTGGCATTTGAAATCGACGGCAACCGCCAGAATCTGTTCTATTGGGACGGGCAGTCGGAATCCCCCCGGTTCGTGCAGGCTCCCAATGGGGTGCGCATCCAGCTATGGAACCAGAACTTGGTCTATCCCCAGAAAACCTTGGTGGACGGATCTGGAATGGATCGCCAGGGGCCGGAGATATCAACTGTGAATACCGAGGGGAAATTCTCCGGACATCATGCGCACCGGGATTTCTCGCTGGCTGAAATCCCCCAAGGGCAGGAGGCCCCCAAGGGTATTTTCCTGATGAAGCTGGGCGTACGGTCAAGCGCGGCCGGCGTGGCGCCTGCCGACCCCATTTTCTGGATCATGAACTGGGGCCTCCCCCGCGAAAAGCGGGCGGTTGTTTCCGAATGGGTCAACCGGAATCTGATCCCCGCGGACCAACTGGCTGCCATCAAGGCGACCCGTATCATCAATCCTCCCGATCCCAATGCCGTCACCTGCAACTGCCAGGGAACCATCTGCAAAAAAACGGCGAACCCAAAAAGCGAAGGCGGCTATACCGATGCCACCAACGCCGCGGAAAAACCCGCCGATTCATCACCATCGAAATAGGCTTCCGCCGCAACTCGCCTTCAGTTGGCGGAAGGAAACGCCCGGGAATGAATAATCCCACAACGCGCGTCAACCGGATCATATATCATGGAACGGCCCATGAAAGCGCATGATTGATGCGGCTTGGATGCATGACGCCCCGGGAAGCCGCAGCAAAATTGTGGACATTGAGGACCATTGCCATGAATCAGCCGGACCGGCATGTGCTTCATCCCTTCCATTTGGATCAGGCGCTATTGTTTTGAGACATCCATCAGATCGACCGGAAAAAGATCAGGATACCGCCGATGACATTCCTGGTGAAGCTCCGACAGTTCGCTCTGATCTTGTTCATTGATATGACATGGATGAGGACGCCAGTGAACCGGGCGCAGTTCCCTTGTCCATGGCAAGTTCCTGGAAGCGGCATGGGCTTTCAGCACTTCCGCCAACCTGGCGAGCGAGTGATGGCAGGAGATGTGGGATCGGCCCCATTCCGAGGAAGTCTCCGGCGAAGCCGCAGCATGCAGGCTCAGAATGTCTTCGGCAAGGTGCCCCGGCCTCAGGGATCCGCCCGTAGAGGGATTGAGATAATCCAGCGAACCGATGTGGGCATCCGCCCTCATGCCGACCGCGCAACCGGCGAATATGGATTCGACGGCGGCAACACAGCAGCCCTCCCTGCGCGTGAATATCAGGGAGACCCTCGCCTTCTGCTGCAAAGCGGAAACCTCGGCAATGGGGATCGACTGGTGGATTTCCAAAGATTGTGGCACGCCGATCTTGTTGGCCAGTTTGGCAATGAAGCCGGCATCCCTGCCACCTTCCTTCTGCCCCACCAACACGATCCTCCAATTTGCGGGCAATTGACGCAACACATTGAAAAAATCCCAGTGCCGCTTGAATTCCCCCCAGTTGGCCACCATCAGAATATCAATATCCCGCCCAGCCAATGGAACGGAGGCGTAAAACGAGGGATTGATCCAATCACAGGGCAAACTGTTGACGGGGATGATCCTTTCGTGGAAGCGGGCCAGCTTTTCCGTTTCCCAACGGTTGCAAGGTTGAACGAACAGGGGGCCTTTTGTCTTTGAGAGCAGCAAGCTCAGGGTCAGATAGTCCGTGGGAGACCAGCTTGTGGAGAGTATGAGATCGAAATTGTCGTCGATCCATTGGAAATCCTGCCCGTGTGTTGCCATGGCCAAACGCGCCCAGTTGTATTCGAAACACATGAGCAACACCCCTTTTTCCCCGTGAGCTCCGGGTTCCTTGAGAATGATGGAACGCGTGAGCACGGACTGCTCCTTGAGAAGCGATCTGTATCTGGGAAAGTTGGCGACCAACGGTCTCCAGAATTCCTCCTCCAGAGGGAATCCCCCCCCTCTCAACTTCGAAATGATCCGACGATCAACAAATGTCGAACTGCTGTATCCATAGGCGCTGCACAGCAGGGACGCCGCGTTGGCGCGGGAACCCACCAGAGCCTTGAAGTACAACCGAGCCGCATTGATGTTGCGTGCCAGCTTCGAGTGGATGAACGCATCCTTGGCCCGCAGGGGAAGGAGGGTTGAGGCCCGGGTCAGCCAACTGGAAGCCCGTGGGGTGAACGGGTGTGAAGGACGGGTTTCATGCTGACTCATTGGCGGGTAAAGTTTCAGGAATCTGCTCTGCGACGGGCTCGGTCGTGCGGATAACTCCGTCCGACCCGCAAGCCTCCCCGAAGCTTGCACGGAAAGAGATGGCACGGATCCAGAGTTCAGGAAACCCTCGTTCCATCCATTGAACTACGGAGGCGACCGGAGAGCCTTCGGGATAAAGTGTCAGCGACCGGGGTGCAAGCTTTGCCAGCTCCGGACCGCCAATCGGACGTCGCCGGCCTTGGGCGAAAAGCAGGCGCGCGGAGTATCCATCGGGGAAAGTGGCAGCCCCCGGTTCGGCTCCGGTGGAACACTTCAAGCGTATTTCAGATCATGCATCCGAGCATGGGACATTCAATCCGCACAAGCTTACCGCGCGACCATGGCGGGCCGCAATGTCACGTGGGGAGGCCAAGGGATCTGAAAATGCCGATGGTGGCGCTGGATTGGTTGAGGGTGTAGAAGTGGATGCCTTTCACCCCGTGATCCAGCAGATCCGAGCATTGGGCGGTCGCGTAGTGGATGCCGATGCGGCGGACGGCATCCTCATCCCCTCCGGCACGGGCGAGCAACCTGAGGAGTTTCGCCGGGAAACGTGCGCCCGCCGCCAGTTCCGCCATCCGCTTCAGGCCGGAAGCGCCGGTGACCGGCATGATCCCCGCGAGGATCGGCGCGTTGATCCCCGCCAGCCCGCACCGGTCGCGGAAGTCGTGGAAATCGTGGTTGTCGAAGAAGAGCTGGGTGCAGATGTAGTCGGCCCCAGCGTCCATCTTGGCCTTGAGGTGATCCATCTCCAGCATGCGGTTGGGCGTGGCGGGATGACCTTCCGGAAACCCCGCGACGCCGATGCCGAAATCATGTCCGTGCCTTTCGGAAAACTTCCGGATGAAGGACACCAGGTCAGCCGCATGGGGAAAGTCCCCCGGGGGCGTCCCGGCCGATCCCTTCGGCGGGTCGCCCCGCAGTGCGAGGATGTTCGAGACGCCCGCTTCCGCGTAGCGCCCGAGGATACCGGCGATATCGGCTTCCGAATGCCCGATGCAGGTCAGGTGCGGGATGGTGTTGAGCGCCTTTTCCTCCTGGAGCCGGACAACAAGGCCGTGGGTGGCGTCACGGGTCGTGCCGCCGGCTCCACAGGTGACGCTGACGAACGCGGGATCACAAGGCTGCAGTTCCGAGATGCTGCGGAACAGGTTGTCCGCCGCTTCGGCTGATTTCGGAGGGAAGAACTCGAAGGAGAACTTCGGTCCGTCACCGGCGAGGATATCACGGATGTGCATGCCTTGCGTCACCGGGGTTGGATCAAACGGTGGCTTTGGCGGCCCCGCGGAGATTTCTCGCGGCTTCGACCATGTTGATGAGGGCGGGTTTCACCTCGGCCCAGCCGCGGGTCTTCAGGCCGCAGTCCGGATTGACCCACAGGTTGCCCTCAGGGATGACGTCGGCCGCCTTGTTGAGCAGATCCTCGATCTGCCGGACCGTCGGCACCCGCGGCGAATGGATGTCATAGACGCCCGGTCCGATTTCATTCGGGTATTTGAAGTCCACGAACGCGTCGAGCAGCTCCATGTTCGAGCGGGATGTCTCGATGGTGATCACATCCGCGTCCATATCGGCGATGGCACCGATGATGTCGTTGAACTCCGAGTAGCACATGTGGGTGTGGATCTGGGTCGCGTCCTGTACCCCGCTGGCGGTGATGCGGAACGACTCAACCGACCAATCGAGATATTCCTGCCAGTCCGACTTGCGCAGAGGGAGGCCCTCGCGGAGAGCCGCTTCGTCGATCTGGATCACGCGGATGCCTGCCTTTTCCAGATCCACCACCTCGTCGCGGATCGCCAGGGCGAGCTGCTTGCATGAGACGGAGCGCGGTTGGTCGTCGCGGACGAAGGACCAGTTGAGGATGGTGACCGGCCCGGTGAGCATGCCTTTCATCGGGTTCTTCGTCACCGATTGGGCGAAGGCGCTCCATTCCACCGTCATCGGCCTCGGTCGGGTGATGTCACCGAACAGGATCGGAGGCTTCACGCAGCGGGAGCCATAGGACTGCACCCAGCCGAACTGGCTGAACACGTAGCCGTCCAACTGCTCGCCGAAGTACTCGACCATGTCGTTGCGCTCGAACTCGCCGTGGACCGGCATGTCGATGCCGATCTCGTCCTGCCATTCGATGCACCTGCGGGTTTCCTCCCTGAGGAAGGCGTTGTAGTCGGCGTCGGAAAGCGCGCCCTTCTTCCACTTCGCGCGGGCCGCGCGGACTTCGGCAGTCTGCGGGAACGAACCGATGGAGGTCGTCGGGAACAACGGCAGGCGCAGCATTTCGCGCTGTTGCTTCCGGCGCACCGGAAAGGCGGAGATGCGCCGGCTGTCCGCGGGTGTCACCGCGGCGACACGGGCTTTCACCGCCGGGTTGTGGATGCGGGTGCTCTCGCGGCGGCGCTTCTGGCTGGCGCGGTTCGCCTCCAGCGCGGTTTGGACGCCATCTCCGGAAACCAGGCCGGCGAGGGTGCTGATCTCGACCAGCTTCTGGTCGGCGAAGGCGAGCCAGTCCTTGATCTCCTCATCGAGCTTCTTCTCGCCCGCCAGCGTGACCGGCGTGTGGAGCAGCGACGACGAAGCGGAAACCCATAGACGATCCGCACCGACTTTCGCCTTCGCTTTCCCAAGGATGGCCAGCGAGGCGTCGAAGTCGTTCTTCCAGATGTTGCGGCCATCCACCACGCCCAGCGAGAGGATCTTGTCAGCCGGGAAAGCGGAGAGAAGGGCATCCACCTCCGCTTCCCCACGGACGGCGTCATAATGGAGCGCGGCGACCGGGAGGCCGAGGA
The DNA here is from genome assembly GCA_019634595.1 of Akkermansiaceae bacterium. Taxonomy (NCBI): domain Bacteria; kingdom Pseudomonadati; phylum Verrucomicrobiota; class Verrucomicrobiia; order Verrucomicrobiales; family Akkermansiaceae; species Akkermansiaceae bacterium. The sequence goes on from JAHCBC010000003.1 coordinate 902,588, forward strand.
ACAGCGGAAGGTTTTCGCGCAGCTCGCCGAAGTAAGTCGCCACCAACAGTTTCGCCGATCCGGCCGCCTTGGCGAGACGCGCGTAGCTGGCGGCGAAAGCTTCGCGCTGCGTGTCGTCCAGATCGAGCGCGAACACCGGTTCATCGAGCTGGATCCATCCGGCGCCTTCCGCGGCGAGGCGCGAGAGGATGTCTTCATAAACCGGCAGCAGACGGTCGAGCAGCTCGAAGCGGTCGAAGTCCGGATTTCCGGGATCCTGCACCTTGCCGAGGGTGAGGTAGGTCACCGGGCCGATCAGCACCGGCTTCGCGTTGAGTCCCATGGCTTTCGCTTCGTGGAACTCGTTGAAGATTTTCGTATCGGAAAGCTTGAACTCGGTGGACGCCTGGAACTCCGGAACGATGTAGTGGTAGTTCGTGTCGAACCACTTGGTCATCTCCCCGGCAAAGCCGCCCGAACCGCAGGTGCCGCCGCAGCAGGAATCCTGCTCCCCCGCATCACGGGCGCCGCGGGCGATCTGGAACCGGAGGTCGAGGCTGGCGCTCTTTCCGTCCCAGGAGAAGCGGGGTGGCACATTGCCGAAAAGGCAGGCCGCATCGAGCATCTGGTCATAGAACGAAAAGTCGTTGCAGGGCACCAGGTCAATGCCGGCTTCGTGTTGCTTTTTCCACGCGTGCTTGCGCAGCTCTTTGCCAACGGACTCCAGCGCCGGACGCGGGATTTCGCCTTTCCAGAAAAGCTCGGTGGCTTTCTTCAGTTCACGCTGCTCCCCGATGCGGGGGTAACCGAGGATGTGCGTTTGGATCTTGCTCATGATGTCCGTCACCCTAGCAACCACCCTCATCATCCACCTAGTTCATTGTTTTTATGATGGTCATTCAAAAATCGAATGACCAACCTCACCCCCATGCTCGAACTCCGCTTGCTGCGCGCATTCGTCGCGATCGCCGAAACCGGCAACCTTTCCAAGGCCGGCAAACGCCTCAATCTCTCCCAGCCGGCACTTTCCCATCAGGTGAAGGCGCTTGAGGATCACCTCGGGGTGGAACTGTTCCAGCGCAAGAGCACGCCCCTGCGCCTGAGTCCGGCCGGAGAGCGCCTGCTGGGGACCGCCTACGATGTGGAGAAGATGGTCATGCAGTGCGAGCGGGATGTCGCACGGATCGCCGATGGAAAAGTCGGGCAACTCCGCATCGCGGTGGAATGTCATTCGTGCTTCGACTGGCTGATGCCCAGCATGGATGCCTTCCGCGAAGGTTGGCCGGAAGTGGAGATGGATCTGGTCTCCGGCTTCCAGCCCGATCCGGTGGGGTTGCTCCACGACGACGCCGCCGACCTCGTCATCGTCTCCACCGCCAAACCCCGCCCCGGCGTCACTTATCACCCGCTGTTCCGTTACGAGGTGCTCGCGCTTCTTTCCCGCAATCATCCCTTCACGAAGAAGGACCATCTCACCGCGAGGGATTTCGCGAAGGAAACGCTGGTTACCTATCCCATACCGGATGACCGCATCGACGTCATCCGCGAGGTGCTGGGCCCCGCCGGTGTCGAACCTGCGCGCCGCAAGACGGAACTGACCGTGGCGATCCTCCAGTTGGTCGCCAGTAACCGTGCCATCGCGGCGATGCCCGGCTGGGCGGTGCAACCGTATCTGGAGAAGAACTATGTCGCCTCCCGGCCCATCCGGAAATCCGGACTGCAAGCCAACCTGTATGCGGCGACCACGGCCGAAAAGGCCGCCGCCGTGTACATGACCGAGTTTCTCGACACCATGCGCCGGATCAGCTTCTCGACGCTCAAAGGAATCGAACCCGTGAAATGACGCATGGCACGTCCCCCGCAGGAACCATCTTCCACCGGCAGCTCCGCGTTTGTCTTCAAGGTCGCGCTCGCCCGGAACGCGAAAACGGAGGCGATCTATTTCCCCACCATTTACGTCATCCCACCGTCGGCCAAGGCCTTCGGTCCGATGGACATCCAGTTGGCGGACCATGCTTCCGCATTGTGCATGGAGGCGATCCGGAAGATCGACCCGGAGATCGGGGAGATGACCGCAACCCTCGTCAGCGGCCCGGCATTCTCCGCTTATCACGAACCGGCGTCCGGTGAACCCGCCCTGCGGAAGAACGGCTGGAAAATCCACATCGAGTGGGATCCCTGAACTCCAGCCATCCGGAAATACCCCGCCGCCGTGAATCGAACACGGATCCAGAGTTCAGGAAACTTTCTCATCCGGTCCTGTCTTCCTCATGCAGCCTGAGGACTTGTGAAATGCCCATGCGTGGCGATCAAGTGGGAATTCCCGTTCTCACCGTGTCATTACCCGCTTTGTCGTTCCCAAGTGGCGGACGTCCCCGGATCCCGGATTCTGCCAAGGAAGGCCCTTCTCCCTGATGCAGGAGCCCTGCCTTTTCATGGGGACGAACTCCAGACTCCCAGAACGCCCATTCCCTGGGCCTGCAATTCACTCCGGTAGCGCTCGATCTGCGTTTCGTTGAGAACGGGACGGAGCCTGTCCACCCGTTCTTCCACGCGCTTGCCGAAGGCTTCGAGCACCCGCTGCTTCACCTTTCCTGTATCGGCGTTTTCACCGTTTGCCGTGATTTCCGCGCCCACATCTTCCAGCAGTTTCCCGATGCCCAGGCCGTAGGGATCGAGATCCAGTCCGAATTCCTCAGCCACCATGGAAGTCGGATCGCTCCCGTCCTGCATCGCCTTCAGATCCGTGTCGGCGTTTTCAGCAAGGATGCGATAAACCTCATCCCGTTGGCCGTCCGCCAAATCGATCGTGCTCTGGATCTTCGAGAGGCTTTTCAATGCCGCCGCATCCACCTTCGACCGGTGTTCCTTCGTCCGGAATTCTTCCAGCGCCGTTTTCTGTTCCGGCGTGAGGCCGGAGAGAAGCTGTTCTTCAAGGGCTTTCGGCGTGAGTTTTTTCATCAGCTCCTCCGCGGCCTTGGGGTCGCCGGAAGCCGCGGACCCGAGGGATTTCACTCCACCTTCCAGCCACGAGCCGAGCGATGCCCGCTGGGCTTCGGTGAGATCAAGCGCGGCCGAAAGTTTTTCCATGTGCTGCGCCAACCCGCCACCGAGACGCTTGAGAAGCGCTTTCTCCACTCCATCCTGCCCTTCGACTTTGGAAGCGAAGCCGTTTTTCCCCACCGGCTCCGGCCTGGGGCGCTCCGGCCGTTTCGTTTCAGCCGTCGGTTTGATTCCCTCCGGAGAAGAATGCTTCGGCAGGGACGTTCCGGTCGCGGGAGGAACCGGGCCAGCTTCGGGATTGGCGGTTTTCGCATACCAGCCGATGAGGCATCCGGCGGCCAGCATGGCGATATTGGAGATGAAGGATTGGTGTTTCATATGCGGTGGAAATCCGCAACCGGAACGCAAAAGGTTACAGGGGGGACGCATCATTTCCCATCCACATGACGGCCCGGGTTCTTCATGCGGATTTCCCGCGGTGTGTCTTGAGGAAAAAGACCACCGCGGCGGCGGCATGCAGCGCGAGCGATACATGGAACACGCCGCGGAAGTCCGCGTCCGGCAAGGCGGCGGCTTCGGCGAATGAGGCGTAGGCGGGCATCACCAGCCCGGAGATGCCGCCGATCCACTTCGGCCAGCCGTCCAGATCGACCGCCATCAGCACGCCGATGACCGCGATCATCAGTGGCACGATCCAGACGGCGAACATGGCAGCCATCGCGATCTTCCAGCCGCGCCACAGGACCAGCGCGTGCAGGGCGAGCGCGGGAACCGCCAGGGCCGCGGCGATCCAAAGCTTGCCGGCAGCATCGAGAGTGAACTTCCGCATCTCCGGCGTTTCGCGAAGCAACGTGCCGGCGACGAGGATCCACGCGATGGCGGTCAGGAGGGAGATGGCGGCGACCCATGGCACTGAGTTCCGCCCGTCGTGCCACCACGGCGCATGGTGGAGATGACGGCAGCGGGAACGGGCCTTCCGCGACGGAACCAGAGAAAGGGTGAAGACCAGATTGACCAGTCCGAGGGCCGCGGAGAATCCGGCGAGCCACCACACGCCGATGGTCCCGTTTCCCATTCTGGAGACGAAGAAGGAGAGGCTCCGCTCGCCATGGGTGAGCATTTCCATCAATCCGCCGCCGGAAAGGGCGGGCAGGAATTCGCCGCAGGTCAGGGTGAGCAGCCACGCGGCGAACAGGGTGGTGCCGGCTTTGCCGAGGATCTGCGAATCCTGATCGTTCCAACGCCGTGCGAGCATGGCGGCGAAAGCGGCGATCATGGTGACATTGATGATCCAGTGGTAGCCGGAGACGGAGATTTTCCAGTCGAAAAAATCGACGGGGGGAGGGTAGCCGCCGTGAAAAAAGACGCCTCCTTCTTTCAAAAGGGCGGGCGTGGCGAGGCCGATCTCGGAAGTGACGGCAGCCTCCATGCCGAGATGGGAAATCAGGCCGATCCCGAATCCGCCGAGGATGGGCAGCACGAAATGCAGCAGCAGGACCATCATCTGGGAGAGGGTTCCCGCGAGAATTTTCTGGCGGATCAGCGTGCCCGCCACGAGGCCCACGGCGTGGTGGAACAATGTGGAGGTGGCGAAGATCAGATAGACTTTCACCATCATCAGCGGCGAAAGTCCTCCGAGCCATGCGCTGGCCGCGGCCCATGGGATGAGAAGCAGGGCGATGAGGTTTTCCAGCAAGGGCAGCCCCAGCAACTGTCCCACGATCTTGTGGCCGGAGGGCACCGGCGTGAGACGTTGCGCTTCCATCATGCCTTCGTTCGATTCGCGGGCGACACCGGTCGCCACGCTGAACGTGCCTTTGAAGATCACCAGAAAGCCCTGGAGCGCCAGCACCGCGCCCCACCCGAGGCAGAACGCGTTCGTGCCATGTTTCTCCAGCATGCCATGGAAGGCGGCTGAATTGAAATCCGCCTCGGCGAACGAAGGCTCGCGCACGCGCAGATACAGGAGTATGCCGGCGAGCCAGAAAAATCCGGCCACGATCTGTGTGACCACCAGCCATGGGATGAAGCGCCACGGCCGCAACGCGGCGGCATGGCGGCGGAAAACCGGATTCGCAGGCAAGTTCCAGAGGGAAGGAAAATCGGGGACGTTCATGACGGAGAGTCCTGGTTGGCGAGGCGGACGACGGCTTCCTCGACGCTGGTTTCCACGACCTGCATGCCGGTGACGCCAAGCCGGGCTTCTCCGAGCGCGACGAAAAGGGCGGAGCGTGTGAGCCGAGTTTCGTCGAGACGCAGTTCGATCGCTTCTTCATCGATACCGCGGAGTTCTTGGTTCACTCCGGGCATCGCGTGCAACCATCCGGCGACCTCGTCACGCCGCCCGGGAGCGCGGACGACGATGCGGATTTCCGTGCGGTCGAATTTCGAAAGCACCTCGCGGATGGGTCCCGCATCCAACAGCCGACCATTCTGCAAAAGACCGATGGAGGTGCAGAGGCTCTGGATTTCCGCCATGATGTGGGAACTGAGGATCACCGTGGCGCCGCCCTCGGCCTGGCGCAGGAGGGTGTTTTTCAAATCGACGCGGGCGAGCGGATCGAGGCCGCTGGCCGGCTCGTCGAGGATGAGCAGGCGGGGCCGGTGGAGGATGGATTTCGCGAGCGCGAGCCGCTGGCGCATGCCGAGCGAGAGCTTCGTGCAGATATCCTTCGAGCGGTCGAGAAGACCGACGGATTCGAGGCATTCCATGACGCGCAGATTGCGGGCCTTTCCGCGGAGGCCGTAGGATTCGGCGAAGAAGCGCAGGTATTCGATGGCGCGCAGATCGGATGGCATGGGCGCCAGATCCGGCATGTAGGTGATGAGCGAGCGGATCGCGCGCGGATGTTCGCGGGTGTTCATGCCGCAGAGTTCCACCTCGCCGCAGGTCGGCGGCAGCAGCGTGGCCATCACCCGGAACGTCGTGGTCTTGCCCGCGCCGTTCGGCCCCAGCAGACCGAAGATCTCGCCCGGCGGGATGCGCAGGTGGACATCCTCCAGCGCACGGCGTTCGCCATAGTCCACGGTGAGCCCGGCGATGCGGACCAGATCGCGGGCATCGCACGCGGCGGGAACGTTCCAGGGGATCATGGAGCAAGGGTGTGCTTCACCGCGCCGGTGGGTTCACCGAGGAAGGCAAGACCGCGGCGGAGGTCGGACTTGATGGCGGCGAGCTCTCTGTCCGCGGACGATGGTTCCGCGGAAGCGACGCTTCCGGCGGGACGAACGTCAAGGAGCAGTGAGCCGCAGACACCCAGCACGACGACCGCCGCGGCCGCCGAAAGGTAGTTGCGGAAACGATGGTCCGTTCGGGAGGCGCGTGCCTCCACGGGCAGCAGGAGGATCTTTTCGCAAAGCTCCGGCAGCGGTGGCGGCACATGTCCTGCGAGCATTTCATCCAGTCCGCCACCCCATGCTTCGAGGAAGGCGGCGCATTCGGGACAATGGCTCGCATGCCGCATCCATGCGTCCGGGAGTCTTTCGTCGCCGTCCATCGCAGCGGAGAGCCCGGCTTGCACGGCATCACAGGTGGGATCAATGTCTTCCATGGGATTCAGGATTGGATGAGGTTGGCTGGCCGCCATTCTTTCGCGAGGCGCTGGCGGGCGCGGAAAAGCAGGACCTTCACGTTCGCCACGCTCTGGCTGAGGGTGACGGAGATTTCCTCGATGCTCTGCTGCCCCTGCACCCGCAGCCACAACGCGGTGGCCTGCGCCTCAGGCAGCAGCCGGAAGACTTTTTCCCAGGCTTCCAGCGCCGCTTCATGTTCTTCCAGAATGAGGGACGGATGGCTGGAATCCATGCCACTATGGATGGCGGCCTGGAATTCCTCCACCGGCCTCTGGCGGCGGAAACGGTCCACGGCCTTGTGGCGGGCGATCATGTGGAGCCAGGCGGAAAACGGATACGCGGGATCGAAATTGGAGATCTTCAGGCAGACTTCGAGAAAGACATCCTGGCAGATATCAGAGGCATCGGAATCATTCCCACAGCGCGAGCGGACATACCGATGGATCGGCTCGAGGTGCCGCCGGACCAGTTCGTTGTAGGCCTCCTCCGCTCCGGATTTCCAGAGCAGGGCGAGATCGTTGTCCGTTTTCGCGGTCACCTTCGGGCAATGACGGTTCAGCGTTTCTCGATGGCGGCCTTCATTTCCCCGACGATCTTGTCGAGAAGGGACGCACTCAGCCCGAACCGCACCTTGAGTTTGTTGTCATCCGTGGTGACGGTGGGGCGGCCCCCGTCCACGGCCAGCCGGGCGGTGAGATCTTCCGCGAGCGCCTTGCCGATCTCCGCGGCTTCACGGTTCACGAGGCCCGCATCGAGATCGACCGTCACTCCCTCGCCCGCTCCGGCCACCGAGAAGCTGAGACTGGTGGCGGTTTTCAGCACCTTCGACTCGATGTTCCTGTTGAGGCGCAGGAGATCCACCCACCCGGAAAGACACGCGCCCTCCTGCATGGGTACCGCTGGGGCCACGGAAATCCCCGCGCTTTCCGGCGGCCCCGCCAGCCGGAGAACGGAATCGCCCTCCTGCCAGACAAGGTAGCGCACACCTTCCCTCTCGACGAGGAAACGGCCCGTGCCGTCCGGCTTCGATCCGGCCTCCACTTTCTCCATGATCGATTTCATGTCGGAAAGCCCGCGCACCTCCGCCAGCCAATCGCTTTCCGGCGTCTTCCCGTTTTCGAATCCGGCGATGCGGAACATCGTCTGGCCGCTGACCGGTGCGACGATCCCTCCCCGAGCGATGAAGAGTTCCTTCAGCCACGCATCGATCCGCGGACTCGCCTTTTCCCCGAGACGGCCCTGGATTTCCCATAGCGGTTTTTCCTCCGCGTGACCGGCCAGCGGCAGGAGGGCGGAGGCGATGATGATGGCGGTGCGTTTCATGGACAGTGATGATCCGCAACAACCCCGGCAAAGGTTACATCCTGAGATCATTCCCCACGGAATTTTCATCCGTGCGCGTCAACGCGAACCCAACTCCCCGGAACAGTCCGGGAACGACGAACACCGACATCACCGCCTGTGCGCGGGGAATGGAGATAATGCTCCGGAGTCTCATGACCATTGTGGGTTCACGTCGTGGAGATTTCATTTCCCGGCCGCGACCTTTCCGATGACGGTCCATCCGGAAACGAGCTTCGCGTCATGCGTGGCGAGATGGATGCCAGGTTCGTTCCCGCGCGTCGTATCGACGATGGAGACGGCCAGTTGATAAGTTCCGGACGGAGTTGGGAAAGGGATCGTGGTCGAGCATTCATGCCGGCTCTTCCCCTTCCACTCTCCGGGATCGATGTTCTGGTCCACGTGCACTGCGAACGGGGGCGTGCCCCCCGTGCGGAACAACGCGAAGGCGACGCGATATTTCCCGTTCCACCGCCGGTTTCCGTTAGGCAGGAATCCGATGCCCAGGTTCCGCCAGGTGTGTTTGATGGTGAGCGTCTGTCCTTCCGCTTTCTCCGGGTAGGAAATCTCTTCCGGAAAAATCCGGTAGCCGCCTTCGCTGACAAACCGCCGCACCAGATCGGGGGCAAGCTCGAACCATGTCCGGCAATCGTTCGGTTTTCTCAGATCGAGCGTGTTCGCCTTGTAACGGAAGGCATCCTTCATCGTGGCTTCGAGCACTTGTCTCGGATTTTCGAACTTTTCCTTGGGGTCTTTCCACATGTCCCATTCGCGGAGGGAGAAGTAACAGGACTCCCCGAAGAACGGCGCGTCACCGATGGTTGAGGGAAGTTTCTCATGCCACATCCAATGGCTGCCAAGGCTGTCCAACCGCGCGACGTAACCATGTCTCCCGATCGCAATGCTGCGGTCCAACGGTCCGCTGTTCCCAAGATCGGAAACGACCTGCGTCCCCAGCAGCACTCTTTTGAAACGTGCAGCGTAGCTGGAGCAGATCCATTCGTAAACTTCCGGGCGGTCTTCCCTTGGAAATCCGAGGTGATGCATCTCACCCCAGTAGCCCAATCCCACCGCATCGATGAAATCCACCGCCGCCGGATCGTCGAAAGCCATGGCGAAGGCATCGAGGAATTTTCCGAACTTCGCGCGGAACACGGGGTCGCGCGCATCGGGCGACCAGAGAGGAACGCCGCCCTCGCCTTTCTCATCGTAGCCCTTCGCTCCGGCGGCGCGGACATACGCGGGAGCGGCGGATTGTTTGCAGTCCTTCGAATTCAGGACGACGCGGAACGCCAGCTTGAGGCCGCGTTGCTTCGCGCCATCGATCAGCGTTTTGAGATTCCCAGGTTGTTCCCAGCCATAGGCTCCTTCCTCCGTTTCATAGAGCGACCATGGCAAACGGATATAGACGATGGATGCCGCCGGCACGAAGGCTTCGACTTCCTTCCAATATGCATTGGCATCCGGCAGGTGCAGATCGGCGGCATAAAGCGCCCAGCCGGTCGCCGGATTCCGCAGGACCGAGTCATGGTCCGCTTTGAAGCGGACGGTTTTGTTTCCGGCGGCAGCCGCAGGTTTCAGGAGCGCGGTGGCAGCGAAAGCGATGGCGGTGAATGTTCCGATCAGGTGCATGGAGGATGAATTCAACGGGATCGCGGCGACTTATCGCGGCGGAGCATTTCTCTCCATCAGCCCGATGATGTCTCCCTGCGGCAGGGCGGCGTCGAAGATATAGACCTCATCCATCGAGCCGCGGAAAAATCCTCCGTGCCAGTGGTCCGGTGTCGTCCGGAGATAGGAAATATTCCGGCCAAGCCAGACGCCATGGTCCGCCGACTGCGTGTTGGTCATGATCTGGCCGAGCGCGCGGCGGGAAATCCTTTCCATCTTTCCATCAATATAGACGATGACGTGTGTGCCGATGTCCTGATGCGATCCTCCATAGAGAACGATCGCAACATGATGCCATTTACCGTCACGAAGATCCTGCGTGCCGACGATCGTACCGCCAACCGCACCAACACGGATGCGGCCGTCCTCCCCATCATAAGGGATCGCGTTGATCGAGATCTGCCAAGCTTCCCCGTAGCGATCATGCTGGAAGCGCCCCCATGATACGAGTGCGGAGCTTTCGCGCGGACCGATGTCCTCCGGTACTTTCACCCAGAAGCAGACGGTGCGCGGCTTGTTGCCATCGATGCCGCGGAAGGCGCTCTCGGTGTAGGAGCCTTTGCCGTCGAACGCCATCCCCGTACCGAAGACGGCTGTCTCACGGAGGGGAGGCGCGCCTTGATCCATGAAATGAAGGGTCATTTCCTTCGGTCCCGGCGGCAGGCCCCGCTCGGCGGCCATGGCAGGGCCGGAGAGTTCGTCGAAGCCCCAGTGCACGTAGTTCGCGGTGGATTCCGAACGCGGCGGCAGCGCGGTGTAGAATCCGGCGCGGTCCGCCTCGATCCTTTTTCCGCCACCACCGAGACGCATCGCTTCGTCGCGGGCGAGAAGCTCGGTCGAACCGCCGTTCGGTGAAACCTCGACCTTGCCATCGATGACATGGATTTCGCTTTCACCGTCGGAGCTGACGGCGATGCCGAACTCGGTCCCGAGATCGACGATGTCACCTTCGGGGGTTTCGATCCGGTAGCCGTGGCCTTTTTCCGTGACGTGCATGGTCAGCCGTCCGTGCTTGAGTGAGGATCCATGGGCGGCTTCGAGCGTGAGCCGGGCCGGGCCTTCGAGGATCATCGTGCCGCGGCCATCCATTTCCAGTTCGACGAGGCCATCGGAAATGGAAAGCACCGTTCCTTTCCGCAGCGATGCACCGACCCCGCCCGCGGCGTTTCCATCCCACTCCACGCCTTCCAGCCGGGTGATCGTCGCGACGTCCTGCGGCCACAGCTTCGACCAGAGCAGGGCGCCGGCGGCGAAGATCGCGAGCGCGGCGGCGATCCGTGAGACGCGGGTGAACTTCCGGCGGATCTCCAGCCGGCGGGTGATGCTCTGACGGAAAAGATTCCGCTCGGCATCTCTGACTGCTTCGAGAAGCCGCTCGTGGATTTGTTCTTTCAGCGCGGGATTTTCGCGGAGCACGGACAAGGCGGCGTCGATCTCGGCGTGCTTCACATAGGCTTCCAGCAGTTGCGGATCGGACTTCGCCGCTTCGGTGAAACGTACGATCTCATCGGTGGATGCTTCCCCTCCGATGATGCGGGCCAATGTTCCGGGATCGTTCATGCGTTCATTCCGAGTTTGAGCTGCACGCACTGGGCCAGTTGTTCACGGATGCGGTGCAGCCGCATCGTCAGCGCGGAGTAGTTCATTCCGCTTTCGGCGCTCAGGGTGCGGACCGTGTGGCCCTTCAGGTAGCGTTCGTCCAGCAGCTCGCGGGAAGCTGGATTGAGCCTCGAAAGGCATTCTTCGAGCGCTTCGAGAAGGGAACCACCACAGAGGGAGATTTCCGGCCGCTGGCTCATCAGCTCGTCGAGTTCAGCCTGGCCGCCGATGTGGCTTTCGCGGCGCTTCCGCACATGGTTCCTGAAATGATTGATCGCGATGCCGCGGAGCCAGGCCTCGAAACTTTCACCCAGCCGGAAATCCCTGACGCGCAGGAAGGCGGTGACGAAGACATCCTGCGCGAGATCATCCACCGCATGACTGTCACGGAGCCGAGCGCGCAGGAAAGCGCGCAGCCACCCCTCATGGAGCAGGACGAGCTTGCCGAAGGCGTCGATGTTGCCCTGCTGGCTGGACCGCAGGAGTTGATCCGATTCTTCCATGGGTGGATCTGTCTAGCGTTTCCGGCGGATGAGCGCCAGTATTCCCAGTGATCCCAGAAGAGCGGTCGTGGGTTCCGGGATCAGGGTGCCGTTCAACTGAATGTCGTCGAGTCGCACGATGCGGTTGTCGACGTTACTGTTGCTGAGGTTGGAAATGGCGGCGTAGAACCGGAATTCCACCGGGGTCAAGGGAGTGAGCGTGGCGAAGCCCGAGAGATCGATGGTGGCGGGTGAATTCCAGATCGGGCCTCCTCCGTCACCCGCGATGGCCCCGCTGGCGGTGCTTCCGATCTGGGTTGTGAATCCATCGATGCTTGAATAAAGTGCCACGGAGCCGGTGAAGGGGGTCGCCGAGTTATTCTGGACGCCGAATGTGAACTTCAGGTTGTCGAGCTGATACTGGGTGCCTGGCCCGGGAGTGATGGTGAAGGTGAAATAGTCTCCCGCGGTGATCGCCCCGCCGATTGTCGTTGTGAGCCCGTTTCCACGGAAAAACACATTCCCCGCGCCGGAGAGTCCGTTCTGGCCGGCATCTCCTCCGGAAATGCTGAAATCTCCTACAGTGCCGGTGAAGGTCTGGCCTGAGGAGCTCAGATTTCCGGTGAAGGTGTAATTCGCAAGGATCGCCGCAGACGACGCGCCGCAGGTGGCGAAAATGCCCGCCGTGAAAACGGCGAGCCCGACGAGGGGATGGATTTTCCGGTGCATGATGATTTGCTTCCGGGAACGGGTTGTTTCCAACCGCTGGAAGTATCACATGGAAATTTTCCGGATCTGGATCGGAAGGCCCCTGGATGGTTGCCGCAAATCCCCGGCATACTTCAGGAATCCGATGAAGAATGGATTCATGCCCATGGGTTTCGGGGAGCTGCCGCCGACCACCGGGGCCGCCCGGGGAGCAAAAGAACCATATAGGTGACTACAGGCCATTTGCGGCCAATATCCGGAAATACCCCCGCCGTGAATCGAACACGGATCTAGAGTTTAGGAAACCCTCGTTCTATCCATTGAACTACGGAGGCGTCCGGAAGGCCCTTGGGATAGAGTGTCATCCGCCCGGGCGCAAGCTTTGCCAACGCCCGATCGCCAATCGGATTCCGGCGGCCTTGTGGAGCGTTTCCTCATACTCCTTTTCCGGATCGGAATCCGCAACGATGCCGGCTCCGACCTGATAGGTGAGGTGGTCTCCCTCCCGGATGAGCGTGCGGATGGCGATGCTGAAGGAACTTTCGCCGTTGAAACCGAGCCAGCCGATGGCCCCACAGTAGATGCCGCGGGGAGCGTCCTCCAGCTCCCGGATGATCTCCATGGCCCGCTTTTTCGGTGCTCCGGTGATGCTGCCCCCCGGGAAGCAGGCGGCCAGCGCGCCGACGGTGGAAATCTCCGGACGAAGGGTGCCCACCACGGTGGAAACGAGATGGTGGACTTGGGCGAGGGTTTCCAACCGCAGCATTTCGGAAACCGTCACGCTGCCGAATCCGCAGACCTGCCCGAGATCGTTCCGCAGCAGGTCGGTGATCATCACCAGTTCTGAGATCTCCTTGGCGGAGGTCTGCAGCTCGTAGGCGGAACGCCGGTCCTCGTCCGGATCCGGAAAGCGGGGACGCGTGCCCTTGATGGGCTGGGTTTCGATCCCACGCCCGGAGATTTTCAGGAAGGTCTCCGGCGAGGAGCTGAGCACCTCCCTGCCATCCAGCGAAAGCCAGGCCGCCATGGGCGCGGGGGAGGCTTCGCGCAGGGATTCATAGAGATCGAACAGCGAGCCGCCGGAAATCTCCGCCCGGAACGCCTGGGAGAGATTCACTTGGTAGATGTCGCCCGCGGCGATCCATTCCCTCACCCGCTCCACGCCCTTGATGAAGCGCTCCCGACCCGTCAGGGCACGGAAATCTCCGATCACGGGTGCATCCCCACCTGCTCCTTCAGCACGGATTTCAGAGGAAAGCCCGCCGGTTTCCCACCAACTGTCATCGTCGTGGCAATGCACCAGCATTTCCCGGTACTCCCCGAAAACGAACTCCCCTTCGTAGTCCACCCAACCGCAGAGTCCGCCGAGCGGGAAGCCGTAGTCCCGGGCGAAGCCTGTGCCCGCGGCATGGGCGTTCTCCAGAACCTCCCGGTCCGCGGGTGAATGGATGCTCCCTTTGAGGATTCTGACCGGGCGGGCGGCGATGACCGAGATCGTCCGCTTGCCGCCAAACGGCGTGTAGCCCGCGGAGTCGAAGAAAACCATTCCGGGCAGATGACGCAGCCGCCGGGCGACCTCCACCGGCGCAAACCCGTCCAGGCGGCGCAGGCGGTCCATGGATCCGATCAATGAGTCCTCCATCCCTGCGCAAAGGAAGCCGGGGGCCCCTACGGGTGGCAATTCCGAATTTCACCGGCTTTCACTCGACGATGACCGGGAAATAGTCCGGAAACACCGCGACCCGGAAGATCCCCACGGAGCCGGAAAGCGGGGTGGTGAAGACATGCTGCCCCGGCCCGGTGATGAAGGTATGCCCGGACACGTCCCACCAAATGAAGGGTGCGGTGGTGGTCATCCGCTGCAGGTCCGCCATGCCGAAGCGGACGAACTCCTGCCAGCCGTCCGCGGAGACCCGGTCCGCGGAAAACTCCAGTACGGCGTCACCGTCATGGTAGAACCAGATGTGTTCCCCGTCCGCCGTGGAATCCCAGGACGGCAGGTAGTACTGGCTCCTCCCCCAGTCATAGACCAGCCATTCATCCGCATTTTTCCTGGTCGGAAACTGCTCCCAGGCGGCGGAAATCGCCGCGTCCGCAAGGATTGCGGATGTGACGAAAATGATTCCCACCAGCCATCCGGCCTTACGAAATTTCCGGGTTCCGGCTCGCATAATGTGTCTGATGGAGTTGCAGCCGGGTTTATTCGACCGGATTTCCGCCCTTCCGGGGGCCGGATCCCGGTAAAATCCGCGAGTTGGGGATTGCCAAATTCTCTGCCTCGACTAAGCAGTTCCGCCCGGCGCGAAAACCGTCGCCCCGCCAACCGAAGCCACCAAACGCATGAAGGACCTCTCCAAATACCGCAACATCGGCATTTTCGCCCACGTGGACGCGGGCAAAACCACCACCACTGAACGGATTCTGAAGCTCACCGGCAAGATCCACAAGATCGGTGAGGTGCACGACGGTGCTTCCACGATGGACTTCATGGAGCAGGAAGCCGAGCGGGGCATCACCATCCAGTCCGCCGCGACCACCTGTTTCTGGAACGGCCACCAGTTCAACGTCATCGACACCCCCGGCCACGTTGACTTCACCATCGAAGTCTATCGCTCCCTGAAGGTTCTGGACGGCGGCATCGGTGTGTTCTGCGGTTCGGGTGGCGTTGAGCCACAGTCCGAAACCAACTGGCGCTACGCGAACGACTCGAAGGTTTCCCGCGTCATCTACGTCAACAAGCTCGACCGGATCGGCGCTGATTTCTACCGCGTCATCGGCCAGGTGAAGCGCATCCTGGGTGCCACCCCGCTCGTCATGGTCCTGCCGATCGGCACCGAGTCCGACTTCGTCGGCGTCGTGGACCTGCTCACCCGCAAGGCCCACATCTGGGACGATTCCGGTCTGCCGGAGAACTTCAAGATCGAAGACGTACCCGCCGACATGGTGGATAAGGTCGAGGAGTACCGCGCCGCCCTCATCGAAACCGCCGTCGAGCAGGACGATGAAGTCATGGAAGCCTACCTCGAAGGCACCGAGCCGGACATCGACACCATCAAGCGCTGTATCCGCAAGGGCACCATCGACCTCGCGTTCTTCCCGACCTACTGCGGTTCCTCCTTCAAGAACAAGGGCCTGCAGCTCGTCCTCAACGCCGTCGTGGACTACCTCCCATCCCCGGTCGAAGTGAAGCCTCTCCCGGAAGTGGACGCCGAAGGCAACGAAACCGGCGAATTCGCCGTTTCCGATCCTGCCAAGCCGCTCCGCGCGCTGGCGTTCAAGATCATGGACGACAAGTTCGGTGCCCTGACCTTCACCCGGATCTACTCCGGCACCATCAAGAAGGGTGACACCATCCTCAACTCCTTCACCGGCAAGACCGAGCGCGTCAGCCGGATGGTGGAGATGCACGCGGATGACCGCAACGAAATCGAATCCGCCCAAGCGGGTGACATCGTCGCCATCGTCGGCCTCAAGAACGTGCAGACCGGTCACACCCTGTGCGACGAGAAGAACCCGGCCACCCTGGAGCCGATGGTGTTCCCTGAGCCCGTCATCTCCATCGCCGTTGCTCCGAAGGACAAGGCGAACGCCGAGAAGCTTGCGACCGCCATCGGCAAGATGGTCGCCGAGGATCCATCCTTCCGCGTCGAAACCGACGAGGAAACCAACGAGATGATCCTCAAGGGCATGGGCGAGCTCCACCTCGACATCAAGATCGACATCCTCAAGCGGACCCACAAGGTCGAGGTTGCCGTGGGCGCTCCACAGGTCGCCTACCGCGAAACCATCACCAAGCCGGTCAACGACAGCTACACCCACAAGAAGCAGTCCGGTGGTTCCGGCCAGTTCGCGAAGATCGACTACACCATCGAGCCCGGCGAGCCAGGCACCGGCTTCATCTTCGAATCGAAGGTGGTCGGCGGCAGCATTCCGAAGGAGTTCATCCCGGCCGTCGAAAAAGGCTTCAAGACCTCCGTGGACAAGGGGCCGCTCGCCGGCTACCCATGCTTGGACTTCAAGGTCATCCTCAACGAAGGTGGCTTCCACGCGGTTGACTCCAGCAACATCGCGTTCGAAATCGCCGCGAAGGCCGCCTACCGCCAGACCATGCCGAAGGCCGGTCCGCAGATCCTCGAGCCGATGATGAAGCTCGACGTCTTCACCCCCGAAGAAAAAGTGGGTGACGTGATCGGCGACCTCAACCGCCGCCGCGGCATGATCCAGGGCCAGGAGCCGACCCCGGGTGGTGTCCGCATCAAGGCAGAGGCCCCGCTGTCCGCCATGTTCGGCTACATCGGTGACCTCCGCACCATGACCTCCGGCCGTGGCCAGTTCTCCATGGAGTTCAGCCACTACGCACCTTGCCCGAAAAACGTCTCCGACGACGTTATCGCCAAGGCCAAAGCCCGCGAAGAGGCCCTGCGCAAGTAATCACGGAGCACGGACTTCCGTCCGTCTTCCCCTTCCCAAAGCCCCGGTGGCCGCAAGGTCCCCGGGGTTTTCATTTCCCCCCCGCGCAAAGGCTCCGCCGCCCCCATTTCGCGCTTGTGAGCCCGCGCGGCGGATTCCACTCTCCCGCCACATGAGTGAAGCGTCGTCCGCCATCGAAGTCTGCATCGCCGGCACCGGCAGTTACGTCCCGGAGAAGGTCCTGACCAACGATGAGCTTTCGAAGATCGTCGATACCACGGATGAGTGGATCTTTTCCCGCACCGGCATCAAGGAGCGCCGGATCGCCGCGGAGGGTGAGTTCACCTCCCATATGGCCACGAAGGCCGCGGAGCGCGCCCTGGAGCAAGCCGGCCTGGCCGCCTCCGAGATCGAGCTGATCATCGTCGCCACCATCACCCCTGACACCTTCACCCCGGCAACCGCCTGCTACGTGCAGCAGAATCTGGGTGCCCATCGCGCGGTGGCCTTTGACATTTCGGCCGCCTGTTCCGGCTTCCTCTACGCGATGAAGCTTTCCAAGCGGCTGATCTCGGATGGTGCGTTCAAGAACGCCCTCATCATCGGCGCGGAAAAGCTCTCCGCCTTCGTGAACTGGGAGGACCGCGCGACCTGCGTGCTTTTCGGTGACGGCGCGGGTGCCGCGGTTCTCCGCCGCGCGGAGCCGGGCGAAGGCTCCATCATCGCCACGGAGATGGGCACGGACGGAAACCTCACCCACCTGCTCAACATCCCCGGCGGTGGTTCCGCCTGCCCCATCACCCCGGCGAATGCGGGCCTCCACCTCGCCACGCTGGCAATGCAGGGGAAGGAAGTCTTCAAGCACGCGGTCAACCGCATGAAGGAGGCCGCGGAAAAAGTCATCGAGCGCGCCGGCCTCCAGTCGGAGGACATCGCGTGTGTCATCCCGCACCAAGCGAACCTCCGCATCATCGACGCCATCGCGGACCGGCTCACGGTGCCGAACGAGCGCGTCTTCGTGAACCTCCACAAATACGGCAACACCTCCGCCGCCGCGGTGGCCATCGCTCTCGATGAGGCGAACCGCGAAGGGAAATTCAAGCGCGGGGAGCACATCGTGCTGGTGGTCTTCGGCGCGGGCCTGACCTGGGCCGCCGCCGCCGTCCGCTGGTAAAGGGTGCGGTCGATCCTCCGGACTTGTGCCGGAATGCCTGATGCGGATAAAAGCGGATTGCCCGCATGTCCCGTTCCCGCGCATTTCCGTCACCGATGCTTGCCTGGCTCACCGCCATGGCGCTCCTGTCTCACATGGCGGTCGCGGAGGACTCTCCGCCGACTTTGCTGGAGAAAACCAAGGCGCACCTGGATCTGGTGCTGAAGGAAGGCACGGACCGCTACGGCGCGACGACCACCCCGCTGTGGATGTCCAGCATCGACACCCGGACGGGCCGCTACCCGGAGGATGACACCCGGCATCCCGACTATCCCTCCAGGGTCTATCGCCTGATCGCCGCGCCGAAAGGCTCGAATCCCTATTGGGACCTGCCGCAAATGGCAGCAGCCGCGGATCTTTCCAAACGGACCGGAGATCCGTCCTACCGGAAGGGCACCGACGATTGCCTCGACTTCGTTTTTTCCCACCTGATCGACGGGCCGAGTGGTCTCATCCTTTGGGGAAACCATTACTATTACCACGCCTATCAGGACCAGATCCTGTTCTTCCTCGATGAGAAGAACGTGTCCCCCTACGGAACAAATCCCGCCGGAAACGAAGGCAAATACCATGAGGCCAGACCCGTGCCGATCCCTTGGGACCTGCTGTGGGAACGCAGCCCGGAAAAGACGGAGCGGTATATCCGCGCGATGCTCGACCGGCATCTCACGGCCCCCGCCACCGGCGAGTTCAACCGCCATGCCACGCCGAAGGGCCAGCAGCACGCGTTCATCGAGTCCGGCGGTCTCCTGGTCCATGCCGCGGCTTTCCTGTTCAGCAAGACCAAGGACCCCGCTCTGTTGGAACGGGCGGATCTTTTCATCCGCTACACCTTGGCCGCGGAGAATCCGGACACAGGACTGGTCAGCAACTGTCCGAATTCCCCCACCAAGCGGTGGGACCACTCGATCAGCACCACGGAGATCGGATTGTGGGCCGGCTCGCTCATCGCGGCCTCCGCCCATGTTCCCGCGGAAACGCGCGACGTCTGGTGGAGGCATGCGGACCGCGTGACCTCCGCGTGGCTGAAATACGCATGGAGCGGGAAGGACCGGAAATTCCACGGCAATCTCCGCATCACCGACGGCACCCCGGTCTCCGAACGGACCACCGTGTATCAGCCGGGGGCTTTCAGCGACCTGTGGGAGCCGCAGTTCCCCAACCACGACTACCCGATGGCGATGGCCGAAAGCTGCCTGCGGCTGCACAAGATCACCGGAAAGGAGATTTACCGCACCGCCTGCCAGCGGTGGATCACCGTCATCCGGGAGTCCCTTCCGGCCAGGGAGGGAAAAGGCGGCTATGCGGAGCACTACGGCCGCGTGATCCATTTCCTGCTCGGCTGCCACCGGGACTTCAAGGATCCGACATGCCTCGATCTCGCGAAGCAAGTGGCTGCGGAGGCGGACCGCTTTCTGTGGGCAGGCAAGGCGTTCCGCAGCCATCCGGTCGAGAACCGCTGCGACAGTGTGGACGGGATGGGCTACCTCCTGCTCGCGCTCGGCTGGCTGGAGTCCGGCAAGGAACCGGACTACCACGGGTTTTTCTTCTGACCCATCCGCCAACGACGGTCATGGACCGCTGCTCCGTTTTCCCCTAACCTGATGGCCATGGCGCACCGCAGCACCCCGCTGGAAACCGACAAGATGCCGCCGGGCATCCCCTACATCATCGGCAACGAAGCCGCCGAACGGTTTTCCTTCTACGGGATGCGGACGATTCTGGTCGTGTTCATGACGCAGTACCTGCAGTTCATGGACAATACGGGCGGCACCTCCATTTCCGGCACGGAGGCCGTCGGCTACTTCCACCAGTTCGCGGGGTGGGTGTATTTCACCCCGCTGATCGGCGCCCTGCTTTCCGACATCTTCCTCGGGAAGTACCGCACCATCCTTTTCCTGTCGCTGTTCTACTGCCTGGGCCACGGCGCGCTGGCGTGCATGGGGCTGGTGGGGGAGTCGAAGTGGTGGCTCATCACCGGACTGTCCCTCATCTGCATCGGCGCGGGCGGCATCAAGCCCTGCGTCTCCGCGCATGTGGGCGACCAGTTCGGAAAGCTGAACCAGCACCTGATCACGCGCATCTACAACTGGTTCTACTTTTCCATCAACTTCGGCGCGATCTTCTCCACGCTGCTCACTCCATGGCTGCTGGAGCACTACGGCCCGCACTGGGCGTTCGGCGTGCCCGGCGTCCTGATGGCCATCGCCACGTTCATGTTCTGGCTGGGGCGGCACCGTTTCGTCCACATCCCGGCGTCCGGCTGGGGATTCTTCCGTGAGGCGTTTTCCTGGGAGGGATTCGCCGCGCTGGCGAAGCTCGTCCCACTGTTCGCGTTCATCGCCGTCTTCTGGTCGCTCTACGACCAGACCGGTTCCTCCTGGGTCCTGCAGGCGAAGCAGATGGACCTGAACTTCCTCGGCATCACCTGGCTGGAATCCCAGATCCAGGCGGTGAATCCCATCCTGATCCTCATCTTCATCCCGCTGTTCACGCTGGTGCTCTATCCGGCGATCAACCGGGTTTTCCGGCTCACGCCGCTCAGGAAGATCGGCATTGGCCTTTCGCTGCTGGTGGCGACGTATGTGCTCACCACCGTGGTGCAGTCGTGGATCGATGCTGGCCAGCGGCCCTCCATCGGCTGGCAGATGCTTTCCTTCATCCTCATCACCGCTGCGGAGGTGATGGTGGCCATCGTGGGACTGGAGTTCGCCTACACCCAGGCGCCTCGGGCGATGAAGTCCTGGGTGATGTCGCTTTTCTGGCTGGCGGTGTGGCTGGGGAACTATTTCACCGCGGAAGTGAACCGTTTCATCTCCACACCATCGGCGGCGCAGACGCAATTTTCCCAAGCGATCTCCAGGCTTCCGGAGGACTGGAAAGAATCTCCGAGGAACATCGTGCTGCCGGGATATGACGGCATCACCGGCACCATGGACGATTTTGTCGCCCGCTGCCGTCAGGGCCGGCTGGACTCTTTTGAGATCCCGGGCCGCGACCTGTATTTCTCCGCCGCGGAGAGGATCGAGCAGGTTTCCGCGGAGAAATTCCCCAGCAAGGACGATGGCAACCTGCTGCTGCAGGGGATGAAGGATCCGTGGGGGCATGCCATGCGTTACGAGGTGATCGACTCCTCACACATCCGTATCTCCAGCAAGGGCCCCGGGGAAAAGGAGAAGTCAGAATGGAGTCTGGGTGTGGTCATTGAGAAAACGGAAGGAGAAGCGGTGGCTCCGAAAAATACATGGCTGGCCCGGAGGAAAGCGGAGTTGGGGATCCGGGAAAAGGCATCGCCGGGGGGCTTCAAGCGGACGGAGTTCTCCGGTGGGGAGAGCAAGCTGGAAGGCGCGGCCTACTTCCGCTTCTTCACGTGGCTGATCCTCGGGACGCTGGTTGTTTATCTGCCGTTCTCGCTGATCTACCGCCCGAAGACGTATCTGCATGAGTCGTAAGATCCGCCCTTCCCTTCGTTCGCCAATGCCGTCGATGGACAGGAGTGTCCATCCTCCTTACTCCGGCCACACCAGCGTGGGCGGCTTGCCGTCCCAGATAGGGTTGGTGGGGTCAAGAAGACGCTTGCCGCGGATCAGGACGTGTCCGGCACTGTCCACTTTCAGTTCGATCGCGCTGCCATCAACACACAGAGCGACCGCTTTTCCATCGGCGCGGCGGGTGTCCACCTTGTCGGTTCCGGGGATCAGGGGGCCGATGAGCAACGGCATGTCCGTTGGAATCAATGAACTGAGGCCCGGGATGTAGGCGAAACCGCACTCGCCCTTTTCCAGAGCGCGGGTGCCGTGAAAGTCGCCATCGGGTCTCTTCAGACGCTTTCCCGGAACGTGGAAGAGTTCTTCCACTCTGGGAGTGGGAAAAAAGCCCGCTTCCGCTGCGAGCAACTGCCTCAGGTAATCATTCGATGTTCTGGTGCCGAGGGGTATGGTGGTTCCCGTCCGTGCCTGTACTTCTGGTATCGTCGTCGCGTCCGGGTATTTGCCGTAGTCCTTCTCGAACTCCATCAGGAGAAGACCGATCTGCTTGGAGTTTCCCAAGGTTTCGACGAAATTCCCCAACTTCTTTGACCGGAGCGTCAACGGAGCTACGGCGATCAAACCCAGAAGTATGATACTCAAGAACACACCCACCCACACAATGGCATGGAAACGCTTCCGCGAACGGACCGCGTGTTCCGATGGCGGAGGCGCCGGTGCGCCGGGTGAAGGCTGGGTTTCCATAGGCGTTCCATTCATCCGGCGGATGGAGAACGGGAGATGATCCCATGGAGATAGCTGTTTCCATCGGGACACTCCATCCCTTTCGGGGGATTCACGGAAATTTCACGCGGGGGTTTTTTGTTCGCCCATACAGGGGACGCTCGTCCCCGTCCGTAATGTTCATCTGAGGAACAAATCCGCTCCTTGCACGTTCGCCAATGCCGCCGATGGACAAGAGTGTCCATCCTCCTTACTGGAGCAATCGGAGCGGCAAAGTGCTACCCGTTCAGCTTTGCGAGCGACTTCGGCAGGAAGACGCCGTCCTTGCGGATGAGCTTGCCGTCGAACCAGACCTCGCCGCCGCCGTAGTCCTTGCGCTGGATGTTCACCATGTCCCAGTGGACCTGGGAACGGTTGCCGTTGTCGGCGATTTCATACGCCTGACCCGGGGTGAAGTGGAAGGAACCTGCGATCTTCTCGTCGAACAGGATGTCCCTCATCGGCTCACGGATGACCGGGTGGAAGCCGAGGGCGAATTCGCCGATGAAGCGGGCACCCTCATCGCTGTCGAGGATCTTGTTGAGCGCCTTGGTCTTCCCGCCGGCTTCGGCCTTCACGATCTTGCCCTTGGAGAACTCCAGGCGGATGGTGTCGAAGCCGATGCCTTGGTAAATCGTCGGCGCGTTGTAGGTGATGTGGCCTTCCACGGAATCGCGCACGGGGGCGGTGAACACCTCGCCGTCCGGGATGTTGAAATTTCCTCCGCAGATGACCGCGGGGATGCCCTTGATCGAGAAACGCAGGTCGGTGCCCGGTCCCTTGAGGTGGACCTGGTCCGTTGATTCCATGAGCTTTTTCAGCGCGTTCATCGCCGGGACGAGCGCCTTGTAGTCGAGCAGGCAGACCTTGAAATAGAAGTCCTCGAACGCCTCGGTGCTCATGTTCGCCTGCTGCGCCATGGATGGGCTGGGCCAGCGGAGCACACACCAGCGGGTCTTCTTCACCCGGTGGTCGAGAACAGGACGCATGTGCTTCATCGCGAGCTGCATCTTCTCCGCGGGCACATCCGAGGTTTCCGCGATGTTGTAGCCGCCCCGCACGGCGATGTAGGCGTCCATGTCCTTCATCTCCGCCAGCAGGTGCTTGGCGACGACGGAATACTGCGCGTCCTCCGCGCCCTTCAGCATCTCCCGGCTGAGGCGGGACTGGTGGATGCGGATGAATGGCAGCGCCCCCTTCGCCCGGGCCTCGCGGATCAGCGCCAGCCCGATGGAGTCCGGCACATCGTAGAGATCGATGAGGACTTTCTCGCCTTTTTTCAGGGCGGTGGAGTAGCGGACCAACTGCTTTGCGAGGGCGTCAATGCGGGCGTCGTGCATGCCCTGGAAGTTAGATGGCCCACCGCGCTTGTCCAAGCGGCAATGCCGGGAAAAACAATAAACTTGGCTTCCCTCCCCCAGCTCCTACACCAAGCGCATGGTCCTCGGCATTCTCGGTTCCGGCTCCGGCTCTAACATGCAGGCGATCCTCGATGCGATCGCAGCGGGCACGCTCGACGCCCGCATCGCCCTGGTGCTGTCCGACAATCCGGACGCCTACATTCTGGAGCGCGCGGCCAAGAACGGCATTCCGTCCGGCGTGATCGACTGCCGGGGGTTCAAGACAAAGTTCCCCGATGAAGCGCAGGCGGAGACCGCCGCCCGGCTGAAGGAAGCCGGGGTGGAGCTGGTCTGCCTGGCGGGATTCATGCGGCTGGTGAAGCGTCCGCTGCTGGACACCTTCCCGGAGCGCATCCTCAACATCCACCCGTCCCTCCTGCCTGCCTTCCCCGGCATCGCGGCGTGGAAGCAGGCGGTGGACGCCGGGGTTTCCGAAACGGGTTGCACGGTCCACTACGTGGACGACGGTATGGACACCGGCCCCGTCATCCTCCAGGAGAGGATCCCCGTCCACCCGGAAGACACGGACAAGACGCTCCACGCCCGCATCCAGGTGGTGGAGCACCGGCTTTATCCGGAAGCGATCCGGCGGGTGGCGCAAACCTCCTCGCGGTAAAAGCTGTCCCTGAAGATGTCCACCTGGCGTCCCATTTCCCGACCCTCCTGGTGGCAGCGCTTGTTGCCCGGGTGGATGCACACGCCCGTGCGGTGGCTGTTCTGGCTGGGAGTGGCCGGCCTGGTGGCGTTCGGCGGGTTCGTGTTCTTCTACTTCATCCTGGCGATGAAGTTCGACCTGAAGGAAGTCGCCGGGCTGCCGGAGGCGAACCATTTCTACGACAAGAACGGCATCGAGATCGATGCACCGATCAGCGGCGGGCAAAAGCTGGCCAAGCGGGAGGACATTCCGGATTTCCTGGTGAAGGCGCTGCAGGCGCGGGAGGACGCCCGGTTTTTCGACCATGTCGGTGTGGATTTCCGCGGCCTCGCCCGGGCGACGGTCCGCAACCTGAAGGACGGCGACTTCACCCAGGGAGCGTCCACACTCTCGATGCAGCTCGCCCGGAACACGTATGAGATCCGGGCGAAGTCGATGCACCGGAAGTTCCTGGAAATCGCCCTCACGCTCCGCATCGAGGCCCGCTACGAGAAGGACGAAATCCTGACCCACTACCTGAACCGGATCTACTTCGGCTCCGGAGCGCAGGGCATCGAGCAGGCGGCGCTGACCTATTTCGGCAAACCGGTCCGCGAGTTGGATGAAAACCAGTGCGCGATGGTGGTGGGGATCATCCGCGGCCCCCATGTGTTCTCCCCACTGAGAAACCCGCAGGGGGCGCTCGAACAACGGGACCAGACGCTCAACCGGATGGTGGCCATGGGCTTCATCACGGACGGGAAGCGGCGGAAACTGGAGGCGACGCCGATCAAGCTCGCCAGTGAAAACGAGGACCGCGCCCAGCGTTCCTACGCCTTCCAGGCCATCCGCCGGGAACTGGAGAAGATCCTGGAGACCCACGACATCCGCTCCGACGGCCTCTATGTCCACACCACCCTCGACCTGGGTTGGCAGCAGCGGCTGGAAATCGAGCTTTCAAAAGCCGTCGCCGACTTGGAGAACGAGAAGGGCTGGCGCTATGGCACCTACTCCAACCACCAAAGCGGGACGGAGCCGAAATACATCCAATACGCCGCGATCACGACGGAAACCAAGAGCGGCGGAATCCTCGCGCTCATCGGGGGACGGGATTTCGCCCACTCCCGCTTTGACCGGACACGCTCCCGGCGGGATCTGGGGTCCGCGTTCGAACCATTCATCGCCGCGGCCGCCGCGGAACGCGGCAAGCTGGTGCTGCCGGGCAGGCCGGTGCTGACCGGCCGCCAGATCGGCCCTGCGGAAGTCGAGCGGCTGGCGAAGCGGTGCGGCCTGTCCGGCCCGTTCCTGGACACGGAGGATCTTTTCCGCGGCTCCGTCGCCGCCACCCCGCTGGAAATGTCCATCGGGCTTTCCACCCTCGGGAATGCGGGCAAGCGGCCGGATCCCTTCATGATCCGGGAGATCCGGGATTCATCGAAAAAAGTCATCTACAAGGCGCAGCCGCGGCTCACTCCCGCCCTCAGCAGCCAGGCCGCGGCGGAAGCGACCACCGTCCTCTCCAACCGCGCGGGCACCCGCACTTTCACCGGTGCCACCGGCTCCGAACGGGATGCCTGGACCCTCCGCCTCGGGCCGAAGGGTTCCACCGCCATCTGGATCGGCTTTGACCAACCCGCGGCGATCGCCCGGGACGCGCGGGTGAAGTCACTCCTGGATGAGTTCGTGCGGCGGCTGGGAAACAGTGAGTGAAGCAAGGCCAAGCCTACTTTCCGGCTCGCGCTTCCTACCCCCATCCGGGGTTCAACGCAGCTTCAGCGTTGAACCGATACCGGTGGGTTCACTTTCGAGGAAGCCGGACAAGCGTACTTCACCCTTGCCGCTTTCGCCGCGGTCGCGGCCGTCGCGGATGGCCCCGAGATCGGCGGTGTCTCCCTTCTTCTGGAGCTGTGCGGTGGCTTGGGCACCCCACCAGTTGCCGGTGAAATCCCAAGCCTCCGGACTCTCATTGAAGACATCGAATTTTCCGTTCTGGAGGATCATCGAGTTGTGGGCCTCCGCCTTGCAGGTGTAGAGTTTGCACCAGAGTCCGCCTTCCTTGTTCTCGGTGATGCGGCTGCCGGTGATTTGCGGCGACGCGTAGTATTCACCGCGCAACCCCCAGCCCCCGTTACGGTGGACGGTGCATTGTTCGATGGTCACCTTCGAGCCGAAGAGCTGGATGCCGTCCTCTTTGTTTTCGGTGATCAGGCAATTCCGGAGGATGGGGTTCGAGGCCGAGCCGCTTTCACCGATCTTGATCCCGACGGTGTTTCCAAAGAGCGCGGCACTCTCAATGAGAGGCTTCGCGCCATTGACGTAGATTCCATTCTTCGCTCCGGAGATGCGGATGTGGCTGATCGTGGTCGATGGGGATTTGTTGATCCGCAGGCCCTGCCAAGAAGCCGCTCCCGTGACTTTGCCGGCGAACATGACCGGCGCGTCCTCCGTGCCACTGATGGTCAGATTTCCCTGCACCGTCAGACCTGAGTCGCGGGAAAATGCGATGAGAGTGCCAGCCTCGATATTGAGTTCATACCCCTCCGGCACAGAGTAATCCCCGGTGATGACATGAGGGGCTTTCGCCTTCTTCAATGTCATCACGCGTTCGGTCTGGGTACCCTTCAGTTCGAGCGGATCCGGCAGCGGTTCGGCGGCGGAAACGACAAGGCCGATGACGGAGGACGAGACGATGGCACAACGGGTGAACGAGGAAAATTTCATGAATGGAACACGTTCCCTAACAGAAGCATCCCGGGCCGCAAACAGAAAACACCCCCGTCCGCAGGGCCACTTCATTTCGGGAAGCTCCACCCGAAATCAGAAAAAATTACCACAATCGGAGCGCAGCGAAGATGGGCGAACCTGCTTCCGAAGATTGAGCCAGATTTCACTGATTTACTGATTCAGAATCGGGCAGTACGCCGAAAGGCGGTTCATTCTTCTCTCTTTCAAATCAGTAAATCAGTGAAATCAGTTGTGATCCCCCCTTTCCTCCAAGTAGCGCTCGAAATGAGGTGGCCTTGACCCCGGCCGCGAGGACCCGGAAAGCGGCCCCGGAACCCCACCCTCTTCATTCCCCTAGACCGCTGGAGGGACTGCTCCTTTCTCCTTGAAAGGTGGTCTCCGATGCGGCAGGTTTCCGACCCCATGCAGGCCGTTCAGTTCGAACAATCCGTCGCTGCCATCCTGAAACGGGACCGCCGTTTCGATCCGGGCGCCTACTTTTTCCTGAAGGACGCGCTGGATTTCACGCTGAAGCGCATCAGCGACGGGAATGGCGGCCAATGCCGCCACGTTTCGGGACCGGAGCTGCTACAGGGCTTCCGGGACCATGCACTCCAGCAGTATGGCCCGATGTCCGCGACGCTGATGAACGAGTGGGGTCTGCGGAAATGCCAGGACGTGGGGGACATGGTGTTCCACCTCATCGAGGAGCAGGTCTTCGGCAAACAGGAGTCCGACCGCCGGGAGGATTTTTCGGAGGTGTTCGACTTCCAGGAGGCGCTGACGCTGCCCTTCCTTCCCAAAAAGCGCCGCCAGCCGCAGAGGAAGCAGGCGCATGCCCAGCGGGCACTGGGTTGAGCGATTTCAAGTGGGCAGCGCGGGTGGCTGCGGAGTGTTCGCCACCGGCGGTTTCACCCACTTCGGTGCCTTCGGTGAGACGTCCAGCCTCCAGGCCACGAGTGCCATCCCCAGCAACGCGACGAACCCCGCGAAGCCGACGGTGACGGCCGTGACCATGCCGATCGCAAAGGGCATGCAGACCAGCAGTGCGATGACCATCCCGCTCGGTTTCACCTCATAGGCGAGAACCACCAGCCTGAGTCGGGACCGGGCGAGAGCCAGTCCGGCCGCAACGTAGCAGATGACGGCGGAAACCGCGGTGATGTGGTAGAGGATGCCGCAGCCCTTCGTCACCATCGCGGAGACGGCCAGAGGGATGCCGCAACCGGCGAACATGGAGATCAGGAACAGCAGGAGCATCGCCACCCGCCCGGCAATCGTTTTGAACGCCGATGCCCCGATCACCCCCGCGCATACCAGGGCCGCACCGCCGACCACCGTGGTGGAGCAGGCCAGTTCATACCACCACTCCACCTCCCCCAGTGCGTAGCGCACCACCACGAACGGCAGCAGCGAGACGAAAGTAAGGGTGGAGAGACCCCACAGTGTCAGGAATTTTCCGAGGACGATCTTCCACCGTCCCAGCTTGGTGAGCAGGAGGAGTTCATGATTCCCCTCCTCCAGTTCCTGCCCCATCAGGATGATCCCGCCCAGCGGCATCACCACCACGCAGACCGCGCCCACGATGGCCCAGAACGGCCCGGAACTGCCCAGGAGGAGGACGTTGAGCATCCCGACGCTTTCTTCGTCGATCTTATACACCTCCCCGCGCTGGAACTCGAAAACGGTGGCCAGCACGGCGAGGATCTGGATCACCAGGAACGGAACGACGAAGCTACCCCGCCGCATGTTCTGCCGCAGTTCCTTCGTCGTCATCGGCCCGAGCAACTCGGGCAGATCGTTTTTCCAGACCGTCTGCAATCAGGCGGGATGCTAGATGGATTCCCCGCGGGCCGCCGAGAGGAAACCCGCGGGAAAGCGAAGAATTTCTCCGGAGCCGGATCCGACAGGCCGGATCCGGCGGAACACTCACTTCTTGTCGAGATTGGCCGCCATTTCCTCTTCGGTCGGCGTCTTGTTCGGCACGCCGTCCTCAGGGACCGGCACTCCGGCGATCCAGGCGATGGAGTTCAGGACCACCTTGCGCTGGTCATCCTGCGCCCAGTTTTTGTGGAAGTGGCCGCCGGTGAAACCGAAGGCCCTGCCGCCACCCAGCGTCGCCGGGCGTTCGTAGGCCCACATCACGTGCTGTGGCTCCTTGCGCTCCAGCACGGATGCACGGACATGCGGGTTGCCGGAGTGGCGGCCATCCGGGCGGCTGAGGGTCTCCGCGGACGGGAGATCGGAGAGGATGGGGGTGACACCTTCCATGTTCTTGCGGAAGCGCATGTGATAGTACCATTCATCGTGGATGCTGAAGTCCTTCACGCCCTTGGTGACCTCATGGGTTGGGATCTTGAATTTCGCGTCCCAGTGGGGATTCACCGACCAGTCGGTTTCGAAATAGCCACCGAGGACATCGAGGAACGTATCCCCGCCGTCGCCCTTCGGCACCTCCACGGCGTAGTGGATGCAGCCGACGCCGACTCCGGCCTCCGCCATTTTCCGCAGGTCCGCGAGCTGCTGCATGGCCGGGTGTCCGCCGCCCCCGTCCGCGTAGATGACGACCGCCGCGACTCCTTCGAAGACGGACTTGTCGGTCGGCCAACCCTCGGTGACCACCACCGCCTCCACCGGCAGGCCGCTCCTGTTGATCTGGTCTGCCAGCAGCATGCAGCCGGCGCGGTGCTCATGCTCACCCGCCCTGTGGCTGGGCTTGCCCGCCACAAAGACGATCTTCTTCTTGGCTGAAGGTTTTTCCTGCGCCACCGCACGCTCCCCTCCGTTCATCATGAAAAGGATCAGCACCGTCAAGGCACAGGCGAAGGTCACGATGAGTGAACTGGATACTCGGAAACGTCGGTTCATGGATTTCGATTTGAGCAGAGTTACTACCAATGGAAACCGGAAAATCTTGCGGTGCCTCAATACGAAAAAACCCGCCCGGCGGAAATCGCAGGGCGGGTCCTTGGAATTTCACTCCGTGGAACGATCACCAGGTCTTCACGTCATCGGCGGTGCCGATCTTCTTGTCCTGACCGGCGCTATAGACGGCGCAGCGGCGGCCGTTGAGCGTGATCTGGGCTTTGCCGGGCTTGAATTCCAGGCGCTCGGCGTAGTCGGTGTCCAGAACGATGGAGTATGGGTTGCCCCATGGGTCGTACAAGCCGGTCACTTCCTTGCCGCTTCTACTGAAGACAATACCGGCCTTCTTCCCCTTGGCTTCCGGGACATCGAGATATTTCACTTTCCTGGTATTGATTTCGTCCTCCTGGCCGAGTAGGATGCCCAGGATCTTGAGTCCGTCACCGGATCCGGTCCCAAACGTGGTCCCCCCTTGGGTGGACGCTGTTCCGGTTGGAACCGGCATGGCTGAATAGTCCGCATAGAAGCTGTTCACCGCATGGACGATGTTCCGGGCGGCTGATTCGGCGACCGTTTTCCTCGCGGTGTTCTGGACTTTCATGCCCACGCCGAAGCCGGCGCTGGCCAGCACCGCGATGATCGCGATGACGACGAGAAGTTCGATCAGGGTGAAACCGCTTCGGCGGCGAATGGATTGGGTTTTCATAAATTCTGAAATTCAGGTTCGGAGCTTCACTCCACATCAAAATCCGTCATCCGGCAAGCCGCCGGAAGGACAAATCTCAACCCACACACCTATCCCAGCATGCCTCCGCATCAACCCTTTTCTCGTAACAAACACACCCATTTCACGAAACCCCGCGTTTCCTTCGTTGCTCCCATGATGAATACCCCCCACTCTCCTGACATGCCCGCTGACAAGCTGCGTTCGTCGATGATGGAATTTTTCGACTCCACCGACTACCGGCCGATGACGAAATCCGAGATCGCCCGCAGCCTCAAGGTACCTCCCTCCGTCCGTTCCGCCTTCCGCGCCACCCTGGACACCCTGGTCGAGGAAGGCGTCCTCACTTTGGAAAAGAAAGGCTTGTACCGCCTCCGGTCCAGCGGTGGAAAGAACCAGCTCACCGGCACCCTCAAATTCCATCCGAAGGGGCACGGCCTGTTTTTCCCGGACGCATCCGATGAACAGAACATCGCCACCGGCATCGATCTGGTGGCGAACTCCCGCCTGCACATGAACCGCCGGGATACCGGCACCGCGCTGGATGGCGACCGCGTGCTCGCCTCCCTGAAGCAGCCCAGCCCGCGCCGCCAGTTCCGCATCCGCAGCGAGATGGAGGATGAGCAGGAAGTGCGCGCCATCGTGGAAAAAGTGCTCTCCCGCCGCTCCGGCAGGATCGTGGGGGTGTTCCAGACCAAGGGCGGATTCGCCTGGGTGGACACGGATGACAAATCCGTGGAGGGCCGGGTGGAGATCATCGCGGACTCCACCGCGGAACCAGGACAACTGGTGGTGGTGGATGTCGGCCAATGGAAGGATCGCTACGAGGTGCCGCGCGGCCGCGTCATCGAGGTGCTCGGCTGGCCCGGAGATCCCGGGGTGGACATCATTTCCGTGATCCACCGCTTCGGCCTGCGCACGTCATTTCCGGAAAATGTCCTCGCTGAGGCACATGCCGTCCCGGAGGACCCGGAACCGGCGGAAATCGCCCGCCGCAAGGACTGGCGGGACAAGCTCGTCATCACCATCGACCCGGCGGACGCGAAGGATCATGACGACGCCATCTGGCTGGAAAAGACCGCCCGCGGCTGGACGCTGGCCGTCCACATCGCGGACGTCTCCCACTACATCAAGCCGGGCAAGCCGATGGACAAGGAAGCGTCCGAGCGCGGCAATTCCACCTACCTGGTGGACCGCGTGCTGCCGATGCTGCCGACGGAGCTTTCCAACGGGATCTGCTCGCTCAAGCCCCATGTGGACCGCCTGACGAAGTGCGCGCTGATGGAGATCTCCCACGACGGGCGGCTCGAAAAGGCAACGTTCTTCGACGCGGTGATCCACTCCCGTGCGAAGCTTTCCTATGAGCAGGCACAGATGATCCTCGACGGCCTGCCCGCACCGGAAGGCTCCGATCCGTATCTGGTGCCACTGGTGAAGGAGGGCTGGGCGCTCGCCTCCACCATGCGCCGCCGCCGCTTCGCGAATGGCGCGCTGGACCTGGAGATGCCTGAGATCAAGGTCCGGCTCGACAGCAAGGGCCGCGCCGCATCGGCGGAGCCGGTCATCCACACGGAAAGCCACCAGCTCATCGAGGAGTGCATGCTCATCGCCAACGAGGCTGTCGCCAAGTTGCTGCGCGAAAAGGGCAAGCCCTCCGTTTTCCGCATCCATGAAGATCCGGATCCATCGCGCCTGATGGACTACACGGAAACCGCGAAGCTCCACGGTTACAAGCCGGGGGACCTGACGAACCGCGACCATATCCAGAAGCTGCTCGATGAATCGAAGGGCAGCCCGGAGGAACACGTGATCAAGCTGGGCCTGCTGAAGTCGCTGAAACGCGCCGCGTATTCCGCCGAGCCGCTCGGCCACTACGGCCTCGCGAAGACGGACTACACGCACTTCACCAGCCCCATCCGCCGCTACTCCGACCTCATCGTCCACCGTTCGATGCAGCCGTTTCTGGAGAACCCGCCGAAGCCGGTGGACCGCACGCCATCCCAGGCGGATCTGCGCGAGATTGCCCGCCATATCTCGGACACCGAGCGCACCTCCGCCGAAGCGGAGAGCGAGACAAAGCAGATCAAACTGCTGGAGTACCTCGCCCGCGTCGCCAAGGAAGAGGACGGCCAGCTTTTCGACGGCCTGATCACCGATGTCCGGCCGATGGGCCTGATGGTCGAGATCCCGGACATGGGCGTACGCGGTGTGGTGAAACGCGAGGAACTGCCCTCCGGCAGCCGCTGGCGTTTCGAGGCCCACC
Organism: Akkermansiaceae bacterium; assembly: GCA_019634595.1. NCBI lineage: Bacteria > Pseudomonadati > Verrucomicrobiota > Verrucomicrobiia > Verrucomicrobiales > Akkermansiaceae > Akkermansiaceae bacterium. Next base: position 935,427 of record JAHCBC010000003.1, read on the forward strand.
GCAAGGCGTGGGTTTCCTTCGACGGAAAGGTCATCCAGCTCGGCATGCGGATCCCCTTGCGGGTTGCCGCGATCAACATGGAGAAGCGGTTCGTCGATTTCAAGATCGCCGGAAAGCCGACCAGCGAAGGCACCCGTCCGCTGAACGCACCTCCTCATCCACCCACCCGCAAGCACCAGAAACCGCAGACGAAACCCGCCGCAAAGGCAGGTCCGCCCAACAAGATCCGGAAGACGGATGGCGCGAACAAGAAGAAGCGGTTTCCCGGCGGCGGGAAGAAGACGGGAAAGAAAAGGCGCGGATGAGCCGGTGATCCCTCATCTCACAATCCATATCTAACGGAGAAGGCCAAATCCGATTGACATATGACAGGGGAGCCCATTCAGCTTTCCCGGAGTCATTATGACAAACCGGTTCCCTCCCCTCGCCCTTGCCACCCTCATCGCCTGCTCACCCGCCCTTTCATGGGCCGACACGCTCGATGATCTCCTGAGCCCGAAGACCGATGTGACCTCCCTGAGGGACCGGGATGCCGCGAAGGCATGGAATGAAGTGGTGGATGCGTTCCGCCGCAATGACATGGCCTCCGCCGCCAGCTTGGGCCAGAAGTTCCTGGAGCAGGATTTCAAAGCCACCCCCTATCAGGTCCTGGGGGTGAAGATCATGATCAACCTCGCCGATGAAAAGGCACACGTGACCTCATCCAACAAGGACTCGAAGGGCAGCCTCGACATCATCATGGCGGAGCGGGCGCAGATCACCGCGAAATACCAGGCGCTGCTGGAAACCATCCGCGCGGCGGACGCCGTCATCGACCGCCTCACCTATCGCCGGACCCAGCCCGTCCAGGAAGGCACCGCCGCCTACCGTGAGTGTGTGCGGAACGCCCAGATCATCGAGCGGGCGAACGCGGAGCTGGAAATCCTCAAACCCCAGATCGAGCGGAACAAGCAGGCCGCCCTGGAAGTGAATTCCAAGCTGACCACGGAGACCAAATCCGACATCCTCAGGCTGCTGGACATGCTGCTGGAGGCCGACGAGCTGGAGGCCGCATTCGCCATCACGAATGTCTATCTGCGCAAGGCGGGGGAGGATCTCGACGTGGCGAAGCGGCAGCAGGATGTGATCCGGCTGAGGGAAGTCCACGAAAAGGCGGTCAAGATCGCAGCCGCCATCCATGAGCAGCAGCGGCCGCTCCTGTCCGGGAAGAAATACTGGGCGGCAAGGGACACGCGGGAGAAGTCACTCGAGAAGGTAAGGCAGCAGGCCGGGGATGAGGACCTCATCCGGATGGTGGTCCGCAGGGTTTCCCTGGATGAAGCCGGGGTCGATGCCACCATCAGCCGCGCCGAGTCCGAAACGAAAGTCCTGCTGGAACTGGCCGCCGTCGATCCGAAGAAAGCGGAAGCGCAGCTCGCCATGCTGGCGGCCGAATACCCCGACCACCCCGAACTCAGCACCCTCAGGACCAGGATCTCGATTTCCGGCTCCGTGGCCATGAAGGGGAAGATGAGCGACCTGCTCGCTTCGATCGAGGCACTTGCCGAAAGTGATCCCGACCAGGCCCTCACGCTTTTGGCCGGTATCCGTGAAGACCAGATGGACGACATCGAGAGAGCCAGCATTTCGGCCCGGATCGCCGCCGCTGCCAACAAGGCCATCACGTCCTGCCTTTCCCGCGCCGAAAAATCCCTCGAGGAAGTGAAGGCAAAGGTCGGCGGCGAAGTCGCGGAAGTCGTGGCCGCTGAAATGGCGAAGGTGAGAAACCAGGACGGGGATTTCGTCGAACTGACTTCATCCGGCATCATCCGCGCCAGGATCGACCGGTCCGCGGATCTCCCCGAGGCAAAGGCCACGCTTGAAGGGGTTTCCAGGAGCCTTGCCCTGATCTCCGCCCAGAGAACCTCCACCCAGCAGCGAATCACGCTGGAAGCGCTCCGGACCGAAACCCGCCTCTTGCTCGCGGCCCTGAAATGACGATCATCCGGGAAACCAACCCGCTCCGGCTACTCCCGATGATCGATACCTACTACGAAGCCTTCAACGCGGGTGACCGCGGGAAGATGTTCTCCCTGCTCACGGACGATGTCGTCCATGACCTCAACCAAAGCGGCAGCGAAACGGGCATCACCGCGTTCCGCGCGTTCATGGAGCGCATGGACCGCTGCTATCAGGAAACGCTGGAGGACATCGTGATCTTCGAAAGCGCGGACGGCACCCGGGCCGCCGCCGAGTTCAACGTGCGCGGCAAGTATCTGTCCACGGACGAGGGACTCCCGGAAGCGAACGGCCAGACCTACCTGATCCCGGCGGGGGCTTTCCTCACGCTGCGGGATGGGAAAATCTCCCGGCTGACGATGTACTACAACCTGCAGGAATGGCTGCGGCAGGTGAGGGCGTGATCACGCGCCGCCCTTCTTTCCCCGTGTGCCTGTGGCCCGCCCCCCGGCCATGATCACCTGCACGCCCTGCGCCTCGAATCTTGAGACCAGCTCAGGGGAGGCGGCGGTGTCCGTGATCAGGATGTCGATGTCCTTCACATCCGCGAAACGGTAGGCACTGCGGGCGCCCAGCTTCGTGCTGTCCGCCAGCACGATCACGCGGTCCACCCGCTCGATGAGCCGTTCTTTCAACACGCCGTGGCCATGGTTGACGTCCATGGCCCCGCGGTCCGGATCCAGCGCATCCACGCCAAGGAACGCGCTGCGGATGACGAAGCGCTTCGAGGCATCCTCCGCCATCGCTCCGGTGTAGCTGCGTGACTGGTTCTCATAGGTGCCGCCGGTGCAGACCAGCGTGAGATCCGTCCGGGCGGCCAGAGTGACCACGATGTGATGGGCGTTGGTGACGACCGTGAGCGGCATCGGCGGCAGGTGGTCCGCCAGCCGCAGCACCGTGGAGCTGGCATCCAGAAAGATGGTCTCACGGGCGGAGATCAGTTGGGCCGCCGCCGTGGCGATGAGGTCCTTCTCCGTTTCATTGATGGCGGTGCGCTCCGGCAACGGAAGGTCAAATCTGTCCGGCTCCGGCCGCACCGCTCCGCCGTGGGTCCGCAACAACCGCCCCAACCGCTCCAGCGCGGTCAGATCCTTCCGGATGGTCTCATCCGACACTCCGAATTCCTCCACCAGATCAATGTTGCGCACAGCTCCCTGCATCTGGACGCGGTGGAGAATCTGGTGCTGGCGTTCCGTTACGAGCATCTGAGTGACTAAAACGTAATCTTTTTTCCCAATCAAATCCAATATGAAATATTGGATTATTGCTCCAAAAAAATGGATCCGCGTGGCTTTCGAAGCAAATCCACCACCCCAGCGCAAGCACCTTGGTTTCAATGGGATTACCATAAACTTAACCAGCTCATAATAAGCATTTTACATTTGCGGTAGCGGAATTCGTGGAGCTTAGTTGATCTCACGATCACGGAAGTTGTCTCCGCCTTCACCCCAATCCCCAAGAACCTCAAACCTGAAATTAATGAAACCCAATCTACCAGCTCGTTACCTGCTCCTCGGCTTTTTCATTCCCTGCACTGCCTTCGCCGGGACCACCGAGCCGACGGTGACCCCCACCCTGCATTCCTCCAGCACCAATTCCTGGTGGAAGGCCTCCCTGAACGTCGGCTACGAGACGCTCCACGTTTATCGTGGTGTCGATTCCTCCGCCGGCAACGCGAACATCTGGGAGAGCCTGGATGTCGATATCGCCGATTTCTTCCACTTCAACCTCTACAACGGCAACTCCCTGAACGGTGAATACGGCGAACTGACCCCGAGCTTCTATTTCTACAAGGACCTCGGTCCCGTGACCGCCGCCGCCGGGATGATCTGGTACCACTTCCCCGGTGAGGACGGTGTGGACAGCGAGGAGTACTACATCCAGCTCAGCCGTGAGCTGGGCGCGGGATTCTCCGCTTCCGCGTGGTTCTCCTACAATGCCCGCAGCAAGGGCTGGTACCATGAGCTGAAACTCTCTCACTCCCTGCCGATCAACAACACGGTGAGCGTGGAGAGCCAGGCCGCCCTGGGATACTCCACCAGCTACCGCACCGGCGGCAACGGACTGGACAACCTGACCATCGGCGTGGGCGTCCCGATCAAGCTGACCGAAAGCCTGACCCTGAAGCCGGCGCTGGGCTACGCCTTCGCTCTGGATGCCCTCGACAGCGGCGACGAAGGCTGGGCGGCCCTCACGCTTTCCTATCGCTTCTGACAGAAAACAGGCACAACTTACCAAACCCTGAAAATCCAAATCCATGAATCCTTATCTCGCTGAATTCATCGGCACCGCCATCCTGATCCTCCTGGGGAATGGCGTGGTGGCCAACGTGGTGCTCAACCGCAGCAAGGGCCAGAACGGCGGCTGGATCGTCATCACCGTCGGCTGGGGCCTCGCGGTCGCCATGGCGGTGTATGCCGTGGGCCGCATCTCCGGTGCCCACCTGAATCCGGCGGTCACCGTCGGCCTCGCCTCCATCGGTGGTTTCCCTTGGGAGAAAGTGCCCGGTTTCATCGCAGCCCAGGTGGCTGGCGGTGCCGTCGGTGCCACCCTGGTCTGGCTGGCCTACCTGGCCCACTGGGGTGAAACCCCGGACAAGGGCGCGAAGCTGGCCTGCTTTTCCACGGCTCCGGCCGTCAGGAAGATCGGCCCGGCAATCATCACCGAGGTCATCGGCACCGCGATGCTGGTGTTCGGCGTGCTGGCCATCGGCAGCGTGAAAGCTGGCGTGGTTGATCCCGATCTCCAGTCCGTGGCCGGAGTCGTCGCCAACTGGTGGGGACCGATGCTGGTCGGCCTGCTCGTCGTATCGATCGGCGTGTCACTCGGCGGACCCACCGGCTATGCCATCAACCCCGCGCGTGACCTGGGTCCGCGCATCGCCCACCAGCTCCTGCCCATCGCGGGCAAGGGCGGTTCCGACTGGGCCTACGCCTGGGTGCCCATCGTGGCCCCCATCATCGGCGGCGTGACCGGCGCCCTCCTCCACCGTGCGCTCTTCGGCGCGTGATCAACCCCACTTCTGACAAACACCAAACCATTTCAAACCCATGAGCTCTGAAAAATTCATCATGGCCCTGGACCAGGGCACCACCAGCTCCCGCACGCTGATCGTCAACCACGCCGGCAAGGTCATCTCCGTCGCCCAGATGGAGTTCAAGCAACACTACCCGAAGCCCGGCTGGGTGGAGCATGACCCGATGGAAATCTGGTCCAGCCAATCCGCCACGGAGGCGGAGGCGCTGAGCAAGGCGGACCTCCGGCACCGTGACATCGCCGCCATCGGCATCACCAACCAGCGGGAAACCACCGTGGTCTGGAACAAGAACACCGGAAAGCCGGTCTACAATGCCATCGTCTGGCAGGATCGCCGGACCGCCGACTACTGCGCGAAGCTGAAAGAACAAGGACTGGAGCCGAAATTCACCGAGAAAACCGGACTCCGCCTGGACCCCTATTTCTCCGGCACCAAGTTGCGCTGGATCCTGGAGAACGTGGAGGGGGCACGGGCGGAGGCGGAAGCGGGCAACCTGATCTTCGGCACCATCGACAGTTGGCTGGTGTGGAAGCTGACGGACGGCGCGGTCCATGTGACGGACGCCACCAACGCCTCCCGCACGCTGCTTTTCAACATCCACACCGGAGACTGGGATGATGAAATTCTGGAGATCCTGCACATCCCGCGGAAGATGCTGCCTGAGGTGAAGGGCTCAAGCGAGGTGTATGGCAACAGCACCAAGAACGTGCCCATCGCGGGCATGGCGGGCGACCAGCAGTCCGCCCTTTTCGGCCAGGCGTGTTTCGAGCCGGGCATGGCGAAGAACACCTACGGCACCGGCTGCTTCATGCTGATGAACACCGGGGAAAAGGCCATTCCGTCGAAGAACAATCTGCTCACCACCGTGGCGTGGAAGATCGGCGACAAGACGGAGTATGCGCTGGAAGGCTCGATCTTTGTCGGCGGTGCCGTCGTCCAGTGGCTGCGTGACGAACTGAAGATCGTCTCCAGCGCGGAGGAGTGCAGCAAACTGGCGGCCAGCGTGCCGGATGCGGGCGGCATGTATCTGGTGCCCGCCTTCGCGGGACTCGGTGCGCCGCACTGGGATCCCTATGCACGCGGCCTCTGCATCGGCATGACGCGCGGCACCAACCGGGCGCACTATTGCCGGGCCGCGCTGGAGGGCATCGCTTTCCAGAGCGCGGACCTCATCGAGTGCATGACGAAGGACAGCGGCATCGAGATCAAGGAACTGCGTGTGGACGGCGGGGCCTCCCGCAGCGAGCCGCTGATGCAGTTCCAGTCCGACCTTCTCGGGGTGAATGTCGTCCGCCCGGACAACGTGGAGACGACCGCCATGGGCGCGGCCTATCTGGCCGGACTGGCCGTGGGCTATTGGGAGAGCAAGGAGGACATCGTCTCCCGCTGGAAGGAAGACGCCCGCTTCCAGCCCTCCCGCCAGCAGGACGACATCAAGAAACTGGTCGCCGGCTGGAACCGCGCGGTCGATCGGGCGAAAGCCTGGGAACAACCCGACAACGAATCATGAAACGCGATACCCATCTCAATGACATCCGCACCGCCACGGAGCCTTTCGACTTCTGCATCGTGGGCGGCGGTGCCACCGGCCTGGGCGCGGCGGTTGACGCCGCCTCCCGCGGCCACTCCGTCGTCCTGATCGAGCAGGCGGACTTCGCGAAAGGCACGTCTTCCCGCTCGACAAAGCTGGTCCACGGCGGCGTGCGCTACCTCCAGCAGGGAAATGTCTCCCTGGTGCTGGAGGCGCTCCGCGAGCGCGGCCGCATGACCCGGAACGCACCCCACCTGGTGCATGACCTTTCCTTTGTCATCCCCAACTACAGTTGGTGGGAGGGCCCGTTCTACGGCATCGGCATGAAAGTCTATGACCAGCTCGCCGGGAAGCTGGGACTCGGGCCGAGCAAGTGGCTTTCGAAAGAAGAAACGGTGGACCGCATCCCCACCGTGGAAACGGAGAACCTCACCGGCGGGGTGATGTACCACGACGGCCAGTTCGATGACTCCAGGCTGGCGGTCAACCTCGCCCAGACCGCGGCGGGGCTGGGGGCTAAGATCGTGAACTACACGAAATGCACCGGCCTGCTGAAAAAAGACGGGCTGGTCAGCGGCGTGGAGGCCATGGACCTGGAAACCTGCGAGCCTTTCCAGATCCACGCCCGCTGCGTGATCAATGCCACGGGCATCTTCGTGGATGACCTCCGGTCGAAGGATGAAGGCCATGCCAAACCCATGGTCACCGTCAGCCAGGGCATCCACATCGTCCTGCCGAAGGAATTCCTGCCCGGCAACGCGGCGATCATGATCCCGAAAACGGCGGACGGCCGCGTCCTGTTCGCCGTGCCGTGGCATGACTGCGTGGTGGTGGGCACCACCGACACCCCGCTGCCGGAGAAGTCCATGGAACCCCGCGCTCTGGCTTCAGAGGTGGAGTTCGTGATGGAACACGCCGCGAAGTACCTGACGAAAGACCCGCGTCCGGAGGATGTGCTCAGCATTTTCGCCGGACTGCGGCCGCTCGTGAAATCCGGCGATGACACGAACACCGCCGCCATTTCCCGGGATCACACCATTCTCGTCAGCAACAGCGGCCTCATCACCGTGACGGGCGGAAAATGGACCACCTACCGGAAGATGGCGGAAGACGTCATCGACCAGGCGGAGATGGTCTCCGGAGTGGACCAGCGGCGCTGTGAGACGGAAACCCTCCAGATCCGTGGCTGGACCCACACTCCCATCCCGGAACCGAACCTCCGCCCCTACGGATCAGACGCCGCGGCCATCCGCGCCCTCGGCGACCCCGTAAGGCTCCATCCGGATCTGACGGTCACCGCCGCCGAAGTCCGCTGGCATGTCCGCGAGGAGATGGCCCGGACGGTGGAGGACGTCCTCTCCCGCCGCTCCCGCTGTCTGTTGCTCAATGCCCGCGCCAGCATCGAAGCCGCTCCGGCGGTCGCCGCCATCATGGCGGAAGAGCTGGGGAAAGATCAGGCCTGGATCGACCACCAGCTCGAAACCTACGGAGCGCTCGCCCGGGGTTACGTCTTCGGGGATCCGGCCAGTGTGGCGGGATGAACGAGAAAGGAGGGCGACCATGGGCGAATGCCGTCGAAAAATACCCGCTATTTTCAGTGCATTACCAATAGGTAATTTTTCATAAATAGCTAAAAATCACTGTTTTTTTGATGATTGATTAATCAATTTTACGATGCATAATTCCCCATGTGCCTCGTCCTCCACGAATCACCCGTGAGTTGCTCACATCGCTGATCCGGTCGCGCGGACCGGTATCCGCCACCGAGCTTGCGGATCTCTTGCGGGCGAACCGGAGCACCATCACCCGGGCCCTGTCAGGATGGGGTGATGAACTGGTGACCCTCGGAGCCACCCGGAGCACCCGCTACCTCCTGCGCCGCAGTGTGCGCGGCATCGGCGGCTGCTGGCCGATCTATCGCATTGATGAGGCAGGAAGGGCCCACCAATGGGCGGAGCTCGAAGCGCTTCATGACCGGAATTGGCGAATGAAGTGGCACGGGGAAGCACCTGCCTGGAGCCAACTCTTCACCGAGGAGAACGGACTATGGCAGGGTTTCCCCTTCTTTCTGGAAGATATCCGGCCGCAGGGCTTCCTGGGCCGAATCATCGCCGGAGGGATCGCCCGGACGTTGCGGGTTCCGGAAGATCCGCGGCAATGGAGCGATGAGGACAACCTGACCCACCTCCAGGAAATGGGCGATGATCTCCCCGGAAACGTGGTGATAGGAGATGCATGCCTGCGCCGCGCGCTGGCCCGCTCCCCCATGCTGACCCGGGAAAATGCGATCCATCCGGAGTCGCGCGAAGCCATCTACCCAGCTCAGGCACTCGGGATCACGCAGAGCCTGCCTGGATCATCCGCCGGGGGCGAGCAGCCGAAGTTCCTAGCGACGCTGCGACTTGAAGACGGACTGCGCCCGGTGATCGTGAAATTTTCCGCCCCCGTGGATCAACCCACGGGCAGACGCTGGAGCGACCTGCTGGTGGCGGAACTCGTCGCCCACCAAACGCTGGCGGAAACCGGACTGGCCGGCACCGGCGCGGAACTCATCCATGCGGACGGGCGAAGCTTTCTGGAAATCGCGCGCTTTGACCGCACGGCCGGCGGTGGCCGCCGGGGTCTCGTGTCGCTACAAGCCCTTCTGGCCGCTACCGGGAACCTGCATCTGCGGGACTGGCCGGCGGCGGCGGAAACACTGCAAAGGTTGAGGCTTATTGATGAAGATAGCGTAAGGACGATCCGGCTGCTCCATGCCTTCGGCGAGCTGATCGGGAACTCCGACATGCACGCGGGCAACCTCTCGTTCTTCATGGGAAATTCGCTGCCCTTCCGTCTCGCCCCCGCCTACGACATGCTGCCGATGCTATGGGCCCCGGGACCACAGGGAGAGATTGTGCCACGCCGTTTCGCGCCCGCCCCACCGTTACCCTCGTTGCTTCCCATATGGCGGGAAGCGGCGGTGCTCGCGGAACGATTTTGGGAACGACTCTCCGACGACGGACGGCTGTCCGCGGAATTTTCCGGGGAAGCTCGCTCAGCACGGGCGACCCTCCATCATCTCCGCAAACATGTGGGGTGAAGGGAAAGGGCTGCCCGCAAGAAATCCGCGCAACCCCGCAAATTTCCACGGGTGGCATTTTCCTGTTGCCACCGGCGGTCCCCGCCCGTAGCCTCCGCGCCCCTCCCTGCGAAATCTCAAACCACATCCCGCGATGTCCAAGCACAACAGCCTCAAAGCAAGCGCCACCGTCGGCGGCAAACGCTCCGTCCTCAAGCGCTTCGAGCGCGTCAAGCTCCTCAAGGAGCGTGGCGAATGGAAAGCCGGCCGCAGCCCTGTCGGCCTGCCAAAGACCAAGCACGAAGGTTGATCCCTTCACGCACGGCTTTCCCGATCCGCGTGGAATCCCAAAGTGGGTTCCGCGCTTTTTTCGCTGAAAATTTCCCACTCCCATGAACGACGGCGTCCGCCTCAACAAGTACCTCGCTTCCTGCGGCATCGGCTCCCGCCGCGCCTGTGATGAACTCATCCAGACCGGCCGGGTGGAGGTGAATGGTTCGCCGTGCCTGAACATGGGGACCCGCATCGGCCACGGCGACCACGTGAAGCTGGATGGCAAGCGCGTCGTCCCGAATGAGGTGGCGATCCTCGCCTTCCACAAACCGCGCGGCTTCGTCTGCACCCGCGAGGATGAGCTGGGCCGGGAGACGATCTACGATTTCCTCCCCCCCACCCTGCACAGCCTCCACCATGTCGGCCGCCTGGACCGCGATTCCGAAGGCTTGTTGATCCTCACCAACGACGGCGACCTGTCCCAGAAGCTCATGCATCCATCGAAATCGGTGGAGAAAGAGTATCTGGTGACCTCCAACCAGGCCTTCGAGAACCAACACCTCGACCAGTTCCTGGAAGGCATCTACTCCGAAGGAGGAAAGCTGAAGGCGAAAGCCATCGAGCGGCTCTCCCCGCGGCGGATCAAGATCATCCTGGACCACGGCGCGAAGCGGCAGATCCGCGTCATGTTCGAGGCGCTGGGCTACCAGGTGACCAAGCTGCTGCGCATCCGGATCGGTTCGCTGTGGCTGGGCGATCTGGAACCCGGAACCTATGCCTTCCTCAACTCGAAGGAAGTCGAGTTGCTGATGAAGAATCCGAAGGCCTGAGGGCAGGATGACCCGCACGAAGGATCGTGCGATTTCATTGATTTCGTTGAACTGGCGGCTTGCCCCGCGCCATGTGGATTTCTAGTTTTCGCAACGTAGATGCGAAAATACGCGTCGCTTTCCAGAGATCCCAAAATCCATGAGCAAGTCATCGAAGGCCAAACCCACGCCGGAAGTCATCCACAAACCCTCGAAGGAATTTTCCGCCAAAGCCCGCATCCCTTCGATGGCGGCTTACAAGAAGCTCTACAAGGAGTCGATCGACAAGCCGGAAAAATTCTGGGCCGGTGAGGCGAAGGAACTCCTCTGGCAGAAGCCGTGGTCGAAGGTTCTGGATTGGAAGGCCCCTTTCGCCAAGTGGTTCGACGGCGGCAAGCTCAACGTCTGTGAGAACTGCGTGGACCGCCACGCCGTCGGCGCGCGCAAGAACAAGGCGGCCATCATCTGGGAGGGGGAACCCGGCGACCGCCGCGTGATCACCTACGGCCAGCTCCACAAGGAGGTCTGCCGCTTCGCCAACGTCCTTGAGAAAAACGGCATCAAGAAGAACGACCGCGTCCTCATTTACATGCCGATGGTTCCGGAGGCGGCCATCGCCATGCTGGCCTGTGCGCGGATCGGCGCGGTCCACAACGTGGTCTTCGGCGGCTTCGCTTCCGAGGCAATCCTCGACCGGCTGGAGGACTCCGGCTCCGTCGCGGTGATCACCGCCGACGGCGGCTGGCGGCGCGGGAAGATCATTCCGCTCAAACCCGCCGTGGATGAGGCTCTGTCCCGCTACACCGCCGCGAAGATCAAGCGCGTGATCGTGCTCAAACGGACCGGAAACGACATCAAGATGGTGTCCGGCCGCGACTCCTGGTGGCACGAGGAGGTCACCGAAGTGTCCAACAAGCATGTGGCGAAGCCTTTCGATTCCGAACATCCGCTCTTCGTTCTCTACACCTCCGGCTCGACCGGAAAGCCAAAGGGCATCCTCCATACCTCCGGCGGCTACCTCACCGGCACCTACGCGACCTGCAAGTACATCTTCGACATGCGGGATGAGGACGTCTACTGGTGCACCGCCGATGTCGGCTGGATCACCGGCCACTCCTACATCGTCTACGGCCCGCTGGCCAATGGCGCGACCCAGGTGATGTATGAAGGGGCTCCGAACGAGCCGGACTTCGGCCGCTTCTGGAAGATGATCGAGGAATACGGTGTGACCATCTTCTACACCGCCCCCACCGCCATCCGCGCCTTCATCAAGGCCGGCGACCATTTCCCGGCCGGCTACGACCTTTCCTCCCTCCGACTGCTCGGCTCCGTGGGGGAACCGATCAATCCCGAGGCCTGGAACTGGTATCACAAGCACATCGGCGGCGGGCGCTGCCCCATCGTCGATACCTGGTGGCAGACGGAAACCGGTGCGATCCTCATTTCACCGATCCCCGGCGCGACGCCCTGCAAGCCCGGTACCGCCACCCATCCGTTCTTCGGCATCGATGCCGCCATCCTCGATGACGCCGGCAACGAGTGCAAACCGAACGAGGACGGCCGCCTCGTGATCCGCAAGCCATGGCCGTCCATGACCCGCACGATCTACGGCGACAAGGCCCGCTTCAAGAAAACCTACTTCTCCGACTATCCGGGCCTCTACACCGCGGGTGACGGCGCGCGCAAGGACAAGGACGGCAACTTCTGGATCATCGGCCGTCTTGACGACGTGCTGAACGTCTCCGGCCACCGTCTCGGCACGGCGGAGATCGAGAGCGCGCTGGTCGCCCACCCTGCGGTGGCGGAGGCCGCCGTTGTCGGCCGTCCGGATGACATGAAGGGCCAGGCGGTCGCCGCCTTCGTCAGCCTGAAGACCGGCTTCCAGGAGTCCGAGCATCTCATCATCGAGCTCCGCAACCACGTCGGTAAGCTCATCGGCGCGATCGCCAAACCGGATGACATCTACTGCACTCCCGGCCTGCCAAAGACGCGCTCCGGCAAGATCATGCGCCGCCTGCTCAAGGAATTGGTCACCAAAGGCGAGATCAGCGGGAACATCACCACCCTGGAGGACTACAACGTCATCACCGCACTCCAGGAAAAGGTGAAGAAAAAATAAGGCCGCCCCATCTTCATGACGCCCACCCGCTACTTCCTCTCACGCATCGCTCACACACTGGGCATCCACCGCCGCAACCAGCGGATGAGTGATGCCGCGAGCGAAACCCATCTGCTGCGCGATGCGGAGGCTTACCTCGGGGCGATGATCTGGAAGAAAGTGGAGAACATCGAGTCCCTCTCGTCCAGCTACTGGAACCTCCGGAAGCTATCCCAGGAGCAGGAATCGATTTCCTCCGGGCTGGCGGCCTGCCAGGAGAAACTGAACAAGGCCCACGAGGACCGCGCGGAACTGCTCAACTCCGTCTCCGAACCCGAACAGAAGCTCCTCACGGAGAAAGCGGGGATCGTGGCTGAACTCGGCACGCTTTCCGCCAGGCGGGACGAGATCGTGTCCGCCGCGAAGGAGATCCGGAAATCCTATGAAGGCCTGAAGGTGAAATCCGAAGTGCTGGCCGGCCAGACCGGAGGCACCCAACCGGCCACCGTCGAGATCGACAAGATCAACGCCTCCCTCGGCCAACTGAAAGAGCGCTTCACCGCACTGAAGGCGGAGCGGACCAGGATCAGTGAGGAAATCATCAAGGGAGACCAGAAGATCAACGAGCTGACGGAGAAGATCCAAACCTTCAGGAAATCCCAGCAAGAAAATGCCTCGAAGGCGATCCAGTCCATCGGGGATGCGAACAAGGACATCTCCACGCTGCGGGCGGAGTACGGGATCCTGGATACGCGGATGTCCCAGCTCCATGCGGAAATCGGCAAGCATGTGAGCCGCAACCTCTCCGGAGACCCCGCCTGCGCGGAAGCCGTGAGGGATCACCGGGGTCTCGTGGAGGTGATGCAGGCGCTCAGGAAATCCATCACCCTCAACTACCGTCTGGCCGACATGTGAAGGGTGGATTTGTCCCGGAAGGGCTTTGCCAAGAGATGCCTGTGCCAGCGGTTCCTGTTGCAGCCGGAGGACAGGAATGGGAGCGCAGCGGACATGGCGGCTCTGCCGCAATGTCCTCCCTCCTTACCCGTCAATGGGTGTGATCCGCACGCTGCTCCGCCTCTTCAAGACGTGAGAAGCCCCGTTGCGCCTCGCGCAGGGAGATCGTCCGGTTCTTGTCCCGGTCGTAGAAATCAATGATCTCCGCAGGCGGATGGCCCGTGGACTTCTGGGCGGCCACCAGCTCGCTGGAATCCAGCTCACCGTCTCCGTTCAGGTCATACCGGTCGAACTTCTCCAGCAGCCCGATCATCTGCTTCTCGACCTTTGTTTCAGGAACGATGGGGCCGGGACCAGCACAGGCGGCCAACAGAGGGAATACAAAGAGCGGTGCGAACTTCATGCAGGAATGAAGTTGGCGTATGCAATACCTCCGGGCAAGCTCCGAAGCATTCCATGCAAGTCCGGATCATCGCCGCAGGCAAACCCGCCCTCGCTTACGCAAAGGCCGGAGTCGAAGAATACCTGAAACGGCTATCCCGCTTCGGAAACCATGAACTGGTGATCATCAAGGCAGGATCCCGGGACGATGTCTCCCCACGCCTGCTGGAACGCTCGGAAGGCTCATTCCGGATCGGCCTCGATGAACGCGGAAAGAGCCTGACCACGCGCGCATTCCACCAGCAACTGGAGACGCTGGAACTCCGCGGGGACGTGAAATGCGTCTCGTTCCTGATCGGCGCGGCGGACGGGCACAACGAAGCGCTGCGGAAAAACTGCGATCTGCTGATCTCCGTCTCCCCTTTCACCCTGCAACACGAACTGGCCCTGGTGATCCTGCTGGAGCAGCTCTACCGGGTCGCCTCATTGAAAGCGGGCATGCCCTATCACCGGGACTAGCCGGACACCGCCGGCAAACCTCAGCGGCGGTAGCGGTTCTGCTCCATCATCCCGAACTGCCCCTGGCCCTGTCCTGCGACGGGAGTGTTCCATGGGATCTGGCTGCTCTGGCTGCCGGGAGGCGGCGTGGGCTTTTTCTCCACCTCCTTGAGGCAGGATACCAACCCGAGCGTGGAGGCGACAACGGCAAGCGTGATGATGGCGCGCATGGTCCGAGCGTAAAAAAAGCTCCGCGGCTGGCAAGCCTGCGGAGCTTTTAAAATTCAAATGCCCTGATCTCAGTTGGCGGCAGGCTGGGCGACGATCACCCGGTCCCCCGCCTGGATGCGCACGCCGGGAGCAAGGCT
Organism: Akkermansiaceae bacterium; assembly: GCA_019634595.1. Lineage (NCBI taxonomy): Bacteria > Pseudomonadati > Verrucomicrobiota > Verrucomicrobiia > Verrucomicrobiales > Akkermansiaceae > Akkermansiaceae bacterium. The sequence goes on from JAHCBC010000003.1 coordinate 950,435, forward strand.
CTCAAGCTCGATGTCCGCGATGGTCTGGGTGGCTTCGATCGAGGTGGGCTTCACCCGGCCGATGAACTGGCCGTCCCGCTTCACCAGCAGGCTGGTCTGCGGAGTGAAACCGGAGTTCGAACCGGCGCCGATGACGAGGAATCCCCAATCCTGGTTCACCGCGGTCACGACGGCTTCCATCGCATTGCGGCTGATCCGGACGCTGCTTTCCACCGCACGGTCGCTGAGGCGCTTCGACTCACCACGGGTGGAGGTGATCTTTTTCTGCGCCCCATCGATGAGCGCGGTCAGTTCCTCCATGCGGGCCTTCTTCGATTTGACGTTGGCTTCGATCTTGGCGACCTCGTCACCGATGTTGTCGATGTTCACGTTGGTGCCGATGTCTTTCAGCAGCTTGTTAAGCTCATCCACCGCCTTGTTGAGGTCGGCAAGCTCCTGCTGCTGGGTGGCAAGGGTGGTGTCGATGGTTGCGATGTCGCGCTTGATGCTGCTCTCGGAGGCTTTCAGGGCCGCCAGGGCGCTGTTGACATCCTCGCGCTGCTTGGTGGCGGCGGTGAGGGCGGCACGCTCGTTGTCGCGCTCCTTTTCGGTCGCGGTGGCTTCCGCACGGACCTTCTCCTCTTCAGCCTTCTTCTCGAGGCGGATGTTTTGTTGATCGGCGAATTTCTGGGACTGGGCGAAGGAGAAAAACGCGGCGGCGCCAGCGGCCAGAATCAATAGAACGTTAGTGACAACTTTCATCGGGGTTCTTTGGAGAGTTTTTTGGAAAAAGGGGTTTCTTCGATTCAGTTGGAAGGAGCTGGAACGGGGCCGGAGGAAGCCGCGCCCGGCGTCGCCGGAGGCGTCACTTTCACACCTGGCACCACCAGATCACCGGGAGAAATGGTGACGCCTTCCTTCGCGGTGTCAGGGATGATGCTTGCGGAGGCGGTGTTGCGCTCCACGGCGGTCACAAGAAGCTTGGCGATGACCTCGTCGTCGCGAACGACGTCTAGGGTGGAATTGGTGATGACCCCCGCGGTATTGCCGGATGAAAGGGTAACGAAGCCCCAGTTCGGATAGACGGCGCTGACACGTGCGCGCAGGTTCGGGAAGGATTCGCCCTTGGAACGGAGCTCCACCTGCTTGCGCTGCTCCGCGACCTGACTTTCCACCCGGGTGTTCTCCGTGGTGAGGCTGGCCAGCTTCGATTCGGCGGTGGCAACGGAGTCATCCAGTTCCTTGGACTCGTTGATCATGGTGCCCAGCTTGCTGGCAAGGTCGCGGATGTTTCCGAGGGAGTCGGTCTTTTCGCGCGCCTGGTCGAGCTTCGCCTTGTTGCCTTCGGCTTCCGCCGCCTTGGCTTCCTTGGACTTGGTCAGTTCCTCGTTGGCTTTCTGTTGCTCGTCGCGCTGTGCCTCGACCTTGGGGATTTCAGCGAGAACCGCTTCCTTTTCAGCCTTGGTTTCGTCGCGGTCCTCGATGGCGGCGGCTTTGCGCGCCTCGGTTTTCGCAAGGGCCGCCTCGACCGCCTGCCGGTTCTCGATTTCAACTTTGTAGGCGTTCTTGTTTTTCAGACCGATAAAGGCGGCGATCGCCAACGTAACGAGTGTGAGGGTTCCGAAGATTTTGGACATGGGGTTTTATTGTGAAACTTTGGATTCCGCGTGTGGGCAAAACATTAGGAGTTCCCTTTTCCCCACGGCAATCCAAATTTCCTCCAGCCGCGGCAATAATTTAGCGCGGATTCACAAAGTAATCACATCAGACAGCTCATTCCGCCGTCTTCCATGCAGTCCATCTTCCGTGTTTTCCTCTACCTCCGGAATTATCCGGTCCTTGCATCCGCCCAGCTTTTTTGTGCGGTAGGGATGACGGCGGCGGTTTTCGTCTTTCCGAAAGCAACCGGCTACGTCGTCGACCACATCATCCCGAACCCGTCGCGGCATGGTGAATTTTTATTTTGGATCTGCGTCGCCCTTTCCGGATTCCTCGCCCGCGAGGGCCTGAATGCATTGCGCATCCTGCTGAACAATGTGTTCGAGCAGAAGGTCATCTTCGACATCCGCTCGGACCTTTACGAAAAAATCCAGCGCCTCCCCCTCCAGTGGTTCGATACCCGGCGGACGGGGGACATCATGACGCGGGTGGTGGAGGACGTGACGAACATGGAGCGCGTGCTGATCGATGGCATCGAGCAGGGGATCATCGCGCTGCTGCAGGTGGTGGGGATCGGCGTGGTCCTTTTCATCCTCAATCCCGGTGTGGCGGCCTGGGCCACGCTGCCGGTGCCGTTGCTCGCAGTCGGCGCGTGGATTTATTCGACCCGGGGCCGCGACCGCTACCGCAACCAGCGGGACGCGGCGTCCGACCTGAACGCGTTGCTGCACGACAACATCTCCGGCGTGCGGCAGATCAAGGCTTACGCGGCGGAGCGTGAGGAGCATGACCGCTTCAACCGCTATTCGGACGCGCTCCGCACGGCCTCCCTGCGGATGATGAAATGGTGGGCCATCTATTCACCGGGCATGTCCTTCATACGCATGACCGGCTACGTCCTGGTGCTGGGCTTCGGCGGTGCCAGGGTGATGGACGGCACCATGACCATCGGGGCATTCGCCCAGTTCCTGCTGTATCTATCCCTCTTCTACGAGCCGATCGGCCAGCTCAACAACCTGACCCAGATGCTGCTCTCCGGCCGCGCGGCCGCCGACCGCGTCTTTGAGATCCTGGACTCCGGGGATGAGCCGAACTCGACCGATGGAGAGGAGCTTCCCGCACACATCAAGGGCACCGTACGGTTCGAAAAGGTCTCCTTCGCGTACCAGGAACAACCGACCCTCCACCATGTGGATCTGGTGGCATCCGCCGGGCAGACCGTCGCCCTGGTGGGAGCCACGGGAGCGGGAAAGACGACGGTCCTTTCCCTGCTCGCCCGCTTCTACGAAACCACCTCCGGCACCATCACCGTCGATGGCATCGATATCTCCACCCTGGCGAAATCCAGCCTGCGGGACCGCCTTTCCTACGTGACCCAGGAGCCGTTCCTCTTCAATGGCACCGTCCGGGAAAACCTGCTGCTGGCAAAGCGGGGCGCGACGGAGACGGAACTGTGGGACGCGCTGGAGGCCGCCCACGCCTCGCCCTTTGTGAAGCTGCTGCCGCAGTTGCTGGACACCAACGTGGGCGAGCGGGGGGTAAAACTTTCCGGCGGTGAGAAACAGCGCCTCTCCATCGCCCGCGCGCTGCTCAAGAACGCGCCGATCCTGCTGCTGGATGAGGCGACCGCCTCCGTCGATTCCGAGACGGAGCGACTCATCCAGGACGCGCTGGACCGGTTGATGGAGAACCGCACCGCCTTCGTCATCGCGCACCGGCTTTCCACCATCCAGAATGCGGACCGGATCTATGTCCTCGAGAAAGGCCATGTGATCGAGCAAGGCACGCATGAGGAGCTTCTGGCGCGGGAAGGGAAATACGCAGCCCTGTGCCGGAAGTCCTTCCTTCCCGGTGGACCGCTCTTCTGAGCCCGGCTCCAGCCGTTCCACGTTGACTCTTCCACAAACTCCTGACTGATATGGGGGTATGAAGAAGAAATGGTTCATCGTGCCTGTCATGGCCGTCGCGCTCGCCTCCTGCGAGAAACAGGAGCAGGCCGTTCCGCCAGCCACTCCAACGGCGGAAAAGAAAATTCCGGCACCGACGAAGATAGAACCCGTGGCGGACACAGCGCCGGCAAACCCGCCTGAACCGGCGGATCCCTCCGGTGCCGCCAGCAATACCCCGGAGAATCTCTCTGGAGCCACCGGAAATACTCCGACCCCGCCCTCATCCCCGCCTCCAGGAGATGGAATCCCCGTCGCAAAGCCGGTGGAGGGCCAACCGGGTTTCGTGTTCAGCCCCTACAATGACAAGGTGATCGATGTGAGGAACATGCCTCCCGGCACGCTGGTGGCGGATCCGACTTTCCCCGCCTCGGAGAAGAAGCACTTCCGCCTTCCTCCTTGATTCAGACGGCGTCCACCATCAACTGGCTGCTGATCATGGAGCGGTAGGTGGGGTCTTCAGCCTTCAGCAGGCTTTCATGGCTGCCATCCGCCACGATGCGGCCTTTCTGGAAGACCAGGATCCGGTCCGCGATGGTGATGGTGCTGAAGCGGTGGGCGATGATGAAGGTGGCACGTCCCTTCACCAGTTCCGCGAGAGCCTTCTGGACGTTCTGCTCGCTCTCCGAGTCCAGCGCGCTGGTCGCTTCATCGAGGATGAGGATCGGCGCATCCCTGAGGAACGCACGGGCGATGGCGATGCGCTGCCGCTGGCCGCCGGAGACGAGTTCGCCGCGCTCACCCACCTCCGTCTGATAGCCTTTGTCCTGGGCGACGATAAAGTCGTGGGCGAAGGCTTTCCTGGCTGCTTCCTCCACTTCCGCATCCGTCGCATCCAGCCTGCCGACACGGATGTTCTCGGCGATGGTGCCGGTGAAAAGCGCGGGCATCTGCGGCACCACCGCGATCTGGGCGCGGAGATCCCTTTTCGCATATTCCCGGATATCGACACCATCGAGGGTAATGCGTCCCTCAACCGGATCATAGAACCGTGGGACCAGATGGGCGAAGGTGGATTTCCCCGCACCGCTGGGACCGACCAGTGCCACCACCTGGCCGATGGGCACCTCGACATCAATGTGGCTGAGCACCCTCTCCTCCTTGTAGGCGAACGAGACATCCTCGAAACGGATGCCCTGCGTGGGACGCCCCAGCTTGGACGGGGATGCGGATTCCGGAAGGCGGTCCGGCTCATTCAGGATATGCTCGATGCGGTCAACCGCCGCCTCACCCTGTTTGAAGAGGGAGTGGATCATCCCCAGCTTTTTGACCGGCTCATACGCCATGTAGAGGGTCATCCCGAGGAAAAGGAAATCATCCAGCCCCATGCCCCCCTTGACCCCGAAGTATAGGGACGCGGCGAATCCGGTGGCCGCGACGAACTCGATGGAGGGAGAGATGGCCTGACGGTAGCGCACCACCTTCATGTTCAGGCCCAGGATCTTGCGGACCTTCGCCGCAAAAGTCGTGATCTGGCGCTGCTGCAGATTGTAGGCCCGGATTTCCAGCGGAGCCTGCAGGCTCTCCGCCAGGGTGGCGGTGAGATCCCCGCCCTGCCGCTGGAGCTGCCTCGCGCGGCGGGAGAGCTTTTTCCCGATCATCCGGATCACGGAAACGCAAAGGGGCACCGTCACCAGGGCAATGATCGCCGTCGAAAACCGCCTGTCGGTGAATGCCTGGGTGGCCAGCACGGCGATGGCCGAAATGAGGGTGGCCGGCTGCTTGATGAGGTCACTGGAAGTCTGGGCGATCACCTGCCGGAGCAGTTCGGTATCGGTCATCAACCGGGCCAGCAGGTCACCCGAACGGTTCGCCCGGAAGAAGGAAAGCGGGAGCGTCTGCAGCTTGACGAAGAGATCTGTCCGGATTCCTTCCGAGACACGGAGGCCCACATAGTTGATGAGAACGGAGTTCGCGTAACCGGCCAGTGCCCGCAGCAGGAAGATGGCGGGGATCCACATGCAGGTGATGAGCAGCAGACGGTTCTGCGAAATGCCCTGGAGGCGATCCTGGAGCCATATCTGCCACCAGGCGGTCGCCTCATCCCCCGGTTCACCGAAAAGGACGGGAAACACGATCTTCGTCACCAGCGGAAGTCCGGCACCGGATGCGAGCGCATAGATCAGGCCCGCGACCACACCACCCGCGAAGATCCACTTCACGGGCAACAGGTGGCGGTAGTATGGGAGGAACTTTTTCAACGGGCGGCCCGCAGCCTCTCCGGCTTACCCCCTCACGGCAAGCGCGTTTCCGCATCCCCGTGCTGGACAATCCGCCCACAGCCCACGAATCATCCCGCACCATGCGTTTCCTGAAATCCGAGGCGGGTGCTGTCGTTGTGTGGCTCATCGGGACCATCCTCCTCGCGGCGATCCTTTTTCCTTGGATCCACCAAGCTGGCCAAGCCTTCGGCGAATACGGGGCCAATGGGAATCTCAAACCGAGGTTGCTGGATAGCTGGGCGGAATCCGCCCGCAACGCCGACTCGGAGAAATATTTCTCCCGCTCCCTCTATGCCGCGGTGCTGCTGCTCCTGCCGTGGCTGATCCTCCGGCTGAGGAAGCTCCGCAGCGGGCCCGCTCAGGATTCCGCCGTTCTCCGCAAGCTGCCGTGGAAAACCCGGCTGATCCATCTGGCTTCCGCCATCGTGCTGGCCGCCGGGATGCTGTGGCTGCTGGGAGGCGCGCTCCGGATGGCCGGAGCATTCGCCGCGGACCCGGATCCGGCCGGCTTTTCCCGGGTCATCTCCAAGGCGTTGATGCCGGCCTTCTTCGGCGCGGTGATCGAGGAATGGCTGTTCCGCGGGCTGCTGCTCGGCATCTGGCTGCGCATCCTCTCACCGGGGAAAGCCCTCTTCACCGTCTCCTTCATCTTCGCCTTCGTCCACTTCCTGGCTCCCCCGGATGGCTCGGACATCGCGGATCCTGCGGCTCCATTCGCGGGCTTCCAGATGCTTGGCCTGATCTTCGGGCACTTCCTGAATCCACAGTTCATCGCCGCGGAGTTCCTTGTTCTCTTCACCGTCGGGCTGATTCTGGGAGCAACCCGGCTGCGCACCGGCTCCCTGTGGTTCCCCATCGGCCTGCACGCCGGATGGATCTTCGCGTTCAAGAGCTTCAACATGCTCCATATGGAACTGGAATCGTCCCTGCGCCCGCTGTGGATCGGCGAGAGCCTGCGCTCCGGCCTGCTGCCGCTGGCTACCCTTCTGGTTACCGCCGGGATCTGTCATTTCACTTTGCGCGGCACGAAAGGCGGGGATGATGATCCGCGTAACCGAGCAACCATATGAAAACCCTTCTGTTCTCCCTGTTCGCCGCGGCAACCCTCCACGCCGCCCCGCAAGCCATCTTCGACGGCAAATCCCTCGAAGGCTGGAAGATCGAGGGCGGCCCCTATTGGACCGTGAAGGAAGGCGTTCTCATCGGTGAGAGCGACAACTCCGAGCACAAGAAGAAGGGCTCCAATCTCTGGACGACGAAGGAATACAAGGACTTCGCCATCGAGCTTGAGTTCCGCTACACCAGCAAGAACGTCACCGACGAACGCGTGGACTCCGGCGTTTTCATCCGCAACTCCAGCGACCAGATCCAGATCGGTGTATCCGGCTCGAAAAAAATCGACCTTACCGGCTCCCCCTACATCGGGGCGAAAAAAGGCTACCCCATCCAGGCTGAAGGAGTCGAAGAAGCGATGAAGGCCGGTGACTGGAACAAGATGAAGATCACCGCCAAGGGCCAAGTCTACACCGTGGAGATCAATGGCAAAAAGGTGAGCGAATACACCTCCGAAAGCGCCAGCGAGAAAGGCCCCATCGGCCTGCAGGTCCATGGCGGCACGCTGATGAAGGTGGAGTTCCGCAACATGTCCGTCGAGGAACTGTGAGCGGCCACGCGGTCACCCGCGCATCACCGTCAGAACAAAGACGCTCCTGAAGCCAGCCTTCCGGAGCGTTTTCGCGCAGGCATCCACGGTCGAGCCGGTGGTGAACACATCATCCACCAGGATGGCGCCATCTTTCCGCGGCCATTTCTCACCGGCCCGGCGGGATTGGAAGGCTCCACGGAGGTTTTTCAGCCGCTGCGCACGCGTAAGGTGGGTCTGCGCCTCCGTCATGCGCACGCGCTTCAGCGCCCGCAATACCGGCAACCCGGAGATCTTCCCCACCGCGCGGGCGATCTCCTCCGCTTGGTTGAAGTAACGCCACGCCTGCCGGCGGGGATGCAGAGGCACCGGCACCAGCGGCCATTTTTCCTCCATCGCCTTCCGGAACCTCGGGTCCTCCAGCCCCTCCGCCGCCAGCCTGCCCAGCTCCGCCGCCAGATGGATGCCCTTGCCGTATTTCAGCCGGTGGATCATCGCGCGGGTGCGTTCGTCCAGCATCATGGCAGGGCGGGCGAACTCGAAGGAAAACCGGAGCGTGCTGCAGTTCGGGCAGGTGAACTCGCCGTCGATGCTGCCCTCGAAATGTTCCCCGCAGCGCGAACAGAATGGCGGGACCAGCCTGGGCAGCCCCGCAGCGCACCCAGCGCACAGTGTCCTGCCGCCGGACTGGATTTCCTCACAGACCGCGCACGCGGAGGGATAGAGCCAGTCCAGCAGGCACCCGAACCACCTCCCGGCCCGCCCGCGCCAATCAGGCCCCGCCATCCAGCGTCTCCTGTTTTGAATCCGTGACGAAATAAACCAACGCCCCCACCACCAGCACCCCCGCCAAGGGAATGAAGCCATGCATCAGCGAGTCACCCGCCATCAGCCGCGCCAGCGGATCCACCCGCGGCACCGGTTTCGTCGCAGCCTGGAAAAGCGCATTCGCGAGGATCCACCCCATCTGCAACCCCGCCGGCAGCCACAGGGATGCGGTGCGCCACCGCGCGTAGCCCAGCACCCAGCCCGCCGCCAGCAGCGGCAGGACGCTGCCCAGAAGAACCCCGGGATCCGCCGCCCTGCGGGCCATCAGCCCCAGCAACTCGAACCCCACGCCGGAAGCGTCCGGATCCGCGATGGCCAGCTCACTGGAGGGATAAAGGAATGCCACCACCGTGAACAGGACCGCAGCCAGGGAGATGGCGGCGAAGGGTTTCACCGCCCTCAGGAAAATGCCCAGCGCCACCCCCCGGAACAACCATTCCTGGATGACCACACCGGGGAGCAACCATGGCAACGCGCCCTGCACCAGCTTCAGTGGCTCCTTCGGCGGACCTTCCCACGTGAATGACCCCGTCGCCACCAGTCCGTAGCCGATAAGCAGGAAAAACCCCGCCGCCAGAAGCAGCCCGGTCCCCCACTCCAGAAGTCCACGGCGGTTGTTCGCCAGCGGCTGGCCGATCTCCCGTCCCCGTGCCTCCCGCTTCATCGACAACCACTCGGCGAATGGAATGAACAACAGCAGCGCCATCCCGATGATGGATGCCAGGAAGAACACGCGGAAATCCGCTTCTTCGCAAATACGCCCCAGCCATTCCAGAAAACCATTCGTCCGTTTCACCGAACTGATTTCCCCCAGCGCCTTCCCCGCGTCGTAGAGAACCGGGGACACCCAGGCCCCCGCAGCCACCACGGCCGCGGCATAGAGCCAGACTTTCAGCACATCTCGGACAGCACCGCCTCTCACATCGCCGAGACTGCCGGATTCCCGTAAAAATGGAAGCCTTCCCTATTGAATCTTGCATCCCCCTCCCCCGCTCCTGACTCTCCGGCCATGGAAGCCCACGAATGGAACGAGCGCACGGATGAGGGCAAACGCTTCTACCGCGCCACCTGGCACGCCGACAAGTGGACCATCATCACCACCCTCAAGCACGAGCCCCTCTGGAACACCCTGGAGGAAGTTCCGGAGGAAGTATGGCGCGAGCTGCGCGACATCGTCTGGCGGAAATACCAGCGAAAGCGCGTGCCGTGGGAACGCGTCGCGGAGATCGACAAGATCCTCGGTGACGAGCCGCCGGTGAACTGACCCGCCCGCTTTTCAGGGAATCTTCTGCTCCACCGACACCTCATCCACGCCCATCAGGTCCCGCAGCCGGGTTCTCAGCGTGGACTCCACCGTTTCCAGCATCCCGCTGCGCCGGGCCTCCTCACGCATCTGCTCCCGCAGTTCCCGCAGGATCTGCGCGCGGTCCGCGGGCTGCACCTTGTTCAGCCAGCCGCTCTCCTCGCTCAGCACGTCGAAGTCCACCAACTCCACCGAGAGGATCTCCGGCTTCGGAAAAGCCGCCACCGGCCTGCCACGGTCCATCCGCAGGGAAACCCCGGGTGTCAGACGGTAGCCACCCTTAACCTGGTAGTGCCCGCGGACGATGAGCTTTTTCGTTCCCAGCGGCAGCACCGCGAATTTCTCGCTCCGCTCGATCGTCCGCGTCGCGCTCATCCGCATCTCCAGAAGCGAAAGCTCCGAAATTTCCGTCGTCTCCACGATTTCCGCCCGTCCCTCGATGATCCGGGTGTCCTGGTTCGTGATCGCCCCCAGCACCGTCTCCAGGTTCCGCTGCAGGCTCGCCTTCGTCCCGGAAATCGCCCGGGTGACGGGCAGCACCACCAGAAAGTAGGTCCCCGCGATGACCGCCACGGCGGTCACCAACCGTCGCAGCGTCTTCCACATTTCAACCCGGTGCGGCATGTCCGAATCTATAACGCCCCCACCGTCCGCCAACTGTCTATTTTTCCCCCACCCCCGCCACCGGACAATCCACCTGCAGATTCCGAAAAATCCTTTCCGAATTTCTTGACACACGGGCGAAAACCGGGCTTCTTTCCGGCCCGCGCTTGCGGCAACGCACTCGTAGCTCAATTGGATAGAGCGTCTGACTACGGATCAGAAGGTTTGGGGTTCGAGTCCCTACGAGTGCGCCACTCTTTCAACCCTGCAATTCGATGAGTTGCGGGGTTTTATTTTTTGAACTGAGATCCAGCGCCTTTCCAAAAGCCTTACTGGCCGACGCACCTGAAACAGCCCAAGCGGTCGCAGGGCAACCTGCCGGATCGCCACCTCCCGAGAGGCCGAATCGTCCCACTCCGCCCTTGGGCATCAACCCCGGGTAATCGGGACAAACTTGGAATATTGATAGGAGTTCTTCTGCACGAAACCGGCCCGTTCGGCGGCGGAGAGGAATCCGCGCCGGCGCATCTGTTCGATCCCGAAGTCGGTGAGGATGGTCATGGAGATGGAAATCCCGGAGAGGGTTCCCTCGGCGAAGGCTTCGGCGGTGATGTCGCCTCTTGCGGGAAAACCGGCCTCGATCCTGTTGCCGAAGACTCCGAACTCCGGCACCGATCCCGGGCCGTTGTTCCGGCCGACCTGGAGCGGAATCTGGAGCGTCCGCTTCCTCTTCGCGCGGTCCTCGACATCGACATGGAAAGTGACGGTGAACTGATAGACGTTCTCGCAGACGAAATTCCGCAGATCCCCCATCCGGTTGAGATGGCCCTGGAAGGCGTCCGGCAGATCCGTCTTGCCGAGAAGACCGTTGATGGTGTCATCAGGATTCACGATTTTCCGGTTGAGGACGAAGGACGCCAGATCCCCGTTGCCGCCGCCCACGGTGGGATCCCGGTACTGAAGCTCGTAGGCGATGGTGGAGATGTTCCCCTCCTTGCGCGCACCGGCATCGCCTGCCTTTCCATCGTAGCGGTCCATGGCGGCGGAGAAGAAGAGGAGGCGCGCGGCATTCGGGCTGACGGTCGCCCCATTCGGTCCTCCATCGGGTATCTTTGCCTCGGCGGAGAGCCACTGGAAGGCATTCCCGTCCCGCATCACCAGGGCTTCCAGGTCACGGCTCATCGCTTCCGCCATGGCCACCGCCTGCCGCGACGCGCGGACCTCCGACCGGCTGCGGCTCCAGGTGTCCAGGGCAACCCCGGAGACGGACACCATGACGACCACGATCAAACTGGTGACGGACATGGCTGCCATCAGCTCGACAAGCGTGAAACCCTTCCGGGGCCGCGCCGTCCGCCCGCGGCCACCACACTGCATGGCGTCCGGCGGGTTCATGGAGCGGCTGCGGTTTCAGGTTGCAGGACCGGCTGGAAATAGCGGCGTATGGTGAGGAAATCCTTCTCCGTCTTACCCGGCATCAGGAACACGGTGCCGCGCTGGCTTTCCCGGTGGCCCCAGATGGAACTGTAGACGAGCTGCTTCCCCCTGGCGATCTGGACGGGAAGGTCGCGCACGTCATTCCGCTTCGCCGGCCGGATGATGGTCATTCCCGAGGCTTTGATCGCAATCACGTCCCGGTCGAACGCGGCGGAGTAGGCATCCTTGGTCATGTTCACCACCCGGTAGCCGCCCGCAGGGAGATTCTTGATCGAGTTGTCCATCACCTCGACCTTCCAGGAGTCCTGGCTGGCCGGGTTCTCCACGAAGATGAGCAGAACCTCCCCACCCTCCGCGGGCAAGGTGGCGACGGCGACGGGTTGCGGTCTTTTTTCCGGTGGCAGGTCCAGCTCGCTCCGCTCCCGGTGAAAGGCGATCCGCCGCGGTCCGACATAGCTTTCCGCCGCGGTGAACCCCCGTTCATAGGCTTCCATCGTCTTCGGCCCATCCTTGGTCACGAACCACAGGCCATCCACCTTGCCTTTCCAGCTCAGTGTGACGATCTGCGCTTTGAGGAAGTCCTCTTCCTGCGCGAGGGCCATTCCGGAGAGGAGCAGGAGTGCCGCGACCCCTCCATGGATGATTGATCCGATCAATGATTTCATTTGGGGCAATGGGTTAGACTTCATCACGCCTGAGCCAACGGAACCCCGTCAGCACGAACTTCCTTCCGAACTTGCGGTCGTTTTCCGCCAGATTCACGGAGGGATCCATGGGTTCCGGCACGCGCTGGACCACGGCTTCACACCACGCCTGCGCCGTGATCTTTCCATGGCGGTCCCTCGCGGTACCCGTCGTACGGATGGTGAATGTGTCCGAACGCACGGTCAGCACGGGAGCCAGCGCCTGGAGGATGTCCCCCTGGAGGATGAAGCCGGCATATCCCGTGCCCTTCGACTGGCCGCCGAGGATTCTTTCGAAATGCTGGCCCTGGGGATCCGCCGCTTTGTCCGCAAAACCGGCGAACCGGGAATTCACCCCGACGCCCCCGCTGTCGAGCGCCGTCTGCAAAGCTCCGCTCAGCCGGATGTCCGGCCCCTTATATTCGTCGCTGGCCGGGGTTCCGCCCGCTTCCTTCAGCGAACGGTTGACGAAATCCCCCATGCTGCGGAACGGGCCGCGTGCCCTCACCTGGTTGACGATCTCCCGGGAAAGGGCGTCCAACTGGTCGTCGTCCAGCTTCTGGAATCCCTTCCACACATCCCCCTGTCCGCCCGGGTTGTTGGAAAAGCGGCTGAACACGACACCGTTGGACTTCTCCCAGTTCTTCGACTTCGTCGCAGGGTCGAAGACCGGCAGCTTCAGGTCCGCCATGCCGGCGAGCACCGCGCGCCATGCCGGGACGGAGGTGGAGTTCACGTTGAACGCCCCCTCGATCGCCAGATGTCCGGCGAGTTCATCCGACATTTTCTCATTGCCGGGATCAATGACGTCCTTCTTCTCCAGATGGGCGTTCCGGATTTTCACCCGCGCGTTCGGAGCGGAGATCTCCCCCCTTGCGATCTTCCTGAAATCTTCCGCGGAGAACAGCTTGTCGTCAGCCGACAGACCGGAAAGGAAGTAGCGGTCCCAGATCTGTTCGTTGACCAGATAGGAGATGTCGAAGGTCCGCAGCCCGACATCCCCGTTCCCGCCGTCAGGACCGAGGAAGCGGGTATTCACCTTCTCTGCCAGCGGAACGCGGATGTCCGCGTAGGAATTCCCGACAACGAAGCTGGGTTCGTGGTTGTAGCGCGCCAGCACCGCGTGCTGGAACTGGCCGAGCGACAGCGGCCGTGAATGGGGCAGGTCGAAGCAGGCGACGTAGGGCTGGTGTCCGTCGCCATGCCACATGGAGTAGCGGAAAATATCCGACGGTGGCTCCGGCGGCGCGCCCGGCATGAGGAGGCCGCGTCCGTTCGGCCCTTCGCCCCGGAACGGGCTGACGACGTTCAGGCCCATGCCACCGTGGGAACCGTCCCAGCGGCTGTTCATGTTCGCCGCCCTCACGTTGGAGTCGATGAGGTTGCGGATGTTCTGGCCGGGCTCACCCTCGGTCGAGCGGAGGGAAAATACCCACGAGCCGAGCGGCTGGCTGGAGTTCCGGAGGCTCTCCGCAGGCATGGGAGGGATGTCCTCGATGGGCTCCGGTGCCATCAAGGGAGCTTCCGGCTGCCAGATGTTCGTGGAGCGGGACGTGCCGACCATGCCAGTCCCGGGCTTGAAGCTGAACCAGTTCCCCGCGGTGTCGGTCCAGCCCCGCTGGTTGTAGGTCTGGTCGCTGAGCGACAGGGAAACGACGCGGATCCTCGCCGACCCGGCGACATCCAGCCTCTCGAACCTGGCGTTCAAGGCGGGGGGTGAACTCGCCTGTTTCGGCAATGCCATCTGGAAATAGCCATCCTCCCCCCATGCGGACTCCAGGGTGTAGTTCAACGATGCGGATGCCCCTCCGCGGAAACTCCGCGACGGGATGGTGGCTTCTTCCTTCAGGGAAAAGATCCGCAGCTCTCCGGGCCGGAGATCCACCTCACTGGTGAAGAACGTGAGCAGGTCGCTGTCGTCGGAGCGGCCATACCAACCCGTCATGTCCACCTCCATGTTGAACGGACCTCCGGGAAACGTCGTCCGGTCGTCGATCTCGATCTTCAGGATCGGCGACATCTCCCATTCCACCCGGTAACGGTGGTGGCGGAACGTGACGTTGTAGGGATTCCAGATGCCGATGACCGGCTTGAATTCGAGGATGATGGAATAGGAGCGCTGGCCGTCCGGCCGGACCCCCACGAGCCGCGACTTGAGGCGGTAGGCCACCTGGAACCGGCCCGGGACGGGAGCCACGTAGTTGTTGTTATGCTGGAGATCGGAAGTGTAGATGGGATCCAGCGACCCCGAGGTGTCGATGTATTCGGTATAGGGATCCCAGCTGCTGCGGCGCGCCTGGATGTTCGCCGGAGGATGGGGCAGGATGAAGGGAAACGAGTCCGCCTGGGTTTCGACCTGCTTGTGGAGGTTGTAGTAGTGACAGAGGATGCCCCAGTTCGGACCGGCATCCTTGTTCCGGTAGTTCCTGAATTCGTCGGAGATGTAGAATTTTTCCGGAGACGGCCCCGGGCCGCCGACGGTGTGCTGGTACCCGCCTTCCGTGGTCACCACCACTCCCGTGACGCTTGCGGCGGGCGTGGTCTGGGAGGCTTTCTTCCGGCCGAACCACCGTTCGAACACACCCTCGTTCTCGAAGGCGAGGGTGAGGTCGCGCTTCAGCCCGCCTTTCTTCGCATCCGTCAGAAGACCGCGGCTGTGAGCGGTCAGGTCGTGGAAATACCTCCGGTGGAAATCCGGAATGCCCAGGTTCAGCAACCCGGCCTGCTCCAGCGAGAGAAGATGGCCGAACTTCGAATCATCCCCCGGCCAGCCTCTCTTCAAATCCGCCGACGCATGGCCGATCGAATTGCTCTGGGCCACCCCCGCAGCCAGATACAGCTCCTTGTCCGAGCTGGCATCCCTGTACGGATTCTTCAGGTCGATGCGGGCTTTCACGCCTTCATCCGCGATCCAGAACGCGTAGCTCCCTTTTTCCCCGCCATTGAGATGCACCGTCGGGGCGAAGACCTGCTGGTCCGCGGGCAGCTCCGTCCCGAAAAGCAGGCTGCCGTCCTCCTTGGTCAGCTTCTTGTCAGGCAGATGATTCCCGGAAGCTGGAGCGCCCGCCTTTCCGGAGCTGTTCCCACTGACCAGATAGACCGGATCCCCTCCCTCCGAATCCCACACCGCGGTCCACATCGGATTCGCAACGGAACTGTCGGGCAAGTCCGCGCGTCCGGTGATCTTCTGGTCCGGTCCCGCATGCTTCTGCAGGTCCGAGATCGCAAGAAAAAGCGCGAGGCGCGCGTTCGCCTGGGCCACGGACATGGCATGCCCCTGCTGCGATGAACGGATCGTGACCGCACTCAGTGAGAGCACCCCCATCACCAGCACGGCGAGCAACGCCATCAGGGTGATGACGGTGACGAGCGCAAAGCCGCGGGGCCGCAGGCGTTCGGGTTTCACAAGGGGGCGCATGGGGAATTTCGATCGGGTCGGGGTTTTTTGCCAAATTCTCCCTTTGGTGGGGCGGGGCCTATCACCCGCGCCTGCGGCGGGAGATCCCCGCGAACAGGCCGGCCGCTGCGAGGAGCGCGGCGGAAGGCTCCGGGATGATCCGGACCTGGAAGGCATTCAGCAGCGCGACGTTGGCGGTGGGAGCCGCGTAGGCGTCGAAGACGAAATCCTCACTGGTGCTGGTCGCGGTGAACGTCCCGATCACATGCTGACCGAGGTTTCCCGCCGTATTCCCCACGTTGTAGTCCACCAATGGACCGCCCGCCCCCCGGTCGAGATGACCGAGGCCCAGAATGGCCGGATCATTGCTCCGGCTGTCGCTGATCCAGACCTGCACCTCATAGACAATCCCGGCCGTCAGGCCGTTCAAGGTCAGCGCATAGGCATTGAAAGCGGCATCATTGGCAACCCCGGATCCCGACCCGCCGGTGGAACGGATGGATTGGCCGAGGAGCGCCTGGTAGGAAGAACTCAACGTGGTGAAGACACCGGAAGTGTGGCTGGAGTCGGCCGCGGTTGCCCGTCCGGTGCTGGGACTCAAAAAATCAAAGTTATAGGCTCCCGCCACCGAGAACGTGTTCGAGTTGGTGAACTGCACGCCGTTCACCTGCGTTGTTCCGGCCGCCGTGGTGAAATTGTAGGCATAAAGGGATGTTCCGTTGATGGACACATTGGAGTCGCCGGTGATGTTCTGCGCGGCTTGCCAGGTGATCGCACCTTGGGAAACGGAAGCGAGCGACAGGATACAGGCGGACAGGATTGCGGTTCTGATTTTCATCTGAGGCTTTGTTTTGGTGGGTGGGGAGAATCTCAGCGGCGGCGGCGGACGAGGCCGAACAACCCGAGGACGCCGAGAAGCGCGGCGGAAGGTTCCGGAACCTGGCGGACCTGGAACGCATTGAGCAGAGCGACGTTGTTCACCTCCGCGGCGGCGGTCTTGAATTCGAACGACTGCGACGTGCCGGTGGCCACGAACTCGCCGATCACGTATTGGCCGATGCCTCCGGCCGCATCACTCGTGTTGTAATCCACCAGAACACTTTCATCCAGATGTCCGAAACCAAGGTAGGCGGTGTTCGCGTTGCGGCTGTCGTTGATCCAAATCTGGATCTGGTAGCTCGCTCCGTCCGTCAATCCATTCAATGTCAGACGATATCCGTTGTAGTAGCCATCATTGGCCACCCCGACACCCGCCGGATTGCTGGGACCGTTGGCAGTCCCTCCCCCGGTCCGGATCTCCCGTCCGATGAGAGCCTTGTAGGCAGCGTCCAATCCGTTGTATGCTCCCGAACCAAGTGACACGTCGGTACCGACGGTGATCGTGGTGCTCGGGGACAGGAAAGAAAAGGTGTAGGATCCGGCCACCGACGCGGTGTTGGTGTTGGTGAAATTGACCGTGTTCACGGTCGTCACCCCGGTGTTCACATTGGTGAAGTTGTAGGCATATACCAGATCCCCGGTGGTGGAGATCTGGGTGAGATCATTGGCGATGTTCTGGGGAGTGTTCCAGGTAATCGCTCCGGAGGCCATGGAGGCGAACGCGAACGAGGCGGCGATGGGTTTCAGGATACGGTTCATTTTCATTATATGGGGGTTTGTCGGCCGTTGTCTGTGAACGTGGGGATCAAAGCAACAGGAGCGGGTTTCTTTTCTCGGTGAGAGGGAACTCGACGCGGGCGCCGTGCCTGCGGTGGGACTCGAAGGCGGCGAAAACCATCTCGATGGCCAGCCGGCCATCCCGGGCGCCGCAGAACGGCTGGCGGTCCTCGTCCACGGCGGCGAGGAGATCGGTGATGGGCTTCCGGTGGCCACGGATGAGCTTGAGGATGCCGCTGACCGGCTCCGGCTTCCCCACTCCCGCGCTGGTGATGGGAATCCATTCACGGGGACTTTGGGGCGGTGAATGCGGACACCCCGGAACGAGGTGGGCGAGCGGCTGTGACTCCGGGTAATCCTCGACGGAGCAGCGGATGTCGATCAATCCGTTGTTGCCGATGATCTGCATGCCGAAGCTGGCTTCCTTCACATTCGCCTCCCGCAGGCCGTCGTAAAACACGGGGATGCCACTCTCCGTTTCATAGCGGACATGGATTTCATCCCCCGCGATGGGGCCGATGCCTTCCTGGCCTTCGGTGAGGTCGCCCTTGGTGACAGGGAGGCCATTCTGGAGGATGGTGGCCTGGCAGGCCGTGGGCTTGCCGGCGAAAATCACCGACAGGTTCAGGAGGTGGGTGCCCAGAACCCAGAAGTCCTGCAGGCCACCGCGCTTGTCCTCTTTCCCGCGCATGCGGATTTCGAGAACCTTGCCGATCCCACCGGATTCCATGACTTGCTTGATCGCCGGGACCGCAGGGTGGTAGCCGGTACGGTGGGAGATGGTGAGCTTGGCCCCGGTTTCCTCCAGCGCCGCGATCACTGCATCGCACTCGGCGAGGTCACGGCAGAACGGTTTCTCCATGTAGATGCCTTTCGCGCCGGAGCGGATGGCGGCCATCAGCATGTCATGGTGCTGGTCGATGTGGCGCGGACCGATGGCGACCAGCTCCGGACGCACGGTCCGCAGCATCTCATGGTAGTCGGCGAAGCCACGGTCCACCCCCAGCCGCTTCAACGCGGCCTCCAGACCTTTCTCATGGGCATCCGCCACGGCGACGATCTCCGTCTCCGGCACATTGAGCCAGCCGGTGTCGATCCCATGGCCGTAGTCCCCCCTGCCGGTGTGACCGATGATGCCGACCGTGGGGCGGCGACCGGGCGCAGCGCTCCCTTTGGCCAGCGCGGCGCCAACGCCTGCGGCCAGTGTGGAGCAAAGGAAGGATCTGCGTTTCATTTTTCCAGGCTCTTGATGAAGAGGATCAGCGACTCGATCTGCGCGTCGCTCAGGATGCCTTCGTAGATGGGCATGCCGGCTTCGATGTTCTTGAATTCCTTGGGCACCTTCGCGCTCGGGTTGAGGATGGATTCACGCAGGTAATCATCCCCCACCTTGACCTTGCTGTTGTCGGTCAGGATGCGCTCTTTTCCGTAAAGTCCCTTCCAGGTTGGCCCGACCTTTCCTTCCCGGCCGCTGCCGTCGATGCTGTGGCAGGCCATGCAGCCGGTCATTTCGTAGAGACGCTTCCCTTCCGAGACGGATGGTTTCTCCTCCTTCGCCACCTTCGCCTTGCGCGGGGTGAGATCGACCTTGATCCGGCCGAACCCCTCCTTCTCCGGATCAAAGGAGGCCAGCTCATAGGGGGTGAAGTACACGCTGTTGGTCAGCGCGGCCTGGTCCGCCGACTTGATGCCCCAGCCGAGGCGCATCTGCATCACGCCGTCCTTCATGTCCGGCAGGCCGACGAAAACCGACTTCCGGTCCTGGGAGAGATACACGCTGCTGGCCGTCATCCACTCGCTGCCAGGCTTGCCGTCCAGCTTCAGGTGCGGGGATCCGTACTTCGAAGTCCTGCGGTAGTTCCACCGCTCCACGCTGAACACATCGGGGGAGGAAACGGACTTTTCGTCGAGCGGGGAATCGAACTCCAGGAGGACGCCTTCTTTCGTCGCCGTGCATTCCTTCAGGACCGCTCCCGGGTTCTTGGTATGGCGCAGCCTCGCCAGACCGCTGATGCGTGTCGCGGTGGTGCCGAAGTTCTGGAAACCGGTGACGTAGAGCTGGCCGTCGGCAGGGTTCATCGTTCCGTTGAGCGGGGCGAACTCCAGGTCACGGGAGATGGAGATCGCCGCCCCCTGCGGCTTCGTGAAACGATCACTGAAAAGAATCTGGAAAAGCTCCGGCCGGTTGAAGCCGATGAGGATGCATTCACCGGCCAGCGGACCGAAGCGCGGATCGTTCGCCCATACCTGGGTGACCGCGCTGGGGTTGACCGGATGGGGGATCCAGACGACGGGGTCCGTGATGGGAGCCGGGTATTTCTCCTTCGGAAGCATGTCCGCCAGGTAACCGTAGTATTGGTTGTCCCGGATGATGTGGACCGGGGTGGAGGGGATGTAGAATCCTTCCTGGTCGCTGGCGGTGACGAGACCCGTGACGGGATGCACGCCGACGAAGGGCTGCCGCAATCCCCAGCCGAGCGTTTCCACTTTCCTGCCGTCCGGATAGACACGCAGCACTTTTCCGCTGTCCTGCGCCAGCGTCGGCCCCCTCTGGCCGCCCTTGCTGATGACAAAGGATCCATCAGGAGCCAGCTCCATGGAGTTCGCGTATTCGCGCGTCTCCGCCGTCTGGCCGAAGCGGTTGGAGACCAACTGGTGTTCGTCCGCGACTCCGTTGCCGTCATGATCCAGAAGCCGCCAGATGCCGTTGCGGTCGAAGACGAACAACCCGGCGTCCATCCCCGGCAGGTTGCGGTGGACGATGCTCATCGGCTCATGCAGTCCGGAGGTGAAACGCTTCCACTCCACGTTCTTCAGATCCCCCTTGAGACCGGAGATCAGCCACACATCACCGTCGAAGGTCACCGCCGCGGCGTCCCCGCGGTCATTGAGGAAAGCGATGTCGGCGAGACGGGGGTTCCGCTTCCACGGGTTTTCGAGCGGCAGCGGGATGTCATCGAAAACATAGAGATCCGGCTTCGCCGAAAGGGTTCCGTTCGTCGTGACCTTCTCCGTCCATGCGACCGGGCGGCCCGTGCCAGCCTTCGGCTTCAGGGCGAGGCCGGTGTCGAACGAAACCTGGACCTGCACCGCCTCCCTGGCGGCGGGGATGATGAGGTAGCGGACACCTTCATGCTCCTGTGCCACCAACTGCTTTCCGTCCGAAGAAATGATCTTCAGGGGAGCCGCCGAACCTTTCCCCGCCGTGGACAACGCAACGGCGAAGTCCTGCCCGTGCGGCGCCAGCTCGAACTTCCGGATGAGGACGCCCTTTCCGCCCTCCTCCGACAACCGTAGCGATTCCACCACCTTCGTGCCATGCACCTCATGGAGCAGCCGCGCGCTTTCGTGGGTGGGGAACTGGACGCCCCGCAAGCCTGCCTGGTCGTCAGCCAGCGGGCCTTTGCCCACCTCGTTTTTCGTCGGACCCGGTTCGCGGGGATCGGTGAAGACCAGCTTCCCGCCGGAGCCGCCGGCCACCTTCCAACCCTCATAAACCCCGTTGGCAAGGAACGGTCGGCCGATGGGCTTCGGCGCATCTTTCTGCCCCTTGTCCACTTTCTTCGTGGCGTGGATGTAGGAGATGGTGGACATCGACTCCTCGGTCACTGGCGGCTTGCCCGGCTCCGACTTCCATACCAGCGCGATCCGGAGAAGGTCGGTGTCATAGGCGGCCCACACGTCCTGCCCCAGATTCAGGATCAGCGCGCGCGGAACGAGGTTGTCCTTCGGGAACTCACCACCGGCACGCCGTGCATCGAGAACGGATGAGAAAAACGGGAAGTCCTTTTCGAGCCATGGCGCCCAGTCGCCCGGGGCGGAGAGATTTCCGGAAGTGATGTCCTCACCCGTCTGGGCAGAGGCCACGCCGGCCAATCCGAGACCGGAACAGATCAGGAACAAACCGAAACGGGAAAATCTGCGGGAGCCTTCGGGCATGTGGAACGTGTGGAAAATCGTGGAAGTGGGGCGGGACATCGGGTTGCGGAGGCGTCCGGTCATTGGTGGGCTTGCGGGGCGGGGTTCCCCCACTTGGTGTATCCCGCCGCGGAAAGCAGGATCTCCTGGACGAGCAGGTCGTGGTCGTAGCTGAACGGGTTCTCGATCTCCCCTCTCACGATGGCCCCGAATTCCTTCAGTTGGTCCACGTAGCGGTCTTTCCTGATCCCGAGATCCACGGTGTGGGTCCCCTTCGCGTAACCACCCGCCTTCTCCTTCAGCCGGAGCTTCAGGAGGAGGGGTGAACCGAAACGCTCGATGGGACTCAGTTCGATGGTGCCTTTGTTGCCGGAAATCTTGATCCGGCGGTTGTTCAGTCCTTCCACCTCGGAGTCGCTGACATGGATCGAGGCGAGCGTGTGGGGGTATTCCAGCACCGCCAGGCAGTTGTTGTTTCCCTTTCCGGCGGCTGCCTTGGTCGATCCCATGAAAGCGGTCACGTTCCCGGGACGACCGAGCATGGAGGTGATCCAGTCGATGTGGTGACAGCCCAGAAGGAACATCGTCCCCCCGGGGAAGTCGCTCAGGTAGCGGAGATACTCCGCATTGCCGTAGTCATGGCTCATGCTCGCCTGGATCTCATGGATGTCCCCCAGCCAGCCTTCGCGGACGGCTTTATGGATGAACTGGATCGCGGGATTGCTCCGCAGCATGTAGGCGATCTGGAAGGGCAGCTTCCGCTCCCTGCAGCCATCGAGGAGCTTCCCATACTCCTCCAGATTCTCCCCGCCCGGCTTGTCCATGCAGATGGCGAGACCCTTCTCCATGCACCGCCGGGCCGCGGGAACCAGATCCCGGTTGGCCGTCTCCACCATCACCGCCTGAAGGCCGGGAGTCTCCAGCAACTCCTCCTCCGTCATCCACTTGAGGCCGTTGTAGGTCTTGGAGCTTTTCCCACCGCGGGTGATCTCCTTCGAGTCCGTCCGCTCAGCCACCACTCCGACGATCTCGAACTCATCCGGCAGGCTTTTCAAAGACTTCATGCGCTCCGACGCATGGGCGTGGCCGACACCGAGCTGGCCGATCCTGATTTTCGGAGACTTTCCGCCTGTCCCTGCGGCACCGCGCGCCGTCAGAAAGCCTGACGCGGCGACTGCCCCGGCACTCATTGCCGAATTTCTGACGAAGTCCCGTCTGTTCATGGGTTATCTGAGTTTTTCCCGCATCCTGGAACGGATGCGGCCTATAGGGGGAGATGGCAGAAAATTCACTTTGGTTACCTGATTTGGAAAAATTTGATCTTTTTTCCCAAAACAGGGTTCCCCGCCTCTATCAGGAGCTGGATTTCTCCTGATTCATCACGGTGACCTCCACCGCATCGCCGTCCTGCAACAGGGCATTAGGGCTCAGGACAACCTCCTTGTCCGCGACCAGTCCGGAAAGGATCTCGGTCTTCGCCCCGAGCGTGCGGCCCGGCTTGACCGGGAGGAATTTCACCTTGCTCCCCTCAATGACCGCCAGATTCGCCACTCCTCCGCGGGTGAAGACCGCGTTGGACGGCACCATCAGAACCGGAGAAGAGGATGTCGTGGTGAATCTCGCCATTCCTGACAGTCCGGCGGGCAGGACAAAGTCACGGTTCGGCACCTGGAGTTCCACACGCATGGTCCCGGAGTCCGGCTCGATGACGCCGCTCGACCGGACGACTTTTCCCGGAAATGTCCTGCCGGGCAGGTCGGCGAAGGAAATTTCCGCCTCCGCGCCCGGCTTGAGTTGCAGCGCGGTTGCCGGGGGCGTGTGGAGCACCATCTTCAGGTCATCCAGCCGGGCGATCCGGAACAGCCATGCGTCCCCGGCGTTCGCGTCTCCCTTGATCTGGTCGCCCACATCGACTCGGCGGGCGGTGATGGTCCCCTCGAAAGGAGCGCGGATGATCAGAAAGCCCCTGAGTTCCTCCAGCCGGTTCAGCTCCGCCCGCGCGGAAAGGAGGTCGGCGGCGGCGGTCCTGGTTCCTGATCTGCGTTCATCCAGATCCTCTTTGGAAAAGGCATTGCTCCCGGCGAGGGTTTCCCCCCGCTCCAGCAGCAGGCCCGCCAGTTCCTTGCGGGCCTCGGTTTGCTCCACGCGGGCCTTCGCGGCATCGATCTCATGGGGGATCTCCGGCGCGGAGATGACCGCGAGGACGTCGCCTTCCTTCACACGGTCGCCGATGTCCACCTTCCGCTCGGAAAGGGTGCCGGTCGCGCGGGCATAGAGAACCGCCTCCTGCCCGGGGGCCGTACGCCCCGTCGCCTTGAGCGACTGCTCCGCGGGAGCCGCCTCCGGTTTCACCGTGCGGACTTTCACCACTTCCTCCGCATTCAGGGCGGAGGCGAACAATGCGGTGCAGAGAATGATGTTAGGAAAGCTCCGGTTCATGATCGTCGAGAAGGATGGGGGTGGATTCGTTGGCCGCCGGTGCCGTCGCCTTGACGCGGCCCTTCGCCCAGGCGAAGACGGCCGGCACGAGAAACAGGGAGGCCATGGTACCGAAAAGCAGCCCGCCGATGACCGCGCGGCCCAGGGGGGCGTTCTGCTCCCCGCCCTCGCCGGCACCGACCGCCATCGGCACCACGCCGAGGATCATCGCGGATGCCGTCATGATCACCGGCCTCAGACGGGTGGTGGCGGCCTCCAGTGCGGCGGAGACCCCATCGACCCCTTCCGCCAGCCGGTCGCGTGCGAAGGAGGTGACAAGGACGCTGTTGGCCGTGGAGACACCGACCACCATGATAACGCCCATCAGCGCGGGCACACTCAGCGGCGTCCCCGTCACCCACAGGCCGAACAGGGCGCCGGAGATGGCGACCGGCAGTCCGGAGATGGCGATGAAAGGCATGCTCCAGGACTGGAAATTCACCACCATGACCAGGAACACCAGCACCGCCGCCAGTCCGAGGCCGCCGATCAACTCGCTGTAGGCGGAGCGCATCAGGGCGGCCTGCCCGACCAGCTCGATGCGGTTGTTCGGTTTGAGCTCCGGACGCAGGCTGGCCATGATCGATTCCAGATCATCCGCGACGGCTCCGAGATCCCGTCCCTGGACATTCCCGACAACGGTGAAGGTCGGCAGCAACGTCGTCCGGGAAATGCTCGCGGAACTTTTCCGCTCCCCGATGCGGGCGAAGGCACCGAGCAGCACCGGCTCCCCGCCGCCGGAAGGTTTCACCGGAATGTCGAGGAGCTGAGGGGACGCCTCGACCGACTTCGGCGGAGCGAGAACCTGCACATCGTAGGAAGATCCCGTCACCGGATCCGCCCAGAAGCTGGTCGAAACACTGGCCCCGGAACCGAGGAACGAAAGGAGGCCGCTCACCGCGTCCTGCTGGGTGATCCCCAGTTGGGCGGCACGGACGCGGTCCACCTCCAGGTAGAACTCCGGCAGGTCCAGCACTTCACGGAACGCGACATCCACCGCTCCGGGGACCTTGGAAAAGCGCTCCACCAGTTGGTTCGCCAGCGCGAGGTTCCCCGGCACATCCCGGCCGATGAAGCGGACCTCGAATGTGGTGGCCGCGCCTGATGAAAGGGTCTGGCTCGTTGCATCCGCCGGGCGGAAGAACCCTTTCACATCAGGAAATTTCTCCGCCAGCATCGTGCGGACCTTTGCCATGTACTCCGCGGTCGGCTTATGGCCCGGCGCGAGCTGCACGAGGATCTCCCCGTCGAACGTGCCGATGGCGGTGCTGGGCACCCACGCCTGGTTGATCGAGGATGGCTGGCCGATGTTCTCCGCGACGAACAACAATTCCTCCTTCGGGATGATCCTGCGGATCTCACGGTGGACATCCGCGAAGCGCCGCCCCGTTTCCTCCAGCCGGGTGCCGGAGGGCATGCGGAGGAACAGGCTCATCAGCCCGGCATCCGTCACTGGAAAGAACTCCCTGCCGAGGAACTTCGCGGAGCCGCCGCCCACGCCGAGCACTGCGAGGACGAGCAAGATCACCACGATGCTCCTGCGGAGGAAGAAACGGAGAATGCCTGCCTGCGCACGGGCGACCTTGTCGAGGAGATGCTCGATCCCGTGGTGCAGCCGGCGGATGAACCCGGGAGGCTTTTTTTCCGCCTCAACCTCGGAAGGCATCATCATCGAGGCGAGTGTCGGCACCAAGGTACGGGAAAGCACGTAGCTGGCGATCATCGCGAAGATCACGGCGAGGGCCAGCGGTTTGAAAACATAGGCCGCGGTCCCGGAAAGCATGAAGATGGGCATGAAGACGATGCAGATGCCCGTGGTGGAGACGAACTCGGGGAAGGCGACTTCCCGCGCGCTGTCGAGAACCGCCTGCTGCACCGGTTTTCCCAGCGCGATCTGGCGTTTGGTGTTCTCGATCTCCACCAGCGCGTTGTCCACGAGGATGCCGATGGCCAGCGCCAGCCCGCCCAGCGTCATGAGGTTGAACGTCGCGCCGATGAGATACAGCCCGAGGACGGAACAGAGCAACGCCAGCGGAATGGAACAGAGGACGATGAGCGTGGAACGCCACGAACCGAGGAACAGGATGACGATCAGGGCAACCAGCGACCCGACGAGGACGATCTCATGAAGCACCGTGCCGACCGCCGCGTTGACAAAGACGGACTGGTCGAAGATCGGCTCGACGCTCAGCCCCGGTGGCGCCGCCGCCTGGATCTCCGGCATGCGGGCGAGGATGCCATTGACGATGTCCACGGTGGACGCCTTGCCGAGCTTCAGCACGGACACCATCACCGCGTTCTGGCCGTTGAGCCGGACGACGTTGGTGGAGATGGCCTCACCGTCACGGGCGTGCGCCACATCACGGAGGAAGATGACCCGGCCGTCGATTTCCCGGATGGGGAGGTCCAGGAACGCATCCACGGATTCCGGACTGGCGTTGATCGAAACGGGAAGCTCCCGGTCCCCTTCCCGCAGCATCCCGGATGGCAGGGTGAGGTTCTGGGTGCCGAGCGCACGGTTGATGTCCGCGGGCGAGAGGCCGAACGCGTTCAACGCCTCCGGGACCAGTTCGATCATCACCTGCCGCGCCGCGCCGCCATAGGGCAGCGACATGCGCACGCCGGGAATGCCCTGGATCTGCGCGCGCAGCGCAAGGCGCGCGTAGTCGTAGAGCTGCCCGTCGGTCTGCGTGTCCGATGAAACGATCAACTGGAGGATCGGCACGCTGGACGGACTGCTCTGGACGATCAGCGGCGGGGTGGTGCCCTGCGGCATGCGCCGGAGGATCGTCTGCGACACCGCGGTGACCTGCGTCATCGCCATCTCAATGTTGACGTAGGGTTGGAAAACCAGCTT
This sequence comes from Akkermansiaceae bacterium, assembly GCA_019634595.1. Classification (NCBI taxonomy): domain Bacteria; kingdom Pseudomonadati; phylum Verrucomicrobiota; class Verrucomicrobiia; order Verrucomicrobiales; family Akkermansiaceae; species Akkermansiaceae bacterium. Next base: position 977,043 of record JAHCBC010000003.1, read on the forward strand.
CACCAGACCCACGCCGTTCGATGTCTCCGAACGGACCTCCAGGAGATCATCGACGTTGTTGATGGCGACGATCTCGGAAAAGGAGGTGACCTTCAGCGCCATTTCCTTCGCGTTGAGTCCGTTGTAGGTCCACACCAGGGTGATCTGTGGACTCTCCACCGTTGGCAGGATGTCGGTTGACATCCTCCTCACCGACATGATGCCGAAGAGCATGATCAGGATCGCGAAAACGCCGATCGTGTAGCGGTAACGGAGGGCAAAACGAACAATCCACATGGGCGATGGTCAGGGATATGGGGTCAGCGTTGGCCGAGCCGGGAGAATCTCCATGACATCCGTGGTCAGATCGGCTCGCAGGTGGTTCCCCCTGCGGCGTTTTGATCACGCTGTTGGTGCGGGAGAGGCCTACGGAATGGCACCGCATCCACGATGGTTACCCCCCATCGGCCAAATACGCGGATTTTCCCGGATTCGGAAGAAGGATTCAGTGTGGCGGCAAGCCGCCGATGAACACGGGATCGATCTGGAAACGGTCATCCATCATGTCCTGGAAGAACAATCCTTCCACCTTCTCACCCTGCGCATATCCCAGGTCGGACAGGTCGATCCCCACCGCGACGGCCCGATAAACCAGCTTCGTCGGCCGGGCGAGCAGCTTCATCGAGTTCAGATCCTCGAGGGAGTCCGCCACCTTGTTTTCGGAGAAATGGACATAGGGGGCGGTGACCCGCAACGCTTCGGAGCAATGCAGGTTGAGATCGTAGTTGCGGATCGTGCGGCTGCGCAGCCCTTCCCTGAACTTGAGCGGACTGACGTGGAAGGGATCCCCCTCCGGCGGATAAATCACCGGCTGGAGTTCAAAGAACACCACATCCGGGCCGGGTCCGTTGGTCACCGGCTGGTGGAAACGGATCGCCAGGCCGGGCGTCCCGTCCTCACCGGTGGCCGTGTTCCTGAACATGACCGGATCCGCCGTGAGCGGGGTGGCGGAACCTCCGGGATTGATCACGCCGGTGAGCAGCGACCGGTCCGCCAGGAGAGCCGCGGGCGAAACATTGCCATCCGGCGTCGTCAACAGGTAGTCATAGCGTGTCGCGCACGCCGGATCATTCGGATCCGCCGCGGCAGGGCTGGCGATCTTCGGCCCCGTCATCATGTAGCCGGAGGAAAGTTCGTCCGCCGCCTTGAACCAGATCACATCCGCCCCGATCAGTTGGTCCACCGGATAAATGATCGCCTCGCCCCCACGCTGCACGGTCACTTCCGTCAGATTCTCCGCATACCCGTCGTCCGCCGATGACGCCCGGTAGGAAATGATCCGGTCAGGAAGTTGCTTCCGGTACTTGCTGGCGTCGAAGGTCGCGGCCGTGGTCACCGGATGGAGGGAATCCCGGAGAAGCAGCGCCTGCTTTTCCTTCAAGCGGATCTCGTTGGCTGGCGATGTCTCCGGTTTTCCATCAACGGCCGGATAGACATCCGCGATGCCTTCGACCACGTGGATCTCCGTTTCATTCGAGTCATTCACTTTCAGTGAGAACCGCGTGCCCCTGTCAACGACCGTTGATCCGGGGGTGTCGATGCGGAACCCCTCGGCCCCCGGAGGCGCATGCACGGAGCAGGTGCCGGTATCCATCACCAGCACATCATTCTCCTTCACCCGGAACACAGCCGGGGCCTCCAGGATCGCTTCCGCACCATTGGGGAACTTCAGCTCCATCATCCCGGCGATGAGCGTGTATTCCTTGTCATAGGGAATCGCCGAATGGAGCTGCGGCGACAACTCGCCGAAGAACCTCGCATGGGCCAGGCGGACCACGCGGACATCGGGCACCGCGGCACCGGCCATCCGCGCCGGTTCACGCGAGGCGTTTTTCCACAGCAGCACCGCCGCCAGCGTCACGCACGCTGCGGCCAATCCCGTCACGACGAGACGCAGCCCGCGGGATCCCCGCGGCTTCATCCCATGGCTCGTGCGTTCCAGGGAAACCAGCTCCCGCTGCTTGCGCAGCACCTCACTGGTGAAGGAAACGCCGTCCTTCGGCAGGCGCTCCCGCAGGGCCTTCACGAACCGCTCGCTGCCCTCGTCGCTTTCCTTGTACAGGTAGCCCAACAGCCGGTGGGTCTGGTAAAGTGGCGCCACCTGTGCGGCCAGCCCCTCGTTTCCCGCCAGCAACTCACGGAGTTCAGCCACACCCTGCTCATCCAGATCCCCTTCGAGGTAATCCGTCCACAGGCGTTCGAACCGTTGTTGCTCGCTTTCCATGATATCAGGTGATGGTTCCTTCCATGCGCTGCTCCAGGCACTGCTGGAGCTTCCGGCGCAATTTCCAAAGCTGTTTCTTGACCGCAGGCACGGAGCGCTCGCTCAGCCTCGCCATCTCCTCAAGGGATATTTCGTCATAATACCGCCATTTCAGGAGGCACGCCAGATCCTGGCTGAGGGAGGCCATGCACTTCTTCAGATGCCCCACCTGGGTCATCAGATGCTCAGGCTCCACCTCCGCCTCGCCGTGGAGCTTCTGCAGCAGATCCGGCGCGTACCGTGAGTGATAGTCCGCGATCCGGCGCAGACGCGTCGTCTCCGTCTTCAACTGCCAGCGCGCGATGCTGAAAAGCCAAGCACCGAAATTGGTTCCCTCCTCGAATTCATGAATCCGGGTGTAGGCGGCAATGAAGCTCTTTTGCGCGATCTCATCCGCGTCCACCCCGGGCGGCGACAGCGTGGCCAGCCACGCACGCAAAGGACGCTCGAAGCGGTATACGACCACTTCGAAGGCATCGGCATCACCCTGCTTGATGCGCCTGATGCACCCGTCGTCCGGATCTTCTGAAAGATACTCCTTCACGTCTGTCCGTACCGTTATGGCACGATCCGGTTCCAGGTTACCCTCAAACTCATTTTCCAAGCCTGCTTCCGCTGAAATATTCATAATTAACTGTTTATCAATAATTAAAACGCAAACAGCATGATACGGGACCTCCTTTCTGTTTTTGTCATTTCTCCGGATCCGCGGAGAACGTCAGATCATCCACAAGAAAGCTCCTGCAGCTCCGCCTTAGCCATGTGCATGTGGCCAAAGATCGGATCCGGGGGTTAGCGAGCAGCCACCTGGCTGAAGCAGCGTTGATGTTCGCCAAAAGATTGAAAAGCACCACGGGCATAGTAGACTCCTGCTCATGGCAACGCTTTTCGAAGTTCAGAAAGCTGCGGACGAACTGAACAGCGAGGACCGCGCTGGACTAGTCGCCCACCTCCTTTCTTCTTTCTCCTCGGCTCCGTTGGGACCGGACGATGACGAGGTTGATCGCCGGGAGACCGAGTTGGATTCAGGTCAGATTACGGCCCTGAGCCATGCAGAATTTTTATCGGCAGTTGGCCGTCAATGAGATCCCTCTCCTATCATCCGCGTGTTCCGTCGGAGGTCGGGGAGATACTCGCCTATTACGAGGGAATATCCCAGATACTCACCGACGATTTCTGGGCCGAACTCACACAGGCCCTGGAATACGCCCGCGAATATCCAACCCGCCACCATTTTGATCCCAGCGGCCGCCGACGTGGCAATTTGAGCCGCTTCCCGTATCATTTCCTATTTCGGGTATTTCCGACAACCGTCAGAATCACCGCGGTAAGGCACAACGGCCGAAATCCAACCCACGGAAGTCGCCGCCAATAACAACAAAGCGAATCCTTTCCACGTGAGAAAAGGATTCGCCCGTCCAAAGTCCGCGCTCCATTTCACATCCTCTCCGGAACCCGGATGCCGAGCAGGCCGAGGCCCTGTTTCAGCACGCGGGAGGTGAGTTCGCAGAGCGAGAGGCGGCTGTCGCGCACCGCTGTCTCCGCCTTCAGCACCGGGCAGGCTTCGAAGAAGGAGTGGAAGGCACGCGCCACCTCCAGCAGGTAGTTCGCCAGCAGGTTCGGGCGGAAATCATCCAGAATGGTCGGCACGACCTCCCCGAAGCGGACCAGCAGGCGGGCGAGGTGGATTTCCTGTTCCTCCGCCAGCGAAACGGGGGCGAGATCCTTGGGAGCCTCATCGCCCAGCTTCCGCCAGATGGAGCGGCTGCGGACGTAGGCGTTCTGGAGGTAGGGCGCGGTGTCCCCCTGGAGGGCCAGCATTTTCTCCAGGTCGAACACGTAGTCGGAACTGCGGTGGTGGGCCAGTTCGGTGAACTTCACCGCGCTGATGCCGATGAGTTCGGCCAGATCCTTCCGTTCTTCGTCCGTTTCCACGCGGGATCGCTCCGCGACCGCCACACCGGCGGCGGCCACCGCTTCATCGAGGAGGTCCGCCAGTTGGGGGAGGTCCCCCGAACGGGTTTTCAGGGGCTTGCCGTCCTTGCCGAGGATCGTGCCGAAGGAAATGTGGCGCAGGTCCATGCCATCGAGATCGAGGCGCGCGGCGACATCGAAAAGCTGCTGGAAATGCAAGGACTGGCGGTGGTCCACCACATACCAGACGGAGTCTGCCTTCCACTGGGAACGGCGGTATTCCAGCGTGGCGAGGTCGGTCGTGGCGTAGTTGAAGCCGCCGTCGCTCTTGCGGACGATCATCGGGAAATCCCCCCAGCCGCTCTCGTTCCGCACTTTGAATGGGTCCGCTTCCGGCTTCTTCGTTTCGTCGGAGAACACACAGACGGCTCCCTCGCTCATGCGGGCGATGCCGTTGCCGAGCAGTTCATCCACCAAGCCCGCCAGACGGTCGTTGTAGAAGCTCTCACCCAGCCAGTGGTCGAAGCTGACGTCGAGGCGGCCATAGATCTTCTGCAGGCCCGCCTTGGAAAGGTCGATGCAGCGCTGCCAGATGCCGAGGTTCTCCGGATCCCCGGCCTGGAGCTTCACCAGCTCCGCCTTGCACAGCTCGCGGATCTCCGGATCCTCCTTGCCGGCGTTGTTCACCTCGCGGTAGAGCCGCACCAGCTCGGTGATGGGGTCCGCCTCAAGCGCTTCCGCATTCAGGTGGTTCTTCCATCCGAAGAGGATCATCCCGAACTGGGTCCCCCAGTCGCCGATGTGGTTGTCCGAGATGACGTTGTAGCCCAGCGAGCGGGCAACGCGGCAGAGCGTGTCACCGATGATGGTCGAGCGGATGTGGCCAACGTGCATGGGTTTCGCCACGTTCGGCGCGGAGAAATCCACCACCACGGTCTTTCCTTCCCCGATCTGCGGCACACCGAGACGGGCGTCACCCAGGAGTTCCGTGGAGAGAAGGGCGTAGGCTTCCGGGAAAATCCGGAAATTCAGGAAACCCGGCCCGGCGATTTCCGCCGCGGCGATCCCGGCGAGGTCGATCCTGTCGATGATTTCCTGTGCCAGCGCGCGGGGGTTCTTGCCATGCCTTTTTGCCAGCACCATCGCCGCATTCGACTGGTAGTCACCAAAGCGGAGATCCGCCGCAGGGGTCACCGCGGCGGGAGTAGGCTCGCCCAGAACGGATTCGAGGGCGAGGGCAAGACGGGATTCGAGAAGCTGGAGGAGCGTCATGGCTTGCGGGGATGTTCCGCACAAACGACGCGGAGGGGAAGCCGAAGTTAAGGATTCGGTGAACCGGTGCGGGATGGCCGGGAATCGAGGATCGCCAGCATGTCCTCCTCGCTGTCCGCCTCCACGAGCTGGCGGCGGACTTCCGCGTTGGTGAACATCTTCGCGATCGCCGCCAAGGTCCGCAGATGGAGGTGGTAGTCCTTCCGCGGGACAATGAAGAGGATGATGAGCTGGACGGGCTTTTCATCCAGCGCCTGGTAGTCGATGCCCTCCCTGGACCGGCCGAAAATGGCGACCACCTCATCCAGTTCATCGGAAAACGCGTGGGGGATCGCCACACCACCGCCGATGCCGGTGCTGACCTGTTCCTCGCGGGCCTTCAGGGAGGCCAGGACGCCCTCGGCCTGTTCTTCCGGTAGCTTCCCACAGGCCACAAGCCTACCCACCAGTTCCACGATGGAAGCCCAGTGTTCGCCCGCCTTCACATCCAGAAGGATTTGATCGGGACTTAACAACTGGGCCAACTTCATGGTGAAATTTCCCGCAATGACAGCGTAACGGGATGGCGGAGTTACCGTTGTGATCCGGGGTTGGCAAGAGGATTTCCCCCGGACGGGGGATGGCGTCCCGGCCCCTCCTCCCCTCCTTTCTCCTTTCACGAGGGGGGATTCCGGCCTCTCCCCGGGGTTGACGGGGAGAGATCCGGGGCTACACCTATCCGCCATGCAAGCCGACGCTGACCGCAACAATCCCCAGGACCCCTCCGACCTTCCCGTGGATGAAACCTTGTCCCCGGAAGACACGGCGACCGAAAACACCTCCACCGAAGGTGAGCTCGACCCTTGGGAGCAACTGGAAGCGGAAGCCGCGAAGTGGAAGGACGTCTCCCTCCGCACGGCGGCGGAAATGGACAATCTCAGGAAGCGCACGGCCCGGGAGCGCGAAGAAGCGGTCCGCTACGCCAACCAGCGTCTGCTGGAGGACCTGCTGCCGGTGATCGACAATTTCGAGATGGGCATGCAGGCAGCCTCCCAGGACCAGTCGTCCATGATCTACATCGGCATGGACATGGTCCGCCGCCAGCTCAACGACTTCCTTTCCAACCAAGGTGCCCAGGAGATCCCGACCACCGGGAAATTCGACCCGAACCTCCATGATGCGGTGGCCCAGGAAGATTGCGCCGCCGGTGAGGAAGGCCGGATCCTCCGCGTGACCCGCCGCGGCTTCAAACTCCGCGACCGCCTGCTGCGCCCTGCCAGCGTGGTGGTTTCCAAACTCCCCTCCTCCCCCGAAGCCTGATCCCCATGGCGGACAAACGCGACTACTACGAAATCCTGGGCGTCGCCCGCGACGCCTCCCAGGATGAGATCAAGAAGGCCTACCGCAAGCTGGCGGTGAAACTCCACCCGGACAAAAACCCGGGGGACGCCACGGCGGAAGAACGCTTCAAGGAACTGGGTGAGGCCTATGAGGCCCTGAGCGACGCCGACAAGCGGGCCGCCTACGACCGCTATGGCCACGCCGCATTTTCCGGCGGTATGGGTGGCGGTCGTTCCGGTGGTGGCGGCGGCTTCCACGACCCGATGGACATCTTCTCCCAGGTGTTCGGCGGCGCGTTCGGTGGCGGCTTCGAGGAATTCTTCGGTGGCGGCGGCGGTTCGTCGCGCAGGAAAAGCTCCGGCAAGCAACGCGGCAGCGACCTGCGCTACGATCTGGAGATCTCTCTCGAAGAGGCCGCGAATGGCGTCGAGAAGGAACTGGAGATCGAACGCTACGTCCCGTGCGACACCTGCAGCTCGAAAGGAACCAAGGGTTCCGGCGGGGTGAAGGTCTGCCAGACCTGCGGTGGCCGCGGCGTGGTCGCCCGTCAGGCGGGTATCTTCATCCAGCAATCAACCTGCCCGGAATGCCGGGGGGCCGGTGAGACGATTTCCGATCCCTGCTCCTCCTGCAAAGGCGAAGGCCGCGTCCAGCGGGACAGCCGCATCAAGCTGCGCATCCCCGCTGGTGTCGATACCGGCACACGCCTGCGTTCCTCCGGAAATGGCGACGCCGGTGTCCGCGGTGGAGAGGCCGGCGACCTTTATGTTTTCCTCCACGTCCGCGACCACGATCTCTTCGAGCGTGACGGGGATGACCTGTTCTGCGAGGTGCCTCTGCCATTCAGCATCGCGGCGCTGGGCGGTGAGCTGAAGGTGCCCACCCTGGACGGCCAATCCTCGATCAAGATCCCCGTCGGCACGCAGGGAGGCACGGTCTTCCGCCTGCGCGGCAAGGGTATCTCCGCACTTTCCGGCGGTGGCCGGAAGGGCGACCTGAACGTCCGCGTGCAGGTGGAGGTTCCCACGAAGCTCAACAGCTCCCAGCAGGAGAAGCTGCGGCTTTTCTCCGAATCCATCGGCGAACAGAACTCCCCGATGCAGGAGTCCTTCTTCCAGAAGGCGAAACGCTTCTTCGACCGCTGAACCGATGGCCCGCTTCTTTCTCCCGCCGGACGCGTGGGGCGGCAGCCCCGCCCTCACGGGGGACGAAGCGCGCCACCTCTCCCAGGTGCTGCGCGGAAAGGCGGGTGAACGGATCACCGTCTTCGACGGACGCGGCCGCCGGGCCGCGGCCACGGTGCTGGGCGTCTCGAAAGACCGCGTCCCGCTGGAGCTGGGGGAGCCGGTGGTTTCCCCGAACAGCGGAGCCTCCATCATCCTCGCCCAAGCGATCCCGAAGGGAAAGAACATGGACTTCATCGTCCAGAAAGCCGTCGAACTGGGGGTCACCGCCATCCAGCCGCTGGTGACCGGCAACACCGTCGTCCAGCCGGGCGACGGGAAGTCCGAGAAATGGCGACGCGTGGCGCTGGAGGCCTGCAAGCAATGCGGGCAGGACACCCTTCCCGAAATCGCCGAACCGCTGCCGTTCGACCGGTGGATTGCCCCACCATCCGGCGACGGGGATCTGAGGATCATCGCATCACTGGCGACGGGGAGCCAACCGCTGAAGGACATCCTCCGTGGAAATGAAACACCCCGCTCCGTGACCTACCTGGTGGGGCCGGAGGGTGATTTCACCCCGCAGGAAACCCGGACCGCCATGGACCATGGATTTCTCCCCGCCAGCCTCGGCGGAATCGTCCTGCGGGTGGAGACCGCCACCCTGTGCGGGCTGGCGGTGCTGCGGTATGAGTTCCCGTGAACTCCTGAAACTTCAGCGGCGCTTCGCTTCCTCCCAGGCCTCCACCATCTCGTCGGCGGAGGCCGCTTCGAGTGAGATGCCCTTTGCCTTCAGCAGCTTTTCCATTTCGCCGAATCGGGTCTCGAACTTGGCGTTCGCGGTGGCCATGAGCATTTCCGGATCGGTCTTCCTGAAGCGGGCGAGATTCACCACGGCGAACAGCAGATCCCCCATTTCCTCGGATACGGCTTCCAGATCCTGCGCATCCAGCGCGGACTGGAGTTCCAGCAGCTCCTCACGGATCTTCGCGATGACTCCTGTCTCCACCGGCCAGTCGAAACCGATCTTGGCGGCCTTTTTCTGGAGCTTCGCGGCGCGCAGCAGGCCGGGCAGGCCTTTTCCCACGCCGTGGAGGTAGGGCTGCTCCTCGTCGCCTTTCTCCGCGCGTTTGATCTCGTCCCACTGCTTCAGCACTCCGTCGCTGTCCGCGACCTGCGAAGAGGCGAAAACGTGGGGATGGCGGCGCACCAGCTTTTCGCTGATGCCGCGGGCCACATCATCCAGCGTGAACCTGCCGGCCTCCTCCGCGATCTCGCTGTGGAAGATCACCTGGAGCAGCAGATCCCCCAGCTCCTCCTTGAGATGGTCGTGATCCTTCCGCTGGATCGCATCGATGGTTTCGTAGCTTTCCTCGATGATGTGGGGAATGAGGGACTCATGGGTCTGCTCCGCATCCCACGGGCAGCCGCCCGGCGCGCGCAGGCGGTGCATGATGGCTCTCAGCCGCTCCAACTGCCGCCCGCCCCCGGGGCATTCGATCATTTCTTCATCCGTCATGTTCTCAGTGGTCGGAATTCGTGCCACGCTGGAGGCGTTCGTGTTCGGCATGGAGCTTCGCGCGCTCCTCATCGGTCAGGCTGGCGAAGCCGTCGCTGGAAACCTTGTCCAGGATCCGGTCGATCTCCGTATCACCACGCAGGTTGATGTGGCTGCGGGGGCGGAGCTTCGGCTCACCCTCGCGGCGGAATGCCTCCGGCCGCATGCCGCGCTGCGGAGATCCGCCGATCCAGCCGAGAAGCCGGGGAAATTTGATCAGAAGGAAGCCGACGATCGCGCCACCCAGATGCCCCGCATCCCCCCCTTCGTTTCCGAAAATGGGAACGACGATCGAAAACACCGCGATGCCGAGGATCACCAGCGCGAACGTCCTCATCGAAAGCTCGATGGGCGGGAGCAGCAGTGCGATGCGCGCGTTCGGCGCGATCACCGCCGTGCCAATGAGAATGCCGAAGATGCCTGCGGAGGCCCCGACGATGCCGCCTCCCAAATCGATGATCCCCATCAACCCGAGCAGCGAGTAAAGAAGCGCCCCACCGATCCCCGAGATCAGATAAAAGGCGAGATACTTCCACGTTCCCCACCAGCGTTCCATGATGGGACCGAAGAAATAGAGGGCGATGGAATTGAACAGGATGTGCCCCACACTTCCGTGGAGAAACTGGAAGGTGATGAACTCCCATATGAAGCCTCCGAAGATCGCGGTCCGCACCGCGAAGGTTCCGTAATAGCCGATAAGATTCCCCGACATCACATCCGCCAGGAAGACAACCACGTTGATGATCAGCAGCCATTTCGTCACCGGTGTGATGGAAGGAGGCCCCATCCCACGTCCGTCCTGTCGATATTCCCTTTCAGCCGTTGCCATCGCTGCCTCCGGTTAGCACGGCTTGCCGCCCACCGCAAGGACGGTGGAAATTTCCACGTCCGATGAAAAAATTCCGGCCGTGGCGGCGTTATGGATGATGTGCGCCGCGCGCGCCCTCGGGGCGGCCATCGCTCCGTGCCCAAGCAGGCGCGGAGCGATGGCGGCCCGAATCATTTTCACGGCTTCACGCTGGGAGCGCTGGTCTCCAGACCGGCGAATTTGCCGGCATGAAACATCTCTCCACGTAACCTACGACCACGGAGTATTTTCCCAAATACCGCCCGTTTCTTTGCATCAGGTTGCGTTACGGCACGCCTTGCGCTTTAAGTGACAGGGCATGACCGATACGTTCCGCACCTCCCACGCCGCGCTCCAGAAATGGGTCGATAAGATGACCGCGCTCTGCAAACCGGACTCCGTCCAGTGGTGCGATGGCTCCCGCGCCGAGTGGGACCGCCTGACCGAGCTGCTGGTGGCGGGCGGAACCTTCACCCGGCTGAATCCGGAAAAGCGCCCCAACAGTTTCCTCGCCCGCTCCTCCCCTTCCGATGTCGCGCGGGTGGAGGACCGCACGTTCATCTGCACCCGCCGCCCGGAAGAGGCCGGCCCGACCAACAACTGGGCGGACCCAATGGAGATGCGGGAGAAGCTGCAGCGGAAATTCGACGGCTGCATGAAGGGCCGCACGATGTACATCATCCCGTTCTGCATGGGGCCGATCGACTCCCCGCTGGCCAAGGTGGGCGTCCAGGTGACGGACAGCGCCTACGCCGTGGTGAACATGCACATCATGTGCAAGACCGGCTCCGACGTGCTGAAGCGGCTGGAGGACGAGTGGTCCGGAACCGCGCCGAAGAAGCGGGACGGCCACAAATTCTTCATCCCCTGCCTGCACTCGGTCGGTGCGCCGCTGGAACCCGGCCAGGCGGATGTTCCATGGCCGTGCAATGAGGACAAATATATCGTCCACTTCGTGGAAACACGGGAGATCATGTCGTATGGGTCCGGCTACGGCGGGAACGCGTTGCTGGGCAAGAAGTGCCTGGCGCTGCGCATCGCCTCGAACATCGCCCGCGAGCACCGGTGGATGGCGGAGCACATGCTCATCGTCGGCATCCAGGCACCGGACGGCACGAAGACCTACGTCTCCGCCGCTTTCCCCTCCTCCTGCGGCAAGACGAACCTCGCCATGATCGTCCCGCCGGAGAAATACCAGGCGGAGGGCTGGAAAACCTCCCTCATCGGGGATGACATCGCGTGGCTGTGGCCGCACGAAGATGGGAAGCTCCACGCGATCAATCCGGAAACCGGCTTCTTCGGCGTGGCACCGGGCACGTCCTACGACACGAACCCCATCGCGATGGAGTCGATCAAGGAGAACGTGATCTTCACCAACGTGGCGCTCACCGATGACGGGGACATCTGGTGGGAAGGCATGACGAAGGAAAAGCCCGACCACCTCATCGACTGGCAGGGCAATGACTGGACGCCGGACAGCGGTCGTCCCGCCGCCCATGCGAACTCCCGCTTCACCGCACCCGCGGTCCAATGCCCGACCATCGATCCGGAGTGGCAGAATCCGGAGGGAGTGCCCATCGACGGCATCATCTTCGGAGGCCGCCGCGCCACCACCATGCCGCTGGTTTTCCAAGCCTACAACTGGTCCCACGGCGTGTATCTGGGGGCGACCATGGGCTCGGAAATGACCGCCGCCGCCGCCGGCACCATCGGCAAGGTGCGCCGCGACCCGATGGCCATGCTGCCTTTCGCCGGCTACAACATGGGGGAATACTTCGGCCACTGGCTGGAGATGCGCCGCCACCTCACCCACCTGCCGCGCTTCTTCCATGTGAACTGGTTCCGCAAGTCCGCGGACGGGAAGTTCCTCTGGCCGGGCTTCGGCGAGAACATGCGGGTGCTGGAGTGGATCATCAACCGCTGCCAGGGCGCCGCCGCGGGGCATGAGACGCAGATCGGCTGGACTCCGGCGTTCGAAGATTTCAACGTGGAGGGACTGGACAACTTCACCCTGGAGGACTTCGACAAGGTGATGTGCTTCGACCGGGCGGAGTGGAAGGCGGAACTCATAAGCCAGGCGGAGCTGTTCATCGACCTCTACGACCACCTGCCGAAGGAGCTGGTGTTCCAGCGGGAACTGCTGGCGGCGAGGCTTTCCTGAAGCCCCGCCTCACTCGCTCCAGTCGAGGGAGTCCACATCGATCGCCTCGATGTGGGGCGTCCCCTCCATGTTCCACTTCAGGCTGACGGTCGCCCCGACGCCCTGGCCGTATCGCACGCCCAGCTTCTCCAGCTTTTCGCGCAGCGGGGAGGATTTTCCGAAATACGCCTTCGCCAGGTCCGGGGAGCCGGGGGCGACGGAGATCTTCATTGTGTATTTCAGATCATGCGCGGGGATCGCTTCATCCGAGCAGAATTCAAAAATGGTCGCCACAACGCGGAACTTCGCCACCTCCCCGCCGGGGGTGGCGGCGAACGACTCGAAGCGGCCTCCGTAGGTGTCCAGAAACGGGTCGGCGGCCACTTTCGGTTCCTGGCTTCCGCGGGTGCGCACCAGGATCAGGCAGGAATCCGGCCTGCCGCCGCCGCTGCGGAACCCGCACTTGAAGAGGACTTCGTTCGTGCCGATGACCTTGTCGAACCTGACCTCCAGACTCTCGAAATTTCCGGTGCTTTCCAGCGGGCCTGCCAGGACGGATTTTTCGAGTTCATCCCGGGGAGTGGTACATTCCATCAACGGCAGTCGCTCATCCAGGTTCCGGGCGACCAGAAACGCGCCGAGAACCTCCGCTGACCGGCTCACGAATTCATGCACATCCATCCCCGCCGGAGCCACGCGGAGATCCCGCACCGGTGCTTTCTCCGTGGCAACGGACGGGGAACCCTGTTTTTGCCCGGCGGCCTCCGCTTTCACCATGCCCTGCTTTGGCGACCCGGAGTCCGCCTTTCCATCCTGCGCCACCAGGAACCAGGCGATGATGGATCCAAAGCCCACGACGATCACCGTCGTCAGCAATGTCCTCCGGAGGCCGGATTTCCGATCCGAGCGCATGGCCGTGGATTCCACGAACGCCTGCTGCGCGGCGGGCTGGAAGCCTGCCAGCGGTTTCGCCCGGGTGGCGGGTTCCTCCCTCACCTCCAGCCTGACAGGAATCTCCCCCGGCCTCGGTGTGAAGCGGGGCGCCCTGATGACGCCACCGCACCGGGGGCAGGGCCCCTCCACTCCCGCGGCACTGGCAGGCATTACCAAATCCACTCCGCACCGCGGGCAGGTGAATCCCAGATGGTCCATCTCCATAGTCGCTGCCGGTGGTTCGGGGAAGCCGGATACCCATCCAGCCGCCGTCCGCGGAGCATAGTGGATCCCTAGGGCATTCCAAGAGCTTCTTTGGTCCCGCATCATGCATTTTCCGGGGCTGTTCCGGGGTTCGGTTTAGGGTTGCGGCACAGGGGAATCTTTTCTACCTCCCCGCCGTCCGAACCTCATCACAAACACATCATGGCAGTTCTCGTTGGCAAACCAGCCCCCTCCTTCCGCGCGAAAGCCGTCAAAGGCGAAACCATCATCGAAGACTTCTCCCTCGAACAGTTCGTCGGCAAAAAATACGTCGTCTTTTTCTTCTACCCGAAGGACTTCACCTTCGTCTGCCCGACGGAACTGCACCGCTTCCAGGAAGAACTCCATGAGTTCGAGAAGCGCGAAGTGGCCGTCGTCGGCTGCTCCACGGACTCCGAGTTCTCCCACTGGGCCTGGCTCCAGACCCCGAAGAACAAGGGCGGCATCGAAGGCGTGAAATACCCCCTCGTCGCGGACATCAACAAGACCATTTCCGAAGACTACGACGTGCTGGCCGGTGACTACTCCACCGACGAAGACGGCAAGCTGGTCGTCGAGGGTGAGCTGGTCGCCTACCGCGGTCTGTTCCTCATCGACAAGAAGGGCATCGTCCGCCACCAGATCGTCAATGACATGCCGCTGGGCCGCTCGATCCGCGAGTGCCTCCGTATCGTGGATGCCCTCCAGCACTTCGAGCAGCACGGCGAAGTCTGCCCGATGGACTGGCAGAAAGGTGATGATGCGATGACCGCCGACCACCAGGGCGTGAGCGACTACCTGTCGAAATAACCCCTCCATCACTTCCATCGCCGCCATCCCTCGATGGGGAGGCGGCTTTTTCTTTGGCCAGTGGCAAAATTTGGATTCCAATCTGGAACAAAACCCGCTTACATAGGAGATCTGCCTCCTGACAACCCATGAAAACGATCCTCCTTGCCTCCCTCCTCGGCCTGTTCTCCCTCGTCACCGCCCAAGCCGGCGCGGTCAACAGCAAGTGCCCCGTTTCGGGCAAAGATGCGAAGAAGGATGTGGATGTGCCCATTTCGTTCTGCTGCAACAACTGCAAGGGCAAGTTCGACAAGGCTCCCGCCGACTATCTGAAGGTGGTGGCGACCGCGGAGAAGGGGAAATGCCCGCTGAGTGGCAAGGCCGCCGATGAGGATGTGACCTCCAACCTGACCGTGGGTGTCTGCTGCAACAACTGCGCGGGCAAGCTCAAGGAGAACCCGCAGGCCTACCTCGGCAAGCTCGAGGCAAAGTAATCCCTTCCCGTTTCATTTTTCCAAAAGCGTCTTCCGGCCCGCCGGGAGGCGCTTTTTTCATGCCCCTTCAGAGCGAATCATCGTCCACCCCTTCACCGAATTTCATCCGCTTCACCGGGGGCAGTCCGAGCCGGAGCGCCCGCGCGTCCTCGTTGACCTCCCTGGCCCACGCGAGTTTCCCGAAAACTTCCTGCGGCAGCGGACCGACCAACGCATCGATGATGGTCGGTGCATTCTCCCGGTTCCGCATGATGTTGCCGTTGTGCAGGTCACAGATGATCCACGCCTGCTCCCGCAACCAAAAAACCGCGATCTCCCGGTTGAGGCGGGTGAACGGCGGAATGATCGCCCGGATGGCATCCGTCGCCGTTCTCCTGTCCTTCAGGAAGTCGGCGTAGGGCATGGCCAGCGGTTGCTTCGCGATGAGGAAATTCCCGTCATCCGACAGGCCGACGATTTCAGTCGGATGTCCGCCCGCATCATTGAGGACGATGAGCTTTTCCAAAGTGTCCCGCAGCGTGGCGTCATGGAGGACGATCTCATGGCGTTCCTCCTCGACCTGCTCGAGCGTCACCCGCTTTCCGAGGGAGCCGTTCGCCCGGAGGTTGAACAGCTTGTAGACCACACGGGCTTCGTCATCCGCGAATGGGTAGGCCTCCGCGCCGCTCCTGAGCTGGCGGAGTTCCTTTGACCCCAGCATCCCGTCGGCATCCAGGGTGATGCCCATCCGCCGCAGCGGGATCAGCGGGACGTCGCGCTGGGAGGATTCTGCGGCAAAAGCTGCATTCCAAACATCAACCTGAAGCGATTCCCGGGATGGAGTGCGTTGAGCTGCGTCCAGGATTCCGCCTGCTCGCTGGCGGTTAAGGGCAGAGCAAGCTGCTCGCTGAGAGGATGCTGGGCTTCCGAAATCAATGGCACTGGGCCGGTCGGTCCGGAAGTCGATTGCGAACTGGGCTGGGAAGAGTTCATTCAAACGTGTGAGAGGGAATGTCTGGGGATTCGGGCATCAAAGGCAGTTCCAGCCCCATCCTAAACCAAGCCTCCGGCGGCTCAAGGATTTCCAGAGAAATGTCAGGTCACGCGAGGATGGAGAAGCCGCGCACGCCTTCCAACGGCGGGATCTTCTCCGCCATCAGTGACTTGATGTGGTGGGCGACGTTCGATTCCTCCGCGATTTCCCGGATGAAGTCCTCCACTTCACCCTCCTCTCCCATTACCTGGAGCTCCACCGTGCCGTCCGGCAGGTTTTTCACCCAGCCACAGACCTCGAACCCACGGGCCAGATCCTTCGTGGTGTAACGGAAACCGACGCCCTGGACCCTGCCGCTGAAAATCACCCGTTTCGCCATCATCGCGGGCCATTTCCCACGATCCGGCGGCGCGGGTGAAGGATATATTTCCACAGGCTTGTGGAGCGCCGACTTCAGTCGGCCCCAAAGAATCCAGCCAGCGAAACCAAGCCGACTGAAGTCAGCGCTCCGTTTCCTACGACCTCACCTCGTGGGCGAAGACGTATTTTTTGCAGGATTCGCAGACCAGGAACAGGTCCTCCATCTCGCCCTCGCCCTTTTCCCAGCGCTTTTCAAATTCCCTGCCGCACTGGAGACAGGTGCGCTTCGGGTGCATGATGCCGAGCACCAGCGCATAGACGCTGCTGGCGGCGAAGATCGCCCATCCCGGATTCGCCCACGAATGCCGGCCCATCCACCCGGCGATGATCACGATGGTGGTGCCGATGCCGACGCCCACCGCGCAGGCGATGTACTGGCGGCGTTTCCACCGCGCACGCCCGTCGAGCAGAGCCTGCGCGGCTTCGTCCAGGGAATAGCCTTCCTCCGGAAATTCCTTGATCTCAAGGGGGCGGGTTCTCACTCAGCCAGTGCCTTGATGATCTGGCGGCGCACCTCGACGATGTCCAGCTTGTCGGTGTGCTTCCACAGGATCTTGCCATCCTTGCCAAGCAGGACGGTGTGCGGCAGCGCGCCGGTCCATTCCTTGTCGATGGCGTCCGCAAGCGGGTCGGTGTTTTCGGCGGTCCAGATATAGTTGTTGGTGGTGCGGCCTTCTTCCTTCACGGACGGAGCGGTCTTGTCCGAAAGCGCGGCATGACGGGAGGTGAGGAATTTCCCGACGACGTTCTTCTTCTCCGCAGGGTCGATGCTGATGGAGATGAACTCGAACGGGCGGTTCTGGAAGCGGCGGTAGGTTTCCACCAGCTCCGGGAACTCCGCGACGCACGGGCCGCAGGTGGTGGACCAGAAGTTGATGAGGCGGATCTTGTCCGTGCCGTTCTCGCGGAGCTTCTTCGCCAGGTCCGCGCTCAGGTCCTCGACGGTGACGGGCTTGGCCTTCCAGTTCGCCTCATCCTTCTCGACGTTGCTTGCCTTGAACAGCCATTTCGTCGAGCAGCCGAACGGACGCGGGGTTTTCTCGCCGATTTCCTTGCCCGCGAGGGTGGCATCCAGCGCGTCACGCAGGTAGCTCTTTTCCGTGGGGCCGGACTTCCGCTTCATGTCATCCATGCGGCCGGTGAAGACGAGCTTCCGCTCACCGTCGAACAGGAACACGTGCGGGGTGGCCTGCGCGCCGCAGGCGGTGGCGAACTTCTGGTTCTCGCCGTCATAGAGGTAGGGAAAGGTCCAGCCGTAGTCCTTGGCGAACGGGGTCATTTCCTCGAAGGAATCATTGTAGGGGGAGTAGCCCAGCTCGTCCGGGGTGAGGCTGCCGGGGTTGTTTGCGTTCACCGCCACCATGGCCACGCCCTTGCCCTTGTAGTCCTGGTGGATCTGCTCCATCCGGCTGGCCGCGCCCACGGCATCCGGGCAGTGGTTGCAGGTGAAGATCACGCAGAGGGCCTTCGCGTCCTTGTAGTCCGCCAGGGTGTGTGTCTTGCCATCGGTCCCTTTCAGGGAGAATTCCGGAGCGGGCGAGCCGATCTCGAGGACTTTCGGGATTTCCTGTCCGAAGGCGGGCGCGATGAGCGCGGCGGCCACGATTCCCAGTACGGTTTGGATTTTCATCAGACCCGGATACAAGCGGCGGGAAGAAAATCCTGCAAGGAATCTCATCCCGCCATGCGGAACGTGGATGCTTGCTTTCCCGGCCCGCTCCGGGAAAGGATGCATGATGCGAAAACCCCATCTTCCTTTCCTCCCTCTCATCGCCCTGCTGTCGATGCCCCTCCACGGTGAGGAGATCCAGGGGGCGGAGGCCGTGCTGCGGCGGCTGAAGGACCCCACCGCGCAAGATCAGCCGAAAGATGCCGGAGAGATTCTGAAAGCGCGTCTGGAAAGCTACCGGACGGGAGCTGCCGCGATGCCTCCGGAAAAGGCGGCGGCGGAATGGATCCAGCTTCTGGAAAGCTACCTGACCCTGCCGCAGCAATCCCGCATGGCGTTGAACAGCACGTTCTCCCGGTTCTCCGCAGAAACCATCATCGAGGCCCTCCCGCCTGCCCAGGCATGGGACGCGTTGGCGGCGGAGCTGCAGAAGCGGTCCGCTGCCGGAAAGAGCCGGACGTCAGCCCTGCAGGGGTTGCTGGGTGCCATGCTCACGGCCGACCCGGCCGGACGGCTGCCCGCACTGGCCCGGCTGAAGGACAACATCTCCGCGGACGCGAGGCTGGAAGACTACCAGCGGAGGCAGATCGACGGATACCTGGACAATCTGGAAACGCTTCTTTCACCACCAGGCGGTCCGGCCGCGGACCCGGTGACCAAACTGTCGAAACAGCTCGACGAACAGGCGGCACAACGCTTCTCCGGCTACGGCACCGTGATCCCCAAGCTGCCGGAAACCGCCGCAGCGAGGGAAGTCCTAATGCGTATCCTGAAGACAGATACCGTCCTACGGTTCGAAGACGAGGAGACGAAGGGGTTTTTCATCCGCATTGCCAGGGAACAGTTGGAAAGCCTGCCGGAGCCACCCTGGAATCTGATCCGCTCGCTTGGCGATGCCGAGCTCTTTGAAACCGCGGCGAAACTCCGCCCGGAAGCCGCCAAGGCGATGGCGGAATCCGATGAAGTCCTGCCCATGCTCCTGAAGCACTATCTCCGGCAAGGCAGGGAAGCGGAGGCGATGGCAATCATCAAGAACCCCAAACTTAGCAAGAGGGTTTCCTATCACCCTTATGTCCGCAGGATCGACGGGGCAATCCGGTCCAGCGACTCTGACGAGAACGCCGAGAGACTCCTGCTGAAACTGGAGATCCAGGCCCTGCGCGACGACCCCAACCTGCCCTACTGGCAGTCCGTCCGTTCGTCCGCACAGAAATACGGACAATCCGCCGCGTTCCAGAAATCCGTGGAAGCCGCATTGGCCGACCCGCGCCTCATCTCACCGGAGGCAAGGCAGGACCTCGAGAACATCCACCTGACCCACCTGCTGAACGATGGCAAGGTGGACGAGGGGGTGAAACTTCTCGAAGAGCTGCTGGCGAACGCGGAGAAACCAGCCGGAGCGCCGGCCGGGCAGACCTCCGATGGAGACCAGTTGACCGCTCCTCCGGACACCTCCTCCCGGAACGCGCAACTCCTCACCAGGGCCATCCGGCTGGGAAGGTTGCTGGACCGGCCGGAACTGCTCGACCGCTCCCTGCAGGCGTATTCCAAACTCCTGCCGACATTGTCCCACCTGCCTCTTGTTGATGACGTGATCTGGACAAGCTATATCGAGCGGAACCTTGGCGCCTCGCTTGAAAAAGGACTCTCCGACCATGTGGTCCGTCTGGCGGCATCAAAGGACAATGGATACGGGGGAAGGAATTTCGATTCCCCGCTGGCCCAGTTGGCCAGGCTCTACGAAAAGCTGGGCCGCCACGGGGATGTGATCCGGTTGCTGGATGAGGCGCCGTTCTGGAGCGGGCCGGACCTCGCGGAACTGGAGATCGGATCAAACGAGCTCATGCTGGCCGCGGCGAAGTCCATGAACGCGACGGGCCGCGGTGAGAAGGCGCTCGCGATCATCCGCCACCTGATCCGCTCCAACCCGGGCCATGATGAGGGCTATCTGCTCCTTTCACAGCTGAACCCGCCGGACCAGATGGCCTTTCTGGAGGAAATCGCCGCAGCCAACCGCTTCGAGGAACGCCCGCTGATCTGGCAGGCGAGGTTGCTGCTTTCCCAAGGAAAGATGGACGAGGCGGAGGCCACGGTGAAAAAGGCCATCGCCATCGACCCGTCCGACGGGGAGCAGGGCAAGGGCGACCGCATGCGTGCCTACGAGGTGCTGGCGGACATCCTGGAGAAAAAGGGCGACGCGGAGCAGACGAAGTTTTTCCGCAACGTGGTGGCGGCCATCCGCCTGTCCGAAACCGCGGACGACTGGTGGGCGGCGGATATGACCCAGAAGGCCATCACGATCTACGAGCAGTCCTTGCGCAGCTTCGCGGATGCCTACTGCATCCAGTCCCGCCTGGCGCTGCGCTACGCCAGCGAGGATAACATGGAAAAGGCCACGCAGCACTACCAGCGGGCCTTCGAGCTGATGCCGGACAGCTTCGGGCGGATCGAGAGTCATTGTTTCGGGTGCGAGGGAGCGTTCACAGGCAAGGTCGCCCAATCGATCGCGGAGAAGGTCTTCACGGAGCTGGCGGAAAAGCCGGACGCGAAGCCGCAGGTGTTCTACCTGCTGGGCTACCTGAGGGAGTCACAGGACCGCACCGCGGAGGCGAAGGAGTTTTTCCAGAAAGCGGTGAAAATGGATCCGGACTATGTGAATGCCTGGTCCAAGCTCGGGGAACTGTCCGACAAGGTCGCGTTATCGCCAGCCGAAAAGGACGAGATCGCCTTCAACCTGTTCCGTCTGAAGTCCGAGCCGCAGAATCTGGCCAGCGCCGGTGACCTGCGGAGGATCTGGACCGCCCTGCTGGAGCTGGAGAGAAGCAAACCAGCTTTCCCGAAAGATCTCTACCCGCTGCCAGCGGCGAAAGAGCGGCTCGGCAAGGGCGAAAGCGAAAGTTTCCGTTCCCACTTCCGCTCCACGGAGGATCACCCCCGCACCATATTGGCCAGGCATCCGTTGATCCAAGGGGTGACAAACCTGATCGACGCCTCCGTATCCTACAATTGAATCCACAACCCATGAAACCCACCCCGCTCATCCTCCTCGCCTTCGCTCCGCTCGCCCACGCGGGATTCCGCGCCCAGACCATCGATGACAAGGTCACCATCGGCTACGGCCTCGCCGTGGCGGATGTGGATGGTGACGGCAAGGACGACATCCTGCTGGTGGATGCCGCGCAGACGGTCTGGTACAAGAACCCCACGTGGGAGAAGCACACGCTGACCGGAAAGCTGACGCCGAAGGACCATGTCTGCGTCTGCGCAAAGGACATCGACGGGGATGGCAAGGCGGAGGTGGCGGTGGGCGCGGAGTGGGCGCCGAATGACACGAAGGACAGCGGAGCCGTTTTCGCCCTCTTCCCCGGCGAGGACCGGACAAAGCCGTGGAAGGAAAAGGCGCTGCACCGGGAGCCAACGACCCACCGCATGCATTGGGTGCTGGAGAAGCCGGGCGTGAACTTCCTGGCGGTGCTGCCGCTCCACGGCTGCGACAACGTGAAAGGTGAAGGTCCCGGCATCAAATTCCTGGGCTATCGCCCGGAAAAGGATCCCGCAAAGGACTGGGCCACCTTTCTCCTGCACGAAGGCTTCCACATGGCCCACAACTTCGACCCTGTGATGTGGCCCGGCAACGAGGAGGGCGAGAGCCTGCTGGTGGCCTGCAAGGAGGGCACCCACCTGCTCCAGCAACGGGATGGAAAATGGAACGCCACCCGCATGACCGAGAAAGGCTCCGGCGAGGTGCGCACGGGCAAGCTGCCGGGGGGGAAGCGCTTCATCGCCACCATCGAGCCGATGCACGGCAACGAGGTGGTCATCAATCCGGAGAACGCGGAAGGGAAGCTGTGGTCGGAGAACCGCATCGTGCTGGATGACACACTGGCCCAAGGCCATGCTCTGGCGGCGGCGGACTTCCTCGGGCTGGGCCATGACCAGGTGGTGGCAGGCTGGCGGGAACCCGCGAAGGACACGAAAAAGGTCGGCATCAGGCTCTATGCCCCCAACGCCGATGGCACGGAGTGGAAGTTGCACTCGCTGGTCGATGACAACGCGATGGCCTGCGAGGACATCAAGGCCGCTGACCTGAACGGGGACGGCAAGCCGGACCTCATCGCCTCCGGGCGGGCGACGAAGAACCTCATCATCTACTGGAACGAATAAAGGACACCATGGAACCACGGATCACCCTCATCACCCTCGGCGTGGCGGATCTGCCCCGCGCCGTCCGCTTCTACCGCGATGGCCTCGGCCTACCGACGATCTACAAGGAGGGCGATCCCATCGCCTTCTTCGACACCCTGGGCACGAAGTTCTCCGTGTTTCCGCTCGATGAACTGGCGCACGACATTTCCCCGGACACGAAGCCATCCGGCGGAGGCTTCAAAGGCATCACGCTGGCCCACAACGTCCGCACCAAAGAGGAAGTGGCGGCCGTGCTGGCGGAGGCGGTACGGGCCGGGGCCACCGTCGTGAAGCCCGCGCAGGATGTTTTCTGGGGCGGACACAGCGGCTACTTCACGGACCCGGACGGACACTATTGGGAGGTCGCGTGGAATCCCCTGTCCCCGCTGGGCGAGGATGGCTTCATGAAGCTGGAGCCATAGGGGTTTGTTGAAAACCGAGGCTGCCGCGTCCCGCCGCGACAGCGCCCGTCCCGAAACCAAACCTGCCCTCACGCAACATCGGCGGGACGCCGATGCCACGGCCTGCTGCGGGACGCAGCAGCCACGCCGGGAGTGGCTCCGCCTTTCACTTGAACAGATGCCGGAGATCATCCGGAACTTCGTCCGAGTAGTAGGTGTGGAGACCGGATGAGGATCTCATCAGCACATCCGGGTCCAGCATGTCCTCCGGGAGCGCGTCTCCATCCACTTCCGGATAACTGTAGACGCGGTACTCGCGCTGTCCGCTTTTGGTCAAACGGGTGTCCACGATCAATGCCTCCTCCTGCCAACTGTTGGATATGGAAGAAAAATGCGAACGCAGTGCCTCCGCGACCAGCGGATGGTCCCGCCCGACAATGCCATCTAGCCTGGCTTGCGCTTCGTTGCGGCGGGCCTCTCCGCTCTTTCCTCCCGCGTCACCTGGCGGGACCATCAGCACGGTGACGCCATCCTCATCCCTCAGGATCTTGACGTGCTTCGCCTGACGCTCATTTTCCGCTGCTCTCACCTCGTCCGCAAGCGTTTGGAGCTTATTCACCGTCTCCCCGCTGATGCCGAACAACGCCAGCTCATCCCGGGAAATCCGGCCCTCAAGATCCATGATGTTCACCCGGATCCGGTCCGTGAGTCCGGCGGGCACCGTGATGCTGCCATCCATGTGCATCCGCATCGCCGGCTTGTCCGGAGTTCCCTTCGCCGGCCGTTCCGGCCGCTTCCTCCCCCCATCCGCCCCGGAAGACACCGGCTGCACCTGCCAGTTCCCGTGGTCCGCCGCCTCCGGCCATAGCAGCCCTCCGGGCCCTCCACCTCCCGCCATGGCCCCTCTCAGGATCCACCCCATCCCGGCACAGCCGAGGGCAACCACAACCATCACTGCCACACGGCGGGAGTTCATTCCCATCTTCCAACCACAAATTCCGCCTCCACTCAATCCTCCAGCATCGTTCCTTCTTTTTTCCTCTCCTCCTCCATGATCGCGTAATGGGATGCGGGCCGGATTTGTGACAGTGTCTTCACGTCAGCGCGACGGACTCCCCCCGACCGGCACGGTGACAAAATCTCCCCCGAGAAAACAACTCCCCCCAAAAGAAATCGGCAGGTGATTCCCCCCGCGGCGTCATCTGCCGATTGGATTTGGTGGGCACACGCTCACAGCGCACCTTGCACAGACGGAGTGCGAATTCGTCATCGCCCCCAGGACAGGCCTTTCATGGCCGGTTGAGCTTCAACGATCGACATCCCGGCACATGATCTGCGGGTCTGTTTCCACCAATCCAACCCATTGGAACCATGAAACAGAAACACGACTCGAAATCCAAAAAGCCGCATCGGGAAACCGAACATCCGTCCCGCAAATCATCTTCCCCTCCTTCGGAGAGCAATCCCCGCCGCCAGAGCGACAATGAAGCGAAGATCGAGGACGACATGATTCTCCGTCGTTGAGAAACGTCCGGGCACACAACTGACCCGGTGCATGCGGGCCGCCCCATCCGGCGGTCCGTTTTTCGTGCCATGAAGGCACGCTCAAGGCGCGGCCATGAGGCACCCCACCAATGCCACCACGTGAAAAAGGACGATGATGAACGGCCAGAAAAGGAGCGAGCGCAGGAGGACGACGGGAGGCAAAGTATCCGCAGAATCCGTTCAAACCCTAACATTAGCACCAAAAAAACAGGGAATTTTCGTCCCTTGCGCCAAATGGGTTTCGTGCTCCCCGCCCGATTGGAATCGGCTCTGACTTTTCCAATCGCCAAACACCACGTTTTCCGCCATGGTTCCCGTGTCGCAAGACAAGACGGTCCGGCTGAGATGCTTCGAGGTTATTGGGTTTTTCCTCGGGGATGATCATCCGGACCGTTTTCTTTTTTCCCATTGGGAGCCTTCGTACGGAGGTGGAGGGACAACGGCATCCGAGGGGTCACGGACTTTCCATCGCTGGCCATGCGAACCAGACAACTGGAAGCATTTCACTCCGACTTTCGGTATCCATTGGATGCTCCGGGGCGGAATGAGTTCCGCGGTCCAATTTCCGATCTCCCACACAGGGGAGCATCAATTCCAGCGGATCCTCAAGTCCGTCTCATGCAAGTGGTGGTCCCGGGTGGAATCGAACCACCACCTACGGCTTCGGAGACCATCGTCCTATCCATTGGACTACGGGACCTTTCTCGCGGAGGCGGGGAGATTTAGCGGTCCGCTTCCTTCTTGGCAAGGAGAAGGGTGGCGAAATTTCCCGCCTCCCTTCTCCTGCAGATCGTACGAAACTCACTTCACGCAGCCGTCGTAAAAGTGGTAGTCGCCGTCCTTCGCCCAGCGGCTGATGCACAGCGCCAGCTCGCGGGCGTGGTAGTCGCCCCACTGGGAGGACTCGCCGAAGGGGACTTTCTTCCCTTCCGGGATGTAGTCCCACCCGTTCGGACGGTGATAGACGCTGTGGAGCAGAAGCCCGTGGTGGCTTTCATCGGAGGACAGGTATGGGTCCGCGAACAGGGAGCGGGCGGTGGTGAGGCCGGCCTGCCAGTACTTCGCGCCGTCTTCCGATCCGGTGCCGAGCCAGCGGCCGAGGCGAAGCAGACCCTGCGCGCCGATGGCGGCGGCGGAGGAGTCGATCGGCTCGTGCTCGTTGTCCGGTTGGGAAACACGGTCGAGGTAGTCGCCGAGGTGGACAAGCCCGGGAGCACCGGTGTCCCAATAGGGCACGCCATCGACGGGGGTGTTCGCGATGAAGAAATCGCAGGTCGCGCGGGCGGCCTTCTCGAAGATGGCGACGACGGCGGTGCGGCCGCCGAACGGTGCCAGCGCGTCATCCGGGACGAGGGCGAGGAACTCGAGCTGCTCCGCGAAGCCGACCATGGCCCAGGCGAGGCCGCGGGTCCAGGTGGTGAAGCCGGTGTAGCCCTGCTGGGAGTTCGGGCAGCGGAAGTTGCCGTCGTTGGTGTTGAAGACGGCCTCGTGCGCGGCGCGTCCCCACACGTCATAGACGTCCCGGCCCTCGCCGTAGAAGACGGAGTATTTCGCCGTCGCCTTGCAGTGGAAGATGAGGCGCTCGAGCAGGTCGGTTTCCTTGTCACCCTCGTCCATCGCCTTGTGGCCGAGCAGCCATGAGCAGGCGAGCGCCCGGCAGGAGCGGATGGTGTCCACAAACAGGGAGTGCGGGCCGTTGAAGGAGTAGAGGAAGCCACCGCCGTCGGAGGTCTTCGTGAAACGGCGGGCCTGGGAGGCTCCGGAAAGCTTCAGCGCGAGGATGTTGAACTCCTGCTCCCACTTGTCCTGCGGGATGCGGCCTTCCTTGATGAGGCGCAGCAGGTTGCCGTAGGTGGAGACGTTGTTGAAACCGTGGTCATGCACGCCGAAGTGGCTGACGTGCGGAGCCATCAGCTCGACGGTGTTTTTCCGCGCGTAGTCGAGGTGCCATTCGTCGCCCGTCGCGTCGAACTGGAGGAGCGCGGAGCCGAAGACGAAGCCCTGCGTCCACTCCGTCCAGCCGCGGGTGGTGTATTTACCGGCAGCGGTGAAAACGGGCGAGCCCTTGGCGGAGTCATACTCCGCGTCGATCCGGCGGATCTTCGCATCGGAGTATTGCCAGAGCTTGTCGATCGCCGGTTGCAGGTCGGCGGCGGTGAGGTTTTGGTCGATGTTGAGCATGGGTCTGTAGGTTGAAGAATTAAATCAACCGCAGATGAACTCAGATGAGCGCAGATAAGAAAAAAGAGATCTGATTCTCCTCTTATTCACGTTCATCTGCATTCATCTGCGGTTTGAATTTCTTTTCAGAGTTTTTCTATATGGAAGCCGCCGTCGAGATAGATGGCGTCCCCGGTGGTGAAGGGCCAGTCTCCGGCGGCAAAGGAACGGACGGCGCGGCCGACGTCCTCCGGATTGCCCCAGCGTTTCGCGGGAACGGTGGTGCCGCTGTCGATGATGGCGTCGTATTTTTCCTTCACACCGGCGGTCATGTCCGTGGCCATGATGCCCGGGCGCAGCTCGATGACCTGGGCGATCTCCGCGAGGCGCAGCGCCCACAGCTTTGACGCCATGGCGAGGCCCGCCTTTGACACGCAATACTCGCCGCGGTTGAGCGAGGCGGCGGTGGCGGAAATGGAGGAGACGAAGACCATCTTGTAGCCGCCGGGCAGCGGGCAGTCAGAGGCGCCGCGCTCCAGCCAGTGTTTCGCCACATCCTGCGCGAGGAAGTAGGGGGCCTTCAGGTTCACCTCGATGAGCTTGTCGAAGCTGTCCTCGGACGCTTCGGAAATGTCCTTCCTTTCCGGCGGTGCGATGCCGGCGTTCGAGACGAAGACGTCCAGCTTTCCCAACAGGCGGATGGCCAGACGGACAAGCGAGCGGCGGTCCATGTTCTTGCCCAGGTCCGCGCCCAGCACGGGGAACTGCGCATCCGCACGCGGCGAGATGTTCTGGCAGGCCTCCGCCGTTTCCTGCGCGGCGAACTTGTTGCCGGCGTAGTGGATGGCCACGTCGAATCCGGCCTTCGCCAGTTCGATGGCGATGCCACGGCCAAGGCCACGGCTGGATCCGGTGACGAGTGCGGTGGGGGCGGATGGATTTTCCTCAGGCATGACAGAAGGGTAGGAGTGAATTTTGTTGGATGCAATAAAAAGACGTCGGGGCTTTAGCGCCTTCAAAGGGACATTTCATCCATGTCCCTTTCCGGAGGTCAAGGACCCGGATGCGGAACGACGGGACAGCAAAGGGACACGCCCATCCCGGACACAGAAGCCCACATCCATCTCATGTTCCGAGGGTTGCAGAGAAAGAGACAAAAGGGACATTTCCGGGACAGGAGGAATTTGTCCCCAGGGAAACGGGACATGGACACAGGGGGGCTTATATATAGCCCCCCGTGTCCCTTTCCCGGCACGTTGGTCTGGAAATGCCCTGCTTGATGAAACACTCTCCGAGCTGAAGCCAGAGGTCCCTGCCGGAGTCACAAGCATAGCCGGTGCATCCACAGTCCGGGACGGTGGCGGCGTCTGACCCTGCGGACGAACTTCGGCAGTTCCGGCGTCTTCTCGAAACAAAACCGCCGCGGCAGGTCGGAATAGAGGGAGACCGGCGCATCCTTCACGTTCTTCAACCGTGCCCCACTGACCGGACTGTGGTACCAGATGCGGCGGATGCCCAGTTCTTCCACGATGAAGCGGATGGCCGCGCACAGGATCGCCTCATCCCAGAACTGGCGGGAAAGGCGGAGGCGTTGCTCCCAGTAGCGGATGACAACGGAGGAGTGGACCCTGTGTCCCGCCAGACGGACCACACGGCGGTTCTTTTCCCGGATCCAGTCCACGCATTCCTTCACCTCGCGCAACCGGTCCGTCTGGATCTCCTCGATGAGGGCCTCGCCGGTGTCCCAGTCGAGATCGATGCGGGCCCACGCAAGGGTGCGGTGCCGCCCCCGGTGGATGGGGTGGATGCACTGGTATGGCTCGAACGGATCATCATCGCGCACCGGATGGATGCGCTGCATCCACTCCGCATCGCTGCCGTTGAGGTTGAGCTGGAGGACGATGTTCCACCCTCTGCCCCCCTTGCGGGTGGTCTGCGTCCAGCCGTCGAACAAACCGGCGGTGAGGCGGTAGGTCTCCGTTTCCACAGGCCAGAGCATGTCGAGGTCCGGCCCGGTGAAGGATTTCTTCCCGAGCGTGCCCAGCCAGCTCTTGAGCTGTGGTTTGTCGAATAGTCTGCCCAGTGATGTCTTTTTCAGTTCCTCATGGCAGGCCCTGCCCATCCCCATCTGCAGGAGGGAGATGGCGTAGCGGTCCTTGCCATAGGTGAAGAGCGTGCGTCCCCCGGGCAGGAGGGACAGAAGCTCCTCGGCTTCGTGTTGTTTCATGCGATGTCGCGTCGCGGGCACGGTTGGCCCGTCTTGTTTTTCTGGTTCCATGGAAGCCACCGCAAAAGGAGCGGCGGCATGCGCACTGATGACCCGCCTTCAGGAAAGGAAGGCGGCGTCGCAATCAGGGCTTGGAACTCAGGACACGCATGATGGTGCGGGGTAAGATGGGAAGACGTCTAACGGGAGGATGGGGACAAGTCAAGGATGGGAGTGGGGGTAGCGGACCTCGCGAGAGATTCCATGGGGATGGAGCGAGGCCTCAGTCTCCGCTGCCCCGGACTTTGGATTGCAGTGAGCCATCGCAGCCGTGATAAGATGACATCACATGCGTGATACTCCCCCAGCCGCTAACGGATTCAAATGGTTACTCCGCATCGTGGCCCTGGTGGTATTGGTCGTCATCCTGTCCTACGGTGCCATCATCGTTGCGCTATTCATTCGTTTCCCCCTACCCGATGAACTCACCGACCGCATCCCGGCCGCAACGGAAACAGGCAAACTGGCTGCGGCAGGCTACCCACATCCTGTCACCCGCATCGTAGACATCGATACCACTGGCGGCATGACCGGAGATGGAGAGACGTTGAAAATCCTCTGCTTTCCCAGCGACCAGATCGAGAAGATGAAAAGCGTCATCGCTTCTTCACAAAGCGCCGCCGGGGAGTGGCGGGCAGGACTCCCCGCCGAGCGATGGTGGATCTCATACATGGGGAGAAAAATCCCGCACGAACTGGCACTTCAGGAGCACGCCCCAGCGGAGGATTACATCCATCTGAAGGTTTCACCGCACGCCTGCCTCATCATCGACAAGAAGAGAGGAATCAGTTATGAATATCGTCTTTTCTGGTAAGAATATGAGATGAGGACGCCATCTTCCTCGCCGAAGGCACCACGACCTTCGCTACACTTCCTCCATCCACGCACCGGCCTGCTCACCGCGCTCCAGATACCATTTGAGCGCGAACAGCGAGGCGGACCAGCCGAGCTTGTATTCCCACACCGCGTAGGAACCGAGGGTCATCTTCGCATGCCGGAAATCGAGGCGGGTCCCGCCCTCCCCTTCCTCCTCCATTTTCCAACTGACCGTGGACGGAGACTCTCCGAACCAGGAATAAACCAACCGGCTGCCCTCCACGTATTCCTCGATCCGTCCGGGACCATCTCCGCCTTCCTCCTCCGTTTCCCAGCCGAATGAATATCGTCCTCCGGTGTGGTTCTCGATCACAGCGTCCTCCCCACTCATCCGCTCCCACTTCCGCAGTTCCGCCACGTCCGTGAGAGCGGAGAAAACGGCCTGTGGTGATGCGGCAATCCAGATGGAGAAAATGATCTCGTCATGGACATCATCCTCCGGAACCCCGAGGCCAGTATCGCCGTTCTCCAGCAGGCCGCGCAGGCGGCTGATGGAGAAGTCCCATGATTGCTTCTGGAAACTCATGCCTTCCGGGTCGTAGCCGAAATAAACCCCTGAAGGAGCATCATGCCCGGCCTGTTGGCTGACAGAGAGCATGACGCCATCGTCGTGGGGCTCGAACCCTACATCCAGGCGGGTGAGGTACCCGTTGATGAACCACGTGAGGGAGAGGAGGGAATTTTCCCGCACCTCCTCCACCCGGTGCCTGCCCGACTGGAGGGGCAACCTGGAACTGATGAGGAAGTCACCGCCCGCCCGGCATTCGACGGTGGCGCGGGTGGCCAGCCATTCGGCAAGGCGGGCGTCATCCGTCCAGTATTCCCAGCACCGCACAGGGCTACTACGGATCAGGTAGTGGGTGGTGTAACCATACGGCTTTTCCTCATGGGAAAGATCGGCACCCTCTCCGGGATCAACACTCATGCGGCATCATGAGTGTGGATCCCCCGGATAGGTCAAGAGATTCGGCGGAGAGCACGCCACAATGCGTGGATGCCATCGATTGCCAAGGTGGATCAGGAAAGGCGGATGCGATCTCCCCATCCGAAGATCTCACGACCTTCGCTACCCTGTCTCACTGCCCGCCGGCGGTCGGGCGGATGATGATCTCGTTCACATCCACGTCCTCCGGCTGCCCGATGGCGTAGGCAATGCCGCGGGCGATGGCGTCCGGCGTGAGGGCGACGGCGCGGAAGTCATCGATCATCTTCTTCGTCCCGGGATCGGAAATCGTGTGGGCAAGCTCGGACTCCACCACGCCGGGGGAGATGATGGTCACGCGCACGTCCTTGTTCTCCAGGCGCAGGCCTTCGGAAATGGCGCGCACCGCGAACTTCGTGCCGGAATACACGGCGCATGTCGGCCACACCTGGAAGCCGCCGATGGAGGAGACGTTGATGACCTGGCCGGACCGCCGCTCCTGCATGTGCGGCAGCACGGCGGCGATGCCGTGGAGAACACCGCGGATGTTCACGTCGATCATCTGGTTCCACTCCGCAATCTTCAGCTCATGCAGCGGGGAAAGTGGCATGACACCGGCGTTGTTGATGATGACGTCGATACGGCCGAACTTTTCCAACGCGAATTCCGCGAAGGCCTGCGTGTCTTCCAGGCTGGTGACATCGAGCGACTTGATTTCAACCTGTCCGCCCGCATCGCGGATCTCCGCGGCGAGCTTTTCCAGACGGTCCACCCGGCGCGCGCCGAGCACGACGGTGTGGCCCAGCGCGGCGAGGTGGCGGGCGGTGGCTTCGCCGATGCCGCTGCTGGCTCCGGTGATGAGGATGATTTTGGATTTCATGATAAGTTTCTGGTTTTCAGTGTTCAGTTTTCAGGAAGAGAAGAAGTGTCAGATGAAGAGGCCGCCGGAGGCCTCGATGCGCTGGGCGTTGACCCAGCGGCCCTCGTCGGAGCAGAGGAAGACGGAAACGCCCGCGATGTCATCCGGCTGCGCGGTGCGGCCGAGCGCGGTCTGGGAGACAATGGAGCCGCGGATCACCGGATCGCCGAGCGAGGCGCTGGTGAAGTCCGTCTCCGCCGGACCGGGAGCTACGGTGTTCGCCGTAATGCCGCGCTGCCCCAGCTCCTTCGCCAGGTAGCGGGTATAGACCTCCACCGCGCCTTTCATCGCCGCGTAGGCGGAGTAGCCGGGCAGGGTGAAACGGGCCAGACCCGTGGAGGTGTTGATGATGCGCCCCCCGTCCGCCAGCAACGGCAGCAGCGTCTGGGTGAGGAAGTAGACGCCCTTGAAATGGACGTTGGACAGACGGTCGAAGTCCTCCTCCGTCATTTCCGCCAGCGGACCACGGACATCCATGCCCGCGTTGTTGAGCAGGAAGTCGAAGCTGTCCCTGCCCCATGTTTCCCGCAGGACGCCGGCGACCTCTTCCGCAAAGGCGGGGAAGGAAGAGGAAATGCCAGTGTCGAGGAACAGCGCGGCAGCCTTCCGCCCGCGGATCTCCTCCGCCACGGCTTCCGCTTCGTCCTTTCCGCTGCGGTAAGTGAGGATCACGTCGGCTCCGTGGTCCGCGAGTTGCAGGGCGGTTGCCCGGCCCAGCCCGCGGCTGCCACCGGTGATGAGTGCGATCTTTGCGTTCAGTTTCATGACGGAAACACGGTGCCACAGATCCCGCCCCATCCACAATACCCACACCTCCCGAATGATTGCCCGATTCTACACTCATGCGGATCTAAATTGCCAAAACAGCCATCATGATTGCTTATTTCTCCATGAACTCGAAGCCAACACTCATCAGCCTGCTTGAGGAACTCACCTCTGAGGAGGGGGTTCGACCCTCCGCCCTTCCCGGGGTGCGGCTCATGCGCTCCACGGAAAACTGGCCGCGCGTGCCCGTGACCTATGAGCCTGGCATTGTCGTCATCGCCCAAGGAATGAAGCGAGGCCACATCGGCGGGCAGACCTTCAACTACGGTCCGGGAAACTACCTGGTTCTGTCCCTGCCGCTGCCGTTCGAGTGCGATACGGAGGGTTCACCCGAGGAGCCGATGCTGGGGGTGGCCATCAGCGTGAGTCCCGCCATCGTCGCGGAGCTGGTGATGGAGATCCGGAACCTGCCTCCGGTCACTGAGCCGCAGACGCTGGCCCTACGCTCGTATCCGCTCGACGGGGAGCTTTCGGACACCGTGCTGCGCCTGCTGCTCTGCCTGCGGAATGACGATGACACGCGCATCCTCGGCCCGCAGATCATCCGGGAGGTCATCTACCGGGCGCTGCTGCGGGAGCGCAGCGGGACCCTACGTGCGCTGGCCACTCCGCACAGCCATTTCGGTCAGATACGCCGCGCCCTTTCCCGCATGCACGCGGACTACGCGAAGTCCGTGGACATCTCCACCTTGGCGGCGGATGCGGGCATGAGTGTCTCCGCCTTCCACAGCCACTTCAAGGCCGTGACCTCCTCCCCTCCGCTGCAGTATCTGAAAAACATCCGCCTGCAGAAGGCCCGCATGCTCATGGCGCACGATGGCTTCACCGCCAGCACCGCCGCGCGGGAGGTGGGCTACGAAAGCGCCTCCCAGTTCAGCCGTGAGTTCAAGCGCTACTTCGGCAACACGCCCGCCGCCGTCGCGGAGGAAATGCGCGCGGCGATGATAAGGCTGTGAAGGGTGCCGCCCCCGTGAAGGAAGATCGTCAAACCGCAGATGAACGCGGATAGGAGATGAAGGGGATTCTTCAATCCGTGACGGCATGAATGGCGGGTGGGGTGCGCGTATCGCCAGGTGAAAGGGAACTTCCCTGGTGGATGATATCACAAGCATGACGGGATGTAGCGTCATGGCTGCACCATGACGGTTGGGCGGATGTCACCTGCCTTCCGGCGCTCCATCCGCGGACGGACGGGCGGCAGGCGACCACCAGCAGTGGGATCTCAGGATCAGGGCGGATCTTCCCCGCCGGCATGACGAAGTCATGCCGCTACACCATGGCTGCGCCATCCATCTCCCAGCTCACTTCGCCGGATAGGGGGAGGCGGCCAGCGCCTTGAACTCCGCCTTCACCTTGTCCGCTCCGTCCTTCGCCGCGTTCAGGCGGATGAAGACGTTCCCCTGCGGGCCGGGCACGATGGCGGCGAGCGTGACGTGGTTCTCCAGCGGCACCGGCTCAGGGCGCATGGTGGAACCCTTGTAGGTGCCGGTGATGGTGGCGATGACGATTTCCTTGTCACCCGCCTTCACGGTTTCCTTCTCCAACGTTGGAGCCGGCTCCGGAGCGAACTGGCCCTGCCAGCGCGCGAGGTTCGCGTCCACGCTGCCGCCCTGTCCGCCGGGGAAGTGGTAGAAGATCGCCTCGAGCTTCGGCTCGCCTTCCTTCACCAGGCTGCCCGCGCTCATCGGCCGTGCTTCCTCCGCAGCCTTCCAACCATCGGCGGCCTTGAATTTCAGACCGGCGACTTCGATCTCGGCGGCATACAGCGGGGCGACCAGGGCGGAAAGGATGGCAAGATGGCGGATCATGATGGAGCACTGATACGGCAAACCACCGGAAAGTATAGCAGGGAATCTCCGGGGTAGCGAAGGTCGTGAGACCTTCGCTACCCCTTGTTGCCGACCGTGATGGATTCGAGCACATCCGCCAATCCCGCCAGTCCGTCACAGAACCACCGCGCTTCCGGGTGGGCCTTCCTTACCAACACCGCTTCCAGCCCTGCCGAGGTCGCACCGCCGACATCCGCGACCCAGCTATCTCCGATCATCACGATCCTCACGCCGTCTCCAGCATACCCGCGCACCATTTGGAACGCGGAAGGGTGCGGCTTCTCGACACCAGTGAGGCCGGAACTGAAGATGATCTCGAAATGCGGTGCCAGTCCGAGAGCCGCCACCAGATCCTCCAGCTCGGGCACGTGATTGGAGAGGATCACATGCCGCCAGCCTGCCGCGGAAAGACGCTCCAAGGCGGGCACCACATCCGCAAAAACCTCCCATCCGGAAGGCTCGCAGTAGATCTCCTTCACCCGGCCCGCCGCGCGGAGTGCCGCCTCACGCCCCATCCCCGCGCCGTTTTCCAACGCGATGACGAACAACGCTTCCAGCCGCGCCCACCATGCGTCCGCCGGTTCATCCACGCGGATGGTTTCCGGCAAGTGCCACGGGAAGCCCTCGCGCAGGTATGGCTTCAGCGCGGCGACATCCACCACCACGCCCTCCGTTGCCGACGCCTGGGCCAAGGCTCCGCTCCACCGCCCATCCCGGCGGGCGAGCGTGTCATCGAAGTCCCAGATCAGGTAACCGGCCATGGGACTGAGGTTGTCTTACCCGATGCTCTCCGCACCGAAGTAGGGCACCAGCGCCTCCGGGATGCGGATGGAGCCGTCCGGCTGCTGGTATTGCTCCAGCAGCGCGACGTAGAGCCGCGGCAGGGCGGTGCCGGAGCCGTTGAGCGTGTGCGGGAAGCGATTCTTGCCCTCGGCATCCTTGAAACGGGTCTTCATCCGGCGGGCTTGGAAATCGCTGAACCATGAGCAGCTTGAAACCTCCAGATACTTGCCGTGGCCGGGAGCCCAGACCTCGATGTCGTAGGTCTTTGACGAATTCGCGCCGAGGTCTCCGGTGCAAAGCTCGATGGTGCGGTAGTGCAGCCCCAGCTTCTGGAGAATGGATTCCGCATGACCGGTCAGTTGCTCCAGCACCTCCAGCCCCTGGTCCGGGTGGACGATCTGGACCAGCTCCACCTTGTCGAACTGGTGCATGCGGATGATGCCCTTGTTGTCACGGCCGGCCGATCCCGCCTCACGGCGGAAACATGGCGTGTAGGCCACCATTTTCACCGGCAGTTCGGCCTCGGAGAGGATGGTGTCGCGCAGGAGATTGGTGACAGGAACCTCCGCGGTGGGGGCGAGGAACAGGCCATTGATGCCGTTCTCGTCCGCATCCGTGCCATACATGTCATCCTCGAATTTCGGGAGCTGGCCGGTGCCTTCCATGCACTCCCGCTTCACGAGGTGCGGAACATTCACCTCCTCATAGCCGTTCGCCGTCTGGGTATCCAAAAGGAAGTTGATCAGCGCGCGCTCCAGCTTCGCCCCCTTGCCGCGATAGACGACGAATGCCGAACCAGCGATGCGGATGCCGTCCTCCCAGTTGATGAGCTTGTGGGCGAGCGCGAGTTCGACGTGGTCCTTCGGAGCTTCCAGCGCGGGCTTCGGCCCCCACTCGCGCACCACCGGGTTCGCAGTCTCGTCGCTGCCTACCGGGCAGGCGTCATGCGGCAGATTCGGGATATTGAGCAGGAGTTCCTGCTGTTTCGCGGTGGCGGTTTCCGCCTCGGCGTCCAGCTCGACGATTTTCTCGTTGATGCCACGCACCTCGGCCTCCAGCTCGGAGCTGTCCAGCCCCTGCGCCTTCATCCCGCCGATGTTCTTGGAAATCGACTTCCGGGAGCCTTGGAACGCCTGTTTGGTGGTTTCGGCGGCGCGACGGGTTTCGTCGCAGGCAAGCACCTCATCGACCAGTTTCCAGTGGTCGCCGCCCCGTGTTTTGAGGCGTTCTTTGACGAGGTCGGGGTTTTCGCGGATGACGCGGATGTCGAGCATGGCGGGGTGAGTCTTGCGGGCCGCCGATGCGCGTTCAAGCGAAAGCTCGGCGGGAAAGGCACCCGGGCGCCGGGAATCCGCTTTCAGAAAACCGCGTGAAATCCGGGGAAATACCCCTTCCGTGTGATGAAATTCCTGATATTTATGTCAGATTTTGGCCCGTCGTGACGTATGTTCGTGCAGATACACGATGGGTTTTCCGCTCTCTTTCCTCCGCTCCGCCACACGCAGCATCCCGGCTTTCGTGGCTGCGGGCATTTCGTTTTCCAGTGCCAGTGTCCGGGCAGCGGAGCCGGTGAGCGTGAAGGCCCCGGCTGCAGCCCCTTCGAAAGCCCAGCTCGCGGAGACCTACAAGAAGGAGATCCTGCCCATCTTCACGACCTATTGCTACGACTGCCATGGCGACGGCTCGAAAAAGGGGGAGCTGGCGATGGACCACTACGCGGACATCGACGCGATGATCGCCGACCGGGATGTCTGGAAGCGCATCCGCGACCACATCGACTTCCGCCTGATGCCGCCACCGGACGAGGATGCTCCGGATGACGTCAACCGGAAGAAGCTCATTTCATGGATCGACGACGCGGTGTTCCCCGTCGATCCGAACAACCCGGACCCGGGCCACGTGACGCTCCGCCGTTTCAACCGGACGGAATACAGGAACACCATCCGCGACCTGCTGGGGGTGAACGTGAATGTGGATGAGATCCTGCCCGCGGACGACAGCGGCTACGGCTTCGACAATATCGGGGACGTGCTCACCCTTTCCCCGGCCCACTTGGAGCGTTACCTGGAAGCGGCCCGTGTCGCCCTCAATCTGGCGATCGATCTCGGTCCGCTGCGTCTTCCGCAGAGGGTCGTCAACGGCCATGAATTCAAGGGCAATGGCAACCGTGACAAGGAAGGCTTCTTCTTTTTCGCGAATGCGGAGGCGGTGAGGGAGTTCAAGCTGCCGCCGGGACGCTACAAGTTCATGGTCCGGGCCGGCGCGGAAGCCATCGCCAAGGAACCGGCGAAGATGGTCCTGCGGCTGGATGGCGCGGACGCCCACACATGGGAGGTGAAAAATCTCCGCTCCAAGCTGGAGACCTATGAAGCCGAGATCCGGGTCGAGGGAAAGGCGAACACGAAGGTGGGCATCGCCTTCACCAATGACTTCTACGACGCCGCGAACCCGGACCCGAAGGAGCGCGACCGTAACCTGCTGGTGAAGCAGGTCATCGTGGAAGGCCCGCTCGACGGGCCGATGGCCCCGCGCCCAGAGACCCACCGCAGGATCTATGGTGAGAGGGCGAACGACCTGACGGACGATGCCTACATGCTGGAGGTCCTCAACCGCTTCGCGCGGCGCGCATTCCGCCGTCCGGCGGAGTCCGGTGAGATCGAGCGCTATCTCGCCTTCAACCGCCTCGCCAAATCGCAGGGCAAGCCGGTGGAGGAAGCCATCCGCCACGCACTGGAGGCCATGCTGATCTCCCCGACCTTCCTTTTCCGCGAAGAGCCGGGCATCGGCACGGCGAAGGGCGGCCGCCAGCTCATCTCCGAACATGCGCTGGCCGCCCGGCTGTCATATTTCCTCTGGAGCACGATGCCGGACGACGAGTTGATGAAGCTCTCCAGCGCCGGGAAGCTGCGCGAGAACCTGCCGCAGCAGATCGCTCGGATGCTGGCGGACAAGAAGGCGGAGGCATTCACCTCGAACTTCGCCGGCCAGTGGCTGCAACTCCGGAACCTTTCCGGGGCTTTCCCCAACCGCTACATGTTCCCGTCGTTCTACGACGACCGTCTGGCACCGCTGATGCGGAGGGAGACGGAAATGCTTTTCGCCAACATCCTCCAGGAAAACCTCCCGGTGGACACCCTGCTCACGGCGGACTACACCTTCATCAACGACAAGCTGGCGAAGCACTATGCCATCCCGGGTGTGGAGGGTGATGAGTTCCGGAAAGTGTCCCTGAAGGATACGCCCCGGCGCGGCATCTTCGGCCACGGTTCCTTCCTGGTGCTGACCTCCTACCCGAACCGCACCTCACCCGTGCTGCGCGGCCAGTACATCCTGGAAAACCTCCTGCACACCCCCGCCCCACCGCCCCCGCCGAACGTGCCGCAGCTCACCGCCACCGGTGGCAGCAAGAAGAAAGAGAGCCTGCGCGAGCAGATGGAAAGGCACCGGGATGACCCCGCCTGCGCCTCCTGCCACGCGTTGATGGACCCCATCGGCTTCGGGCTGGAGAACTTCGACGCCGTCGGACGCTGGCGCGAGAAAGAAGGCGCGATCCCCGTGAACGCCTCCGGCACCCTCGTCACCGGCCAATCCTTCGCCGGCCCGCAGGATCTGATGAAGATCATCTCCAACGACAACCGCCATGCCTTCCACAAGGCGATGGCGGAAAAACTCCTCACCTACGCGCTGGGCCGCGGGGTCGATTGGTATGACCGTCCGGCGGTCGAAACCATCGTCGCAAAGACGGATGCCGATGGCGGGCGCTTCGCCCAACTGATCCATGCTGTCGTCACCTCCGTCCCGTTCCAGTTCCGCCGCGACTGAAATTCCGAATAATTCCCTCTTCCAACCCTCTTACGCAAAGCCATGAGTTCACGCCGCACTTTCCTCAAGGGCATCGCAGGCACCCTCGCCCTGCCCAGCCTCCAGTCGATCGTCAGAGCCGCACCCGCCGCCGCGGCCGCCGCACCCACCCGGCTTGGCTTCGTGTACATCCCGAACGGGGTGAACCTGGACCTGTGGCAGCCAAAGGGCACGGAGAACATCTCCGAATCCCTGTCCCCTCTCTCCGCGCTCCGCCAGCATTACTCCGTAATGCGCGGGCTCGACCACAAGTATGCGAACTCCAATGGTGACGGCGGAGGCGACCACGCCCGCGCGAACGCCACTTTCCTGACCGGCGTGCAGGCCCGCAAAACCTCCGGCGCGGACATCAAGCTCGGCGTGTCCGTCGATCAGGTGGCCGCCCAGCAGCTCGGCCACCTCACCCGCCTGCCCTCGCTGGAACTTTCCACGGACCCACCCCGCCGCTCCGGCAACTGTGACTCCGGCTACTCCTGCGCCTACCAGTTCAACCTCGCATGGCGGGGTGAGGCGACCCCGGCTCCCGCCGAGCGGGACCCGCGGCTGGTGTTCGAGAAAATGTTCGGCTCCGGGGACCCGAAGGAGGACTCCCGCCGC
Source organism: Akkermansiaceae bacterium (assembly GCA_019634595.1). NCBI lineage: Bacteria > Pseudomonadati > Verrucomicrobiota > Verrucomicrobiia > Verrucomicrobiales > Akkermansiaceae > Akkermansiaceae bacterium. The sequence continues at coordinate 1,016,249 of JAHCBC010000003.1, forward strand.
AGGCTCCACCAGAAGAGCGTGCTGGACTTCGTCATGGAGGACGCGAAGCGCCTCAACAGCCGCCTCGACGGCTCCGACAAGGCGAAAATGGACGAATACCTCACCTCCGTCCGGGATGTGGAGAGCCGCATCCAGCAGGCGGAGAAATTCCGCATCGAGGCTCCGGAGGAACTCCGGCCCAACGGCGTGCCGGAAACCTACAAGGACCATATCCGCACCATGTTTGACATGATGGTGCTGGCCTTCCAGACGGACAGCACCCGGGTCGCCACCTACCTGCTCGCCCACGACGGATCAAACCGGACCTTCGGCGAAATCGGCGTGACGGACGCCCACCACCAGCTCTCCCATCACCGCGGCGATCCGGAAATCCTCGCCAAGATCGCCCTCATCGACAAATTCTACATCGAGCAGTTCGCCTACTTCCTTGAGAAGATGCGCTCCATCAAGGAAGGCAGCGGCACGTTGCTCGACCACTCCATGATCGTCTTTGGCGGTGGCATCGCCGATGGCAACCGCCACAACCACAACGACCTCCCGATCCTCCTCGCAGGCGGAGGCAACGGCACTCTCAAGCAAGGCCGCGTGATCGAAGCGCCGAAAGGCACGCCGATGACCAACCTCTACCTTTCCCTGCTCGACCGCATGAACGTGAAGGCGGAGCGCATCGGCGACTCCAACGGAAAGCTGGAGTCCATCGCGTCCTGAGTAAGGAGGGTGGACACTCCTGTCCACCGACTGCAACAGGAACACAGGGCAACGGTGGAAAATAGGAGATGGCGCGAATCACCTTCGCGATCTCTTGGAGGTTTGCGTCTTTGCGGTAAATCTTCATGATTTGCCAATGCCGCCGGTGGACAGGAGTGTCCACCCTCCTTTCTAAAACACCAGGCACCCCGGGCGGGATTCGAACCCGCAGAACGGTTTCCCGCCGTCCATCTTCGGAAAGATGGCTGCAACCCGATGAACGGGCCTGGCTGTCCATTCGCCTTCCGGAGTGAAATGAAAAGCTCCCACCAGGATGGAAACCTGGAGCGGGCGATGAGATTCGAACTCACAACATCCACCTTGGGAAGGTGGCGCTCTACCGTTGAGCTACGCCCGCGCACGCAGGTTGCGCGGGAGGGGTCTAATAACCGCACCCGGTGACGTGCAAGGGTTGATTTGTCTGCGTTGGAATTTTCCCCCGATTTTCGACAGGGGGCATTTAAGGCTTCCGTCATGGAGCGTGATCTTCCTTTTTAGTGGACCGAATCGACCCATCCATGAAATTCCAAACCCGATACCTCATCCTGTCGCTCGTTGGCGCGGGCCTGATCTCCGCCCAAGCGGCGGAAGAATACGATCTTGTCATCTACGGCGGCAGTTGCGCCGGTGTGATCTCCGCCGTGCAGGCGAAGAAAATGGGCAAGACCGCCATCATCGTCGCGCCTGAAAAGCACCTCGGCGGCCTTTCGTCCGGCGGCCTCGGCTTCACCGACACCGGCAACAAGGCGGTGATCGGCGGGCTTTCCCGCGACTTCTACCACCGCGTGTACCAGCACTACCAGAAGCCGGAGGCCTGGAAGTGGCAGAAGAAGGACGAATACGGCAACAAGGGCCAGGGCACCCCGGCCATGGACGGTGAGAACCGCACCATGTGGATCTTCGAACCCCACGTGGCCGAAGCCGTCTTCGAGGACTACGTGAAGGAGTTCAACATCCCCGTCCACCGCGACGAGTGGCTGGACCGTGAGAAGGGCGTCAAGAAGGAGGGCACCAGGATCACGGAGATCACCACCCTGAGCGGAAAGACCTACAGCGGAAAGATGTTCATCGACGCCACCTATGAGGGCGACCTGATGGCCGCCGCGAAGGTGGAGTACCACGTGGGTCGGGAGGCGAACAGCCAGTATGACGAGGAGCACAACGGCGTGCAGGTGGGCGTGCTCCACCACCGCCACCACTTCGGCGTGCTGAAGGAAAAGGTCGATCCCTACGTCGTGAAGGGTGACAAATCCAGCGGCGTCCTGCCACGCATCAACCCCGGCGACCCGGGCAAGAAGGGCGAGGCGGACAAGGGCATCCAGGCCTATTGCTTCCGCATGTGCCTCACGGACCATGAGCCGAACCGCGTGCCATTCAAGAAGCCGGCGAACTACGACCCGAAGCAGTACGAGCTGCTCGCCCGGATCTATGAAGCAGGCTGGACGGAGACTTTCGGCAAGTTCGACCCGATCCCGAACCACAAGACGGACACCAACAACCACGGACCGTTCAGCACCGACAACATCGGCTACAACCACGAGTATCCCGAGGCCTCCTACGAGAAGCGGAAGGAGATCATCCAGGAGCACATCGACTACCAGCAGGGCTGGCTATGGTTCGTCCAGAACGACCCGCGCGTGCCGGAGAACGTCCGCAAGGAGATGGCCCGCTGGGGCCTGCCGAAGGATGAGTACACCGACAACGGCAACTGGTCCCCGCAGCTCTACATCCGCGAGGCACGCCGCATGGTCGGAGCCTTCGTCATGACCGAAAACGAACTCCGCAAGAAGAAGCCGACCCCGGAATCCGTGGGCATGGGTTCCTACACCATCGACTCCCACAACATCCAGCGCTACATCACGCCGGAAGGTTACGTGCAGAACGAAGGCGACATCGGCGTCTCCACCAACGGACCCTACGAGATCGCCTACGGATCGCTGGTGCCGAAGAAAGGCCAGGCGGACAACCTGCTGGTGCCGGTCTGTGTCTCCAGCACGCACATCGCCTTCGGCTCCATCCGCATGGAGCCGGTGTTCATGATCCTGGCCCAGTCCGCCGCCACCGCCGCGGTCATGGCCATCGATGACAAGAGCACCGTCCAGGACGTCCCGTATGCGAAGCTGCGCGAGCGCCTGCTGGCCGACGGCCAGATCCTGGAAGCCCCGCATCTCATCAAGGGCAAGCCGGTCAGCAAGCTGGAAGGCACCGTGGTCGATGACAACAACGCCAAGTTCGTCGGCGAATGGTCCGAAGGCAAAGGCGGTGACTACGTCGCCCTCGCCTACCGCCACGACCAGAACGAGCGCGACCTGGGTGTGAAAACCGCCCTGTTCGAAGCGAAGCTGCCGAAGGCCGGGAAATACGAAGTCCGCGTTTCCTATGCGGACCTCGCCAACCGTTCGACGAAAGCCAAATTCATCATCGGCGCGAAGGACGGCGACAAGGTCGTGACCGTCAACCAGCGCAAGAAGCCGGAGATCGAAGGACTCTTCACCAGCCTCGGCACGTTCGAGTTCGGTGAGGACGCCAAGGTCACCATCTCGAACGAAGGCTCCGACGGCCACGTCATCGCCGACGCGGTCCAGTGGCTGCCGAAGTGATCCAACCGGCCCACTTCTGATCCATCCAAAGCGGAACGGGCAACCGTTCCGCTTTTTCTTCGTCCGCTGCGATCCCCCCGGGCCATTCACACGGAAGCCATGGCAGCCACCAACCGTGCCCTCTCCTTGCCATCGTCCTCCATCAGGGCGAGCAGCTCATCCACACTCTGGGGAGTGAATTCATCGAATATCCCAAGGGCGGCCTTCACTTTCCGCTGGTGAACCAAATCGTAAGCGAGCCACATCAGCAGCACCGGCAGACCGCCGACGATGACCCAACCGGGAAGACCCCTTGTCACCCACATCGAGAAAAAGAAAAAGCAGCAGTAAATCGAGACCATGTCCACACTGCGGAGAGCCTCCAGATCCGTATGCGGAGAGCTGGCATCGAAGTTCCTGCGCTTTTTGCTGAACTTCTCGATGAATCCGACAACATTCTGCCGGGCTTCCGGAACCGGCTCACCGAGCAGTTGGAGCAGGTGCCCCGCTTCCTGGGGCGCACATTCGTCGAACAGTCTGATCGCGGCTTCGATTTTTCCGTTGCTCAGTTTGATGAAGATCATCCCTGCAATGAATGAAACGGCGGCGGTGATATACAACCACAGAGGCCATTCGCTCACCTCAATCAGCAGGATCAGCACCAAGCAAGCGGCAAGTATCACGTAGGCTGGCACCAGCCTCCCGCGCAGCAACTGGAGGTCGGTTCGGCCATCATCCCCATCGGCGCGCCTCCTCCTGTCCCTGAATTCCTTCAGGAAATCCACCGTTTTGCGGCGTGATGCTTCGTGGGGATCGTGCATACAGAATCTCAAAGGGTATCCCTGTCCGCAGACGCTGTCACGGAAATCTGGCACCACCGCATCCTCCCAAAAAAACCGGGGGGCGCATGCGCCCCCCGGTTCCTGATGAAAGTCGAAGATCTCCGGCGGATCACACGTCGCAGATGCCGACCGCCTGCTTCAGGCTGCCGATCTTGTCCTCGCGCTTGGGAATGAACTCCTGGGCGACGTAGCCCTTGTAGCCGGTGTCCACGATGGCCTTCATGATGGCCGGGTAGTAGAGTTCCTGTGTTTCGTCGATCTCCGCACGGCCGGGAACACCGCCGGTGTGATAGTGGGCGAAGTACTTGTTGTCCTTCCGGATGGTGGCGATGACGTCACCCTCCATGATCTGCATGTGGTAGATGTCATAGAGCAGGCCGAAATTCTCGCTGCCGACCGCCTTGCAAAGCTCCACGCCCCAGGTGCTGAGGTCGCACATGTAGTCCTTGTGGTTCACCTTGCTGTTGAGCAGCTCCATCGTGATCTTGAGGTTGAGCTTTTCGGCGATGGGCATCAGGCGCTTCAGGCCGATGGCGCAGTTCTCGATGCCCTTCTGGTCGTCCATCCCATCGCGGTTTCCGGAGAAGCAGATCACCTGCTTGCCGCCGGCATCCGCCACCTGCTTCAGGTAGGGCTCATAAATTTCGATGAGCGTGTCGTGGTGCTCGATGCGGTTGAAGGCCTTCTCGATGCCGCCGACCTTCACTCCGTCCTTGGTGGTGCCGGTCGGGTTGCTGAAGATGGCGCAGGTCATGCCATGCTTCTTGAGCGTCTCCATGTCCTCCGGCTTCAGCAGCTCGATCGACTGGAGGCCGAAGTCCTTGCCTGCAACGCAGAGGTCCTCCAGCGGGATGTCCTTGTAACACCATTTGCAGACGGAATGGTTGATCCGGCCGTTCATCCCTACTTTCGCGGCGGCATTCTCCGCCGCACCGAGGCGGTGGGAAAGTGAAGCGGCAGCCGTGGTGATGGCGGCGAACTTGGCCGATGTCTTGAGGAAATTACGTCGTCCGGTGATGGAAGAGGATGGATTCATGGCTCCCGCGAGCCTGAGCGGCTGGCATGCCCTGTCAAGTCCCCGGCGGATTCAATCCTCCTCGATGACCAGACGCGGTGGACGTTTCATGCGGAACCGTTCCTCACCTTCCCCGATGTCCAAGCTGTCCAGCACGTTGGTGCGCTTCCGGATCAGCCCCGGCGCTCCGGAGGAAGGGGCGAAAGAGGGGGTCTCCGTGTGGTAGGGATCATCACCCAGCAAGACGGGCTCCTTCGGCGCAACCGGACTGACATCCACGGCGCTGAGGGCGCCCAGTTGGGCGTTGGGCGTGAGGCCATCCGCCATCATGCCGGAATGGACGGAGCAGAACGGGAGGTTCTCGGTCCCTTTGCGGAAGTATTCGGTCACCTTCATGCTCTCCATCCGGACGGTGCCCGTTTCCCGGTTCTCGACCGCATGCTGGCAAAACTGGGTCGCCCGCTGCCCGGACTCCGCACAGACCGGCACCTCCACCACCGTCGGCGGCACCTTGATCTCACCGCCGCCGAAGGAGGGGGATGCCGCATTCATCACGGCCTGCCAAACGGGCAGCGCCAGATCGCGGCTGAACGCACCCTCGTAGATCGGGTCACCCGCCCCGCTCAGAAAGCCGGTCCAGACACCACAGCTCACCCGCTTGTTGTAGCCGAGGAACCAGTTGTCGGAAAAGTCGTGGGTCGTCCCGCCTTTTCCGGCCCCGGGAAACGGCTTCTCCACCAACCCATCAAGCGCACCCGCAGCGGCCCCTCTCTCCATTCCGCCCACCATCATGCTGTGGACCTGGAACGCGGTCGCCGAGTCCACGATCTGCGGCGGAGTGACGGTCACCCGCGGACGACGATAGACGATGGCGCCGCGCGAATCCTCCACCCGGTCGATATAAACCAGCTCGGACGCCCCCGCCCTGCCTTCCTTGCCGAAGGTGGCGATGGCCCTCACCGCCTGCTTCATCGATACCTGCTCCCATCCCACGCACAGACGGGGGAGCAACTCGGTCTTCTGCATGGGGAAACCGAAGGCCACCGCCGCATCGACAACCTTCTGCAACCCCACCTGCTGGCCGAGGCGGAGGGAAGCGGCGATCTTCGAGGATTCGAAGGCCTCACGCAGCGGGATGTTCTTCCGTTTGATCTGCGGTACCCTGACCTCCTGCCCCCACTCACCGACGATGCCTTCCTGTCCGCCCACCATCACCGTGCGGTTGTCCATGTGGTCGTCCAGCACCATGGATGAGGGTGTCTGTCCCGAAGCGAGCGCCGCCGCATAGAGGAACGGGAAAAAGGCCGTGCCGGGCGGACGCTTGCCCAGCTCGATGAAGTCGTAGTTGGACTGGGCGTAGTCCCTGCCCCCCACATGGGCCAGAACCTCTCCGGTGGTATGATCGACCATCAGGACGGCCCCCTGGACATACTCCGGGGGCTTGTCGGAGGCACGCTTGTAGTCCGCGTGTTTCTGCCGCCGGTAGAGCGGATTCTGCTCCGCCCGCACGAGGCTTTCCTCCAGCGACTTCTGCGCCGCTTCCTGCGCATCCCTGAGGATGGTGGTGTGGACCTTGAATCCACCTTTCGCGAGGGCTTCCTCACCCAGCGCCTGCTTCACCCCGTCGAAGATCCTCTCATACAGGTGGGTGGTCCCCCGCAGCAGCGGCTTCGGGTTCAGCCCCAGCGGCAGCGCCTGCAGGCGCGCGACCTCCGCCTTGGAAAGGCTGCCCTCCTTCCCCATCCGGGCGAGGACGAAGTTCCGCCAGTTTTTGTTGCCGCTCGGGTTCCTCAGCGGTGAGAGCGGATTCGGGCTCTTGATAAGGGCAACGATGGACGCGCACTCCTGCGGCTCCAGATCCATCGGCTCCTTTCCGTAATAGCCGAGCGCGGCGGAACGGATGCCATAGTAGCTGCTGCCGAGATAGATCCGGTTCACATAGAACCCGAGGATCTCATCCTTCTTGTAGTGTTTCTCGATCCGGCGGGCGAGGAAGGCCTCCACCAGCTTCCGTTGGATGGTGGATTCCTTGCGCTTGATCGCCTCCTCACGCAGACCATACGCATTCCGCGCGAGCTGCTGGGTGATGGTGCTGGCCCCCTGGCTGTTGCCTTTCCATGTCTCGTAGGCAGCCCGGATGATGCCCCAATAGTCGATCCCGCCGTGCTTCGCGAAACGGGAGTCCTCCCCCGCCACCAAGGCATCGACGAAAACTTTCGGCACCTTGTCCATGCCGATGACGCTGCGGTTTTCGAGGAAGATCCGGCCGATTTCCTCGTCATTCCGGTCCAGGATGATGCTCGGCAACTCCAGGTCGTTGATGCGGTCCAAGTCATAGGTCTCCGCCCTTTCCCGGTAGGGGCGGGTGTATTGCTCCAGAAAAACGTAGCTGAAGACTCCGGCCGCCGCGATGAACAGGAGGAAGGAGAGCCACAAGCCTTTGCTCTTGTAGAACGGCCTCTTGCGACTCTTGTTGAGGGGGCGCTTTTTTTTCTCTGCCATGCCGGATTTCCGATCACCCCCGCCACAGCCGACGGAGACGCTCCCCAACCTCTACCCGACCGGCGACACTCCCGCAACCCCCGCGTTGCTCCGGGTGATCGGAGAAAAAATCGCCTCCTGCGGCCCCATTTCCTTCCCGGAGTTCATGAGCCTGGCGCTCTACCATCCGGAATACGGCTACTACGCGAAGGATCTCCGCCAGGTGGGCCGTGAGGGGGATTTCTTCACCAGCGTGAGTGTCGGCCCGCTTTTCGGCAGGATCCTGGCCCGCCGGTTCATCGCCTGGTGGGAGGAAAACCAGCAGCCCTCCCCGTGGCGCGTCATCGAGGTGGGGGCACATGACGGCACCCTGGCTGCCGACATCCTCACGGAGATCTCGTCCATCTCCCCCGCCGCCTTTTCCGCGCTGGAGTATGCCATCCCTGAACCACTGCCGCGTCTCCAGGCCGCCCAGCGGGCAAAACTCGCGCCATGGGGGAATGTCCGCTTCGTCGCCTCCGCCGGAGATCTGGCCGCAGCCCCACTTCCCGGTATCGCCTTCGGCAACGAGGTGCTGGACGCCCTGCCCTTCGAGATCATCGGCAGAGCCGGAGGGATCTGGCATGAATACCTGGTGGCGCAGGAGGGTGGAAAATTCGCCATGACCCAGGGTCCGCCCTATCCCCATGGCCCGGCAGGCGACTTTCCCGACGGCTATCTGACCGAGATCCGGCGGGACTACGGCGAATTTTTCCGGCCATTCCTCAGCGCTCTCCGCCATGGCCTGCTGCTGTGGTTCGACTACGGCTACGACCACGAAGCCTACTACCATCCCGCCCGCACCACCGGAACCCTGCGCACCTTCTCGAAACACCGTGCGGGAGAAAACCCATTCATCGCTCCCGGGGATGAGGACATCACCGCCCATGTGGATTTCACCGCCGCAGCGGACGCCGCCATCGCCTTGGGCTGCCGGATCAATTCCATGAAAACCCAGAGCGCCTGGCTCACGGAGGCCGCCCGGGAGTTCCTCCTCTCCATGGAAGGCCGCCCGGACGCCTCCCTGCTGCGGCAGTTCCAGAGCCTGACCCACCCCGGCCAGCTCGGCACCAGGTTCCATGTGCTGGATTTTTCATGGAATCCGGAGCCAGAACCTCTACAACCGGGGGGATTGAAATCCCCATGAATCCTGAAAGGTCGCGACTGAAGACGATTGGATTCCTGAAAAAGTTCAGGGACCACCGGCGCAACTACGACGCCTACTCCAAGGACTCCGATCTCGCCGCCCTCAGAAAACGCGAGAGATCATTTTCAGGTTACTTCCTGGCTCCCTGTCTTCTTGTGTTGTTCCTTTCCTCCCATTGGTCCGGTTGGGCGATCGTCGCCGCGGTTTTCGCTTTGGGTGGCGCGATCGCCGGATTCCTCGAGCAAAGAAAAATCCGGAGGGCCCTCGCCCTGTTCGATGAATGCGCGCCGCAGGACATCGATCAGGTTCTCCGGCGCATCGGCGGGGAGGGCGAATTTCCTTCCCGTATCCCACCCCCATCCCCTACACAGACGGCACATCCCGCCGGGATGGCGGAATTGGTAGACGCGCCAGATTTAGGTTCTGGTATCGAAAGGTGTGCAGGTTCGAGTCCTGTTCCCGGCACTTCCAAGCTACAAACAAAAGGATAGGCCAGCCGGCCATTTTTCGGCCACATTTGCCGGGTTCCTTCATTCAGTTCTTTTTACAGTTCCCCCAACAGTTGCGGCAACGAAACCTCCAACGTGTCCAGGAGTTCCGCACCCGGAGCGCCGGGGCGGACATCCAGAGCAGGCAGAAAACCGGCGGCAGCCAGAGCCTCCCCGTCAGCGGCGAGCTTCTCCCTGATTTTCGATGAAACCACCGCCTGATGCTTCTCCGGCTCACCGGAAACCGGCAATGCCTCCACCACCGTGCAGACCAACGACCACAGTGGGGGCCAGACAGTCCACTGCGGCAAAGGTTGTCCGCCGGTGAGAAAGCGCCAATCGTGTTCCTTCATGTGGTAGCGGCGGGAGCGCCCCCTGCCCGCCGTCTTCTTTCTATCCGGAAGCTCAGAAGCGAACACCTGCCCCGACAAGAGCATTTCCTGCAACAGGAGTTGCATCGTGCGGGCCTTGTAGCCCGTCAACCGCGCGATCTCCGACGGATTTGCGGCAGGCCTCGAAGAAAGGCATAGGATCACTTCCGCCCGTGCGCTGACGCCAATCAACGCCCGCAACGACAACAACAGGTTCGGTGCCAACGTGGGATTCGGAGCCTTGCTCATACCACGGATCCTGACGGGAGTCCGGAACACTCCTTGGCGGGCAACCAACGGAGCCGTCTCACCCTCACCCGAAGACAGCGCCCCAATACTCTCTTTCGCCGGCCCGTGGCTTACATGGGCCTTCCACTTCGGCTGGCCACCTTTCTCAACCAACCACGCAGCCATGGCGGAAAGAATGGCCGGATCAGCCAGCTTTGTTTCCGCCTGCAAGGTCTTGAGCCGTTGGAGATGAACAAAGGAGCCGAAACGGGAAAGCCAATCGAGGCACTCGTTGAAAAGGCGCGGTTCGTGAATGCCCAAGCGGGTGGTCGCCAGTATCAGCGCCTCCAGATCGATCACCCGCCCCGGTGCAGCGGCCCGGGCATGCCCCGCCACTCCGAGGCTGCACCATTGCCGCCACAGAAGATCAAGTGCCGCCTCAAGGCATAGGCTCCTAAAGTCTGCCAACGATCCGGTCATATCCCATTTCTTTCATGGCTTGCCGTACAAGTGCCGGAAAGACCTCGCCGGAATCCTGGGAAAGCACCCGGTTAATGGCCTCTGACAGTTCCCCATCGCTGGGCGACATCGCAGCCAGATCTTTGACATGCCTTCCCACGCCTCCGTCATCCACTGCGGCAAAAAGTTTCAAGTGGATAAGGTCAAACCGATCCGGCAGATAAACCTTCAGGTGTGTCCCGTATTGCATCGCACTCAGGCGGTCGCAGAAACCAACAGGAAGTCCTGCAACCACCTGATCCGCTGGGCCAGTATTCAGCCACCCATCATCCAGATCCAGTTCCCGGGCTACCCGGAGGGCAGCCATTTGCAAGGACTGCGAAAGCGGCCGGGGATCCACCAATCCCAAACCGGCATCAACCTTCGCAAGGATTTCCGCATCCCGGGTGACCCGCGTGACGAGGCCCAGTGCCAGTAATGCTGATCCGCCAATCAATACGAAACTCTCCGGCTCCGCTCCCGCCTCGTGAAGGAATGCAGACAGTGCTCCGAATGCTTGATCGAGAGAATCTTTGGAGAGAGAATTCACACTAGTGGCAAATTTAGCGAATTTTATTTTCGCAATCAACGAAAATTTGACCACGTGATTGTTATCCTGTTTCTAGGAACTTTTCAGTCATCCGTGTAGAATATTTGCCCGCCGGAAGTGCCTGCTCAACAGGAAGGATTGATGCGCTGCGCACATCCACGCGGATTGGCTGCGCTTTCCGCAGATGATTCGGGAATGCTCACGGGGCTTTCTAACCTCTCGCTCCGCTCGATGGAGTTCTCGGCCCTCCCGGATGAAAACATCAAACCCCAGTTCCGCGTGCGGAACTGGGGTTTGATGGCGGACAGGGAGGGATTCGAACCCTCGGTACGGTTACCCGCACACACGCTTTCCAAGCGTGCTCATTCGACCACTCTGACACCTGCCCTAAGGAGTGGGCGGGGACGCTAGGAACTCCCCACGGGGTTGGCAACACCGATTTTCATCGGAATCGAAATTAAAGCATCAGTCCTCCCCGCCCCCCACTCTGGCGAGGATCCAGAACAGATCGGAGAGCCGGTTGAAATAAAGGCGGATGGCTTCCCCGATGGGTTCGCCGGATTCGTGGAGGATCCAAACCTCCCGCTCCGTGCGGCGGGCGATGGTGCGGGCGAAATCAAGGCCGGCTTTCATCATGGAGCCTTCCGCTCCGGGCCTCGCCCAACCGGTGAAGCGGATGCCGCGGGCCTCGTAGGCCTTCGCCGTCTCCTCGATCCGCAGGGTGTCCTCCATGGTCAGCGCCCCCTTGAACCGCTCCGCGTAGCGCGGCACATCCTCCGGGACGCAGGCCAGCTCACCCATGAGGCCGACAAGCTGCGCCTGCACGCCGTCGATGAGGCGGATGATCTCCCCGTCATGCGCGGCGGCCCGTGCAAGGCCGAGTGCGGCGTTCAACTCGTCCACGCAACCGAGCACGGCGACCCGTTGGGAGGATTTGGCAATCCGCTTTCCGAAAAGGAGGTCCGTTTCCCCGGAATCGCCGCGGCCGGTGATGATGATGCTGCCCATGGCGAAAAGCTAGGGAGCCGCGGGTTTCAGTCGACTCATTCCTCACCCGTCCTAGACTGTCGCCGTGAAGCTGGCGAAGCTCAACGGCGGTCCGGAGATCTTCCACACCATCCAGGGTGAGGGGATCAGCACGGGCGCGCCCGCCGTCTTCATCCGCGCTTCCCGCTGCAATCTCCGCTGCTTCTGGTGCGACACAGACCACACGTGGAACTTCGAGGGCACACCGTGGGCGCATGAAAAGGACAGCATTCCCGGCTACAAAAAGCACGTGAAGGAGGAGGTGACCTTCGAGATCGAGCCAGCGGAGGCGGCGGAGCGCATCCTGGCCTACGACTGCGACCGCACGGTCATCACGGGAGGGGAGCCACTGCTGCAGCAGGAGGATTTCCTGAAAGTCATCTCCCACATCCGCGCGGAGGATCCGGAGCACCAGTTCGAGGTGGAGACGAACGGCACGCGCATCCCCACGCCGGAGTTCGCCGCCGCGGTGAACCAGTTCAACATCTCGCCGAAGCTCGGGAATGCCGGCATGCTGGAGAAAACGCGCATCAACCCGGCGGCGCTGGCATTTTTCACCCTGCACCCGAATGCATGGTTCAAGTTCGTGGTGGCCACTCCGGCGGATCTGGAGGAGATCGAACACTACATCCTGCAACACGGCCTGCCGCGGAAACGGATCCTGCTGATGCCGGAAGGCCGCACCTCCGCAGAGCTGGACCGGACGTCCGAATGGCTGGCGGAAATCTGCAGGGACCGACGCTTCCGCTTCTGCGACCGCCTGCACGTCCGGATCTGGGGTGATAAGCGCGGGGTCTGAACCTTAATTTTTCGTGAAGAAGGGCGCAACTTTCTCGCACAGCCCGGGTTTTCCCATGTGTAATCCCCACGCCGACCATGAACCATTCCACTCCTCCGCCCGATGATTCCTGGGAATCTGACGCCGTCTGGAAGCTGCTCGATGAAGCCGCACCGTTGAAGGCGCGCGACTCATTCGCGGATGATCTCGTGAGGATGGCCAGGCTTGAACCAGCCCCGGAGCCGTGGTGGAAACGCCTGCTCGCCCCGGCACCCATTGCTGGATTCGCCGCTGTCACCGCAGCGGTGGCACTGGCCGCCATGTTCCTTTCGCATCCACCGTCGGGGCCGATCTCCGCAGAAACTCCGCTCGCTGCGGTGGAGCTTCCTGCACAGGCCGATCCCTATGACGATCTACAGGATCTCGCGGAAACCGAGGCATTGATCGCCGCCGCGGATCACCTGGACGCCTTCAGCGACCAGGAGCTGGGGAACTTGATCGGGTTCTGAGCGGCGTTGCCGCCAGCCCGGAAGGACCGGCGGCGTGCGAACCTGCCTTGGACTCAGGCCAGCTTTTCAAGCCGGTCCAGAGCCGCAATGTGGTGGTTGACCCTGGGAAGCAGCTCGCTGCGGACGACCTCCTTGTGCGAAGGCATCATTTCGTCGCCCTCAAGCACGGCCTCGTAGTCGGACCTGCCTTTTTCCTCTCCTTTCTTGAGGGATTCCAAGGCGGAGTCCTCGCCGAAGAGATTGGCCGTTCCCTGGACCACCTTTGCGAAGACGCCCCACGCGCCGGATTCCTCCTCGGGGGTGCCGCCCATTTCCCGCACATTCTGGGACAAGCGGGCCGCGGACAGGGCGTGCTCCGTGCGGATCTTCTGAAGCTCCGCGACAGCGGGCTTCCCGGCGTAGTGGTTGATGGCGAGCGAGTAGGTCTCGACAGCGGAAAGCTCCCCGCGGAGCAGGCTGTTGCAGACGCGGATGCATGATTCATTTGATTCCGTGGTTTTCATGGTGGCAGGTGGTTGGGGTTCGGGGCTTTGGAAAGTCCTACCGCCAACGTCGCACGGCGCGTGCCCAACGGATTTCCCGTGAAAACACCGGCATTCCACGGCTTCGCGGAGTTATTCCGCATGAAACGGATGCAAGGTGCATGAGGGCGCGGAACGCGCGGACGGGAAAATTTTGCATCGGCGCGGGTCGTGGTCCGTGGCATGCTCTCCGGAGAGATAACGGACCATCCAGCCATGCCCACGCCCCTCCCTCCTCTCTCCTCCATCCCTCCCGACATCGTCTCCGTGGAGGACTACGAGGTGCTCGCCTACGAGCGGCTGGAGGCGTCCGTCTGGGCCTATCTTTCCGGTGGTGCCGGGGATGAATCCACCCTCCGGGAGAACCGCAGCGCCTTCGAGCGCATCCGCCTTTCCCCCCGGCTGTTCCGGGAGTTCCAAGGGGCGAACACCCGCCTCCACCTGGCGGGGAGGAGCTACGAGCACCCGATCTTTCTGGCCCCCACCGCCTCCCACCATCTTTTCCACCCGGAAGGAGAACTGGCCACCGTACTGGGTGCCTCCGCGATGCAGGCGGCCATGGTGGTCAGCACGCAGGCCAGCACCTCCCTGGAGGACATCGCCCGCGCCTCCCAGACCCCGCTCTGGTTCCAGCTCTACATCCAGCAGGACCGCGAATTCACCGCCGACCTGGTGCGCAGGGCGGAGGTCGCCGGGTATGAGGCCCTGGTGGTGACGGCGGACGCCCCCCTCAGCGGCCTCCGCAACCGCGAGCAGCGTGCCGGTTTCCGCATGCCTCCGGGGATCGAGGCGGTGAACCTCCGCGGCATGAAGCCGACTCCCCCGGCCACGAAGGTCTTCGGCAGCGAGCTGCTGGATGCCTCCCCCACCTGGAAGGATCTGGCATGGCTCCAGGCACGGACGAAGCTGCCCGTCTTCGTCAAAGGCATCCTGGACCCGCAGGACGCCGTCATCGCGTTGGAACAAGGTGTTGCCGGCATTATCGTATCAAATCACGGCGGGCGGACGCTGGACACCCTGCCCGCCGGCATCGATGCCCTGCCCCGGGTGGCGGAGAGCATCGGCAAACGCATCCCCATCTTTCTCGATGGAGGCATCCGCCGGGGGACGGACGTTTTCAAGGCAATCGCCCTGGGGGCCTCCGCCGTGATGATCGGTCGGCCGTATCTGCATGGGCTCGCCGCCGCAGGTGCCATCGGCGTGGCCCATGTGCTCAAAATCCTGCGGGCGGAGCTGGAGATCACCATGGCCCTCACCGGCACTCGTTCCTTGGCGGAGATCACCCCGGCCACGCTCTGGCCGGAAAAGTGAGCGACCCTGCCGTGAATTTCACCTCAACGGGTTGCGGTTTCCGGCCTTGCCACGGGCCTTCCGAGCGCATTCACTCGCCGTCCTCCATTTTTCCCCGTCAACGTGAAAGCGCACGAACTTTACTCCGCAGTCGATCCCGCCATTGTCACCGAAATCCTCGATTGGTTCCGTGCCAACGACCGGAATGTCTATAAATCCGCCGTCGCCACACTGGCCACCAACCGGAAGCTCCGCCCCGTCTTCATCCAGAAAAAGACCCTTCCGGAGCAATATGCGTGGATCCTCAAAACCCTCAAGCTGAACGCCTGTGACACCATCGGCGAGCATCTCCTGCAGGCCTACCTCATGTCCGCACAGCAGTCGCTCCTCGCGATGTTCTGCGACGGCTTGGGAATCCCGCACGATGGCAAGGGGTCCGTCGTCGGCGACCTGCCGAAGAAGCTCGACGCAGAGCGCCTTGGCACCACGATCGACAAGCTCGTTGACATCTTCGACCCGAAGATGCTCACCGTGTATCTTTACTGCTTCAACCTTCAGATTCCCGGCGGCTGGCCGGAACTGACCGCGAAGCTGGAATCCGACGAGCGGTTGAAGCTCGCCTGAGTGCCTCCGACGTCCAGTGTTGGACGTTCGATGTTCCCTCTTTAAGATCATGCCCAAGGTTTACGTAAAGACCTACGGTTGCCAGATGAACGAGCGCGACTCGGAGCAAGTCGCGCGCATGTTCACCGAAGGCGGCTACATGGTCACTGCGGACGAATACGAGGCGGACGCCATCCTGGTGAACACCTGCTCCGTCCGGGACCAGGCGGAGCAGAAGGCGCTCGGCAAGATGGGTATGACGATGAGCAACCTGCGGGAGAAGCGCCCGCATGTGGTCTACGGCTTCATGGGCTGCATGGCCCAGTCCCGCGGCGAGGAGCTTTTCCAAACCATCCCGCGCCTGGACGTGGTGGTGGGCACCCAGAAATACCACAAGGTCTTCGACTACGTGGACACCATTCTCCGCCGCCGGCTGGAGGCCCGCATGGATGATCCGTCCCTCTCCCTCCAGGGCGCGAGCGTCTGCGACATCGCGGATGAGGAAGGCTCCCAGAACACCATCCGCGACCACCTGCCGAAGGCGAAGAACGCCTCCGCCTTTGTCTCGATCATGCAGGGCTGCAACATGCGCTGTTCCTTCTGCATCGTCCCGGACACGCGGGGAAAGGAACGCGGCAGGCCCATCGCGGAGATCGTCGGGGAAGTGCGGGGTCTCGCCGCCCAAGGCGTAAAGGAAATCACCCTGCTCGGCCAGATCGTGAACCTCTATGGCCGCACCGAGTTTCCGAAAGTGGATGGAAAATCCCCCTTCGTGCAGCTCCTTGAGGCCGTCCACGAAGTGGAGGGCATCGAACGCATCCGTTTCACCTCTCCGCACCCCATCGGCTACCGGGACGATCTTGTCGCCGCCTTCACCTACCTGCCGAAGCTGGCCTCCCACATCCATTTCCCGATGCAGAGTGGCTCGGACCGCATCCTCAAGCTGATGCGCCGTCCATACAAGAATGAGAAATTCATCGAGATCTGCGAGAAGATGAAGGCTGCCCGGCCCGGCCTCGCCATCACCACGGACATCATCGTCGGCTTCCCCGGTGAGACGGAGGACGACTTCCAGGCGACGGTCGATACCGTCGAGCGCCTGCAGTTCGACAACGCCTTCGTCTTCCGTTACTCGAAGCGGCGCAACACGCCGGCCGCGGAGATGGAAGACCAGCTTTCCGAAGAGGAGAAAGGTGACCGCAACAAGCGGCTGCTCGCCGTGGTTGACCGCATCTGCAAGGAGAAGCACGAGGCACTGGTGGGCACCACCCAGCAGGTTTTCTGCGAAGGACCGTCCAAGAACAATGCCGCCAAACTTTCCGGCCGCACGTTCCAGAACAAGATCGTCATTTTCGACGGCAATGCCGAACGCCTCACCGGTGAAATGGTGGACGTGAAAATCCACGCCTCCACCGGCTTCACGCTTTATGGTGAAGTGGTGGGCGTCTGAGCGGCCTGCGTCCATCCCCCCGCCACAAGCGGTTGAGTTTCCCACGATATGGGGAATACTCCCCTCATGATGACGGGACTGAAAACACGGACCACCTGGGTGTGCGGTATCTTCGCGGCCCTCACCCCATTGCTCCCGGCCGAGGAACTTGCCCTATGGGTCAAGGTCTCCGTGAAACCGGAGATCCACGAACGCTACATCGAAGCCGTCCGGAAAAGCGTCGAAGAGACCCGCAAGGAGCCGACCCTTCCCCGCTTCGATTTCTATCAGGACAAGAATGCTCCCGAGATCTTCCACCAGTTCGAGGTTTGGAGCGATCAAGCCGCGCTGGATGACCACCTCAAGCAGCCATACGTCCAGGCCGCCTGGAAAGTCAGGGATGAGGGACAGACCGCCGCGAAGGAAGTCATCAAAATGGCGCCCTACCGCACGACAACCACCGCAAAGCCTCCCGCCGGTGATCTATCCGGAAGCGAAAACCTCATCGTCATCTTCGAACCGAAGGAGCAGCTCAAGGAAGAGTTTCTCAGCGAGTTCGACAAAGTCATCGAGGGAGCACGGAAAGCGGAAGGAAATCTCGCGTTCGAGCTCTACCGGTCGACCGAACCCGCGGGCAAGTTCGTCCTGTTCGAGCGGTGGCAAAGCCCCACTGCCTACGCGAAGCATCTTTCCACCCCATACGTCGCGGATTTCTACAAGCACTTCGAAGCCTTGGTTGAGAACCGTGTGCGCTATTTCGCCAAAGATCTGTCCGTGAAGTGATCTTCATAGGACCCCGCGGCTGGCCTTTCAGACATGGCAGATCTTGATCCTGCCTCTGTAGTTTCAAGGCTACATACCGCTAGATTTCCATCACCGTCAGATCGGCCGACCACATTTCCTAAGGGTGCTTCTGGATCCGTTGACCGGAGTTGGAGCATTTTCATGGGCAATGCCGCAGCGGCCAAGGAATTCCTAGGCAGGGACGCCATTCCATGGCGTCCGGCGGAGACAACGCCGTGTACCCTAAAGTGGACTATTTCCCATCGTCGATCCTTGATCCTTCTGGAGAGGGGAAGGATCGCCAAAGAATTGTAATCCTAGGAATCACGGAACATTCACCCACGGAACATTCACCCTGCCGGACGCCATGGAATGGCATCCCTGCCTTTCATGGATGGCACCCAATCTGAAGTGGAACCAGCCATCTCAATCGATCTCTCCATCTCCGCTCCCCATCCGATGGGATGCTCCGGGCATCCATTGCAGGT